>JANYKR010000045.1 GCA_025358155.1 Betaproteobacteria bacterium
TTGGCGCGCATCAGGTCGCCCTCGGGCGGCTCCAGCTTGATCACATCGGCACCGTAATCGCCCAGGATCTGGGTGGCCAGCGGGCCCAGCACCACGGCGGTGAGATCGAGCACCCGCACGCCGGCCAGCGGCCCGGTGCGAAGCGGCCCAGGGCTTGGCGCAGGCTGCGGAGTCTCGGGCAGGTGTTCGGGCTGGGTGGGCATTTGGCGGCTGGGGTGGGCGCGTTGGCGGGCGCGTTTGCGGGCGCGTTTGCGGGTGTTTTTGCGGGCGTATCTGCGGGCGTATCTGCGGGCGCGTTTGCAGGTGCGTTTGCAGGTGCGTTTGCGGGCGTTTTTGTGGGCGTGTTCGCGGGTGTGTCGGGGCGCAGCGTGCTGTCGACGCTGGGGAAGCCAGACGCCAGCAAACCAGAAAGTAGCACAGATGTTTGTTGCTCAGCAAACAAATTACATCCAGAATGGCCAGCCTCAGCCCGCCGGGCGCTGCCGGTGCCCCGGCAACGCTCCAGTCCCCGAATCAAGACCCCCACCACGCCCCCAGGAGACCCACCGATGCAGGGCCTGTTGATCAACCCCGGCACGTTGCCGCCCGAATGCGAGAGCTTGCGGGCCGAGGTGCGGGCCTTCCTGGCTGAGCAGATGCCGGCCATCCCGCCGCTGCGTCGCTGCCGCAACTGGTCGGGCGCCGACCCGGCGTTCAGCCGTCTGCTGGGCCAGCGCGGCTGGATTGGCATGACCTGGCCGCGCCGCTACGGTGGCCACGAACGGTCGACGCTGGAGCGCTACGTCATGCTGGAGGAGATGCTGGCCGCTGGCGCGCCGGTGGGTGCGCACTGGGTGGCCGACCGCCAGAGCGGCCCGCTGCTGATGCGCTACGCCCCCGACACTCTGGCGCCGCTGATCGTGCCGCGCATCGCCAGCGGCGAGGCGTTTTTCTGCATCGGCATGAGCGAGCCCGATTCAGGCTCCGACCTGGCCTCGATCCGCAGCCGGGCCGACCCCTGTGCCGGCGGCTGGGCCATCAACGGCCGCAAGCTCTGGACATCAGGCGCGCACCGGGCCCACTACATGATCGTGCTGGTGCGCACCGGCGCGCGGGAGCCGGCCAGCGCGGGCGGCGCCAGCAGCAACCGCCACGGCGGGATGTCGCAGTTTCTGGTCGACATGAAAACACCGGGGCTGACGGTGCGGCCGATCCTCAACCAACTCGGTGAACACGACTTCAACGAAGTCACCTTCGACGAGGTGGTGGTGCCGCACGAGCACCTGATCGGCGCCGAGGGCCAGGGCTGGCAGCAGGTGGGCGCCGAGCTGGCGTTTGAGCGCAGCGGGCCCGAGCGCTACCTCAGCAGCTCGCAATTGCTGCTGGAGATGCTTGACGCAGCCGACGCCGATAACCCGCGCCATGCCGTGGCGCTGGGCCGCATCGTGGCGCAGTACGGCACGCTGCGACAGATGTCGCTGGGCGTGGCCGGCATGCTGGCGCGCGGCGAAAACCCTGCGCTGGCGGCAGCCCTGGTCAAGGACCAGGGCGCGCTGGTCGAGCAAGCCCTGCCCGATACCGCTCACGACTTGTTTGGCGGCCAGGTCGAGCCGGGCTCGACCTTGGACCAGGCGATGCGCTACACCACGCTGGCAGCGCCCTCGTTTTCGCTGCGCGGCGGCACCCGCGAGATTTTGCGCGGCATCATTGCCAAAGGACTGGACCTGCGATGACTGACGCACCACAAGCGCTGGGCGCTGTCACCGGCGACAGCCTGATCGACGACAGCGTGGCCCGGCTGTTTGCCGAGCAGGTGGACACCGCGATGCGCCAGCGCACCGAAGCCGGTTTGCTGGATGCGGGCCTGTGGCGCCGGGTGACTGACAGTGGCCTGCCGCTGCTGCTGGCCAGCGAGGCCGCCGGCGGTTTTGCCCAGAGCTGGAGCGCCGCCTACCCGGTGCTGCGCGGCCTGGGCTACTGGCAAGTGCCGCTGCCGCTGGCCGAGACGATGTTGGCCGCGTTGCTGGCCTCGCGGGCCGGGTTTGAACTTGACGCCGAGCCCTTGACCCTGATCGAGCAAGGCCAGGGCAATCAGCTGGCGCTGACTGGCAGCGCCGGCGCGCCCAGCCTCAGCGGCGTGGCCCATGCCGTGCCCTGGGCCCGCCATGCCCGGGCTGCGCTGGTGTCATTGACCGACGGCCGGCTGGCGCTGCTCGATCTGCAGCAAAACCCGGGCGTCACGCTGCAGCCGCGCAACAACCACGCCGGCCTGCCGTCCGACACGCTGCGCCTGGACCACGCCCGGCTGCGGGCGGTGGCGCCCAACCCGCTGGCGCTGACGCGGCCGGTCTGGACCCTGGGCGCGCTGGCGCGCAGCGCGATGATGGTGGGCGCACTCGAGGCGGCGCTGGCGCATGCCGTGCGCTACGCCGGCGACCGGGTGCAGTTTGGCAAGCCGATTGGCAAGAACCAGGCGATCCAGCAAAACCTGGCGCTGATGGCGGGCGATGTGGCAGCCGCCCGGGTGGCCGCGCTGGTGGCCGCGGCCGACGCGCCCGATGCCGGCTTGTCCGACACGGGCGCGCCAGACTGCAGCGCCGCGTGGTTTTCCACCGCCGTGGCCAAGGTGCGCTGCGGCGAGGCGGCCAGCCGGGGCACGGCCATCGCCCACCAGGTGTTTGGCGCCATCGGCTTCACCCACGAGCATCCCTTGCACTTTGCCACCCGCCGCCTGTGGGCCTGGCGGGAGGAGTTTGGCAGCGATGCCGACTGGGCTGCCGAGCTCGGCCGCGCCGCCATCCAGTCCCGCGCCAGCGGCTTCTGGCCGGCCCTGACCCGCAAGCAATTCTGAAAGGCCAACGCCATGAACCCAGCCGACAACGATGTCACGATTGCCTTTGACGGCCCGGTCGCCACGGTCGAGATGCACCGGCCGCCGCACAACTTCTTCACCATTGGATTGATCGCGCAACTGGCCGATGCCTTTGAGGACCTGGAGGCCGACCGGCGCTGCCACAGCATCGTGCTGGCGGCCGAAGGAGCTTCCTTTTGCGCCGGTGCGGATTTCACGAACCGCGAGGCGACACCGCCGCAGCGCAGCCCCCGCGCGCTCAACCCGATCTACGCCGAGGCGCTGCGGCTGTTTGCCTGCAGCAAGCCGGTGGTGGCGGCGGTGCATGGCGCTGCGGTGGGCGGTGGCCTGGGCCTGGCCCTGGTGGCAGATTTTCGGGTCACCTGCCCCGAGGCGCGTTTCTCGGCCAACTTCAACCGGCTCGGCTTCCACCCCGGCTTTGGCTTGTCGGTCACGTTGCCCCGCCTGGTCGGGCCGCAGCGGGCTGCGCTGTTGTTCTACACCGGCCGGCGCATCGGCGGCGAGCATGCGCTGGCCATCGGCCTGGCCGATGTGCTGGTGGCGCAAGACCAGGTGCGCGGCGAGGCCGCCCGGCTGGCGCGGGAGATCGCGGTCTCCGCCCCGCTGGCGGTGCAGTCCACCCGCGCGACCTTGCGGCGTGGCCTGGTCGAGCAGATCCGCGCTGCGGTGGCGCATGAGAGCACCGAGCAGAACGCGCAGTTCAAGTCCGATGACTTTGTCGAAGGCGTGGCGGCGATGGCCGGGCGCCGCGAGCCGCGCTTCACAGGCCAGTAGCCGCCGCCCGAACGCAGCCCGATCCCCGCAGCACAGGACCGCCATGGACTTCGACTTCTCCCCCGAACAGCAGCAGCTCAAGCACCAGGCCCGGCGCTATCTTGCCGACCACTGCGGCCGCAGCGCGCAGCGGGCGGTGCTGGACGGGCCCGCCAGCTTTGATGCCGCGCTCTGGCAGGGCCTGGCGGCGCAGGGCTACCTGGGGGCGGCGATTCCCGAGGCCTACGGCGGCCTGGGCGCCGGCTATCTTGAGCTGTGTGTCATCGCCGAGGAGCTGGGCCGGGCGCTGGCACCGGTGCCGTTTTCATCGTCGATAGCGCTGGCCGCCGAGCTGCTGCTGTGCGCCGGCAGCGAGGGCCAGAAACAGCGCTGGCTGCCGCTGCTGGCCAGCGGCCAGAAGGTCGGCGCGCTGGCGCTCACCGAGCGGGCCGGCCAATTCATGCCGTCGTCGCTCAACTGCAGTGTTGCGGACGGCAGGCTCAGCGGCCTCAAGCTGCCAGTGGCCGACGGCGACATCGCCGACTTTGCGGTGGTCGCCGCCCACGACAGCCGCCCGGGCGCGGCTCAGCCCGACGGCGCACCGGCCTGTTCGCTGTTTTTGGTCGACCTGCACGGCGCCGGGGTGCAGCGCGAGACTGTGCCCAGCATCGACCCGACCCGCAGCCAGGCCCGCATCAGCTTCACCCAGGCCGAGTCCGAGCCGCTGGGCACAGCCGGCGCCGGCCCGCAAATCCTGGCCGAGGTGTTCGACCGGGCCGCAGTGCTGATCGCCTTCGAGCAACTCGGCGGCGCCGACCGGGCGCTGGAGGCCGCCTGCGCCTACGCCCAGGAGCGGTTTGCGTTTGGCCGGGCCATCGGTTCGCTGCAGGCGATCAAGCACATGCTGGCCGACATGTATGTCTCGGCCACGCTCGCCCGCTCCAATGCCTACTACGGCGCCTGGGCCTTGTCCACCGGCTCGGCCGAGCTGCCCGAGGCCGCGGCCACCGCCCGTGTCAGCGCCACCCAGGCCTATTTGCACTGCGCGCGCAACAACATCCAGGTGCACGGCGGCATGGGCTTTACCTGGGAGTTCGACTGCCATCTGCACTACCGCCGGGCCAACCTGCTGGCCTTGAGCCTGGGCAGCCTGTCGCGCTGGGAAGACCTGCTGGTCAGGCGTTTGCAGTTGCGGTCACCACTGCAACCGCAAGCGCAACCGCAAGCGCAACCGCCAGCGCCAGCGCCGGTGCGCCGCGCCGCCTGAACCCGCCCGGTTCAGCCCCAGGATCAGCCCCAAGACAAGCCCCATGAATTTTGACGACACCCCCGAAGAAGCCCGCTTCCGCGCCGAGGTGCGGGCCTGGATCGCCGCCAACGCGCCCACCGCGCTGCAGGGCGAACTGGCCGGCGCCGGTTACGGCCAGCCGCCGCTGCGCAGCGCCGACGTGATTGCCGCTGCCAAGGCCTGGCAAAAAACCAAGAGCGATGCCGGCTGGGCCTGTCTGCATTGGCCCACGGCCTACGGCGGCCGGGGCGCCAGCGCCATCGAGCGGGTGATCTGGCAGCAAGAGGAGGGCGTCTACGCCAAGCTGGCGGGCGTCTTCCTGATCGGCCAGGGCATGATCGCGCCGACTTTGATGGCCTACGCGCCCGAGCCGCACAAACAGCGCTACCTGCCGCCGCTGGCCTCGGGCGAGGAGATCTGGTGCCAGTTGTTCTCCGAGCCTGCGGCCGGGTCTGACCTGGCCGGCCTGCGCAGCCGCGCCGAGCGCTGCCCGGGCAGCGGCGGCGACGGCGCAGGTGACGACTGGCTGATCAACGGCCAGAAGATCTGGACCAGCGGCGCGCACTACGCTGACCACGGCATGGTGCTGGTGCGCACCGACCCCAGCGCACCCAAGCATGACGGCCTGACCATGTTTTTTCTCGACATGAAAAGCCCCGGCGTCGAGGTTCGCCCGATCAAGCAGGCCAACGGCCAGTCGGGCTTCAACGAGGTCTATTTCAAGGACGTGCGCGTACCCGACCACCAGCGCCTGGGCGCAGTGGGCCAGGGCTGGCGGGTCTCGCTGACCACCTTGATGAACGAGCGCCTGTCGATCGGCGCCGGCATGCCCACCGGATTTCCGGAAATGCTGGCCTTTTGCAGCGGGTTCGACACCGGCGACGGCCTGGCCATCGACAACGCTGCGGTGCGCTCCAGGCTCGCGACCTGGGCGGTGCGCACCAGTGGCCTCAAGTACACCGCCTACCGCAGCATCTCGGCGCTGTCCAAGGGCCAGACGCCCGGGCCCGAGAACTCGATAGGCAAACTCGTGGCAGGCCAGACGCTGCAGGAGATTGCGGCGCTGGCGCTCGATCTGCAAGGTGCCGCCGGGGTGCTGGTGGACGAAACCCAAGCAGCAGCGGCGGGGCGTTTTCAGGCGATGCTGCTGCGCTCACCCGCCACCCGGATCGAGGGCGGCACCGACGAGATCCTGCGCAACATCATTGCCGAGCGGGTGCTCGGCTTGCCACCTGACCTGCGGGCTGACCGGGGCCTGCCCTTCAACCAGATCCCGACCCAGGCGCGCTGAGGCGCAGCTTGCGCACAGGCCGGCTGCCGTCAGGCGTGCATGCAGTTTTTTGACGCCCGGGCCACCCGCGCTGCGCTGCCTTTCGAGCGGCTGATCCCCGCGTTGCAGGCGCTGTTTGCCAGCGGCTGCGAGGTGCCGGCTCGCCATGTGCACCAGCTTGCGGCCGCCGGCGATTCAGCCGACACGCCTGAAACCACGCCTGCAAACCCGCCCCGCGCTGCCGGCCTGACCTCGTTGATCATGCCGGCCTGGCTGCCGGGTCGCTTCTACGGCATCAAGACCGTCAACATCGCGCCCGGCAATGCGGCGCTCGGCCTGCCCGGCCTGCATTCGAGCTACCTGCTGTTCGACGCCACCACCGGCGCGCCGCTGGCCTGGATGGATGGCGACCCGATCACCGCCCGCCGCACGGCGGCAACCTCGGCGCTGGCGGCGTCCTGGCTGGCGCTGCCAGACGCCAGCCATTTGTTGCTGGTCGGTGCCGGCCAGGTCGCCCGCTTGCTGCCCGAGGCGATGCGCGTGGTGCGGCCGATCCGCCGCGTCACGGTCTGGGCCCGCTCGGCGCCGCAGGCCGCAGCGCTGGCCCGCTCGCTGGGCGAGCAGGGCTTCGAGGCCAGCGCCACCGCCGACCTGGCAGCGGCCGCCGCAGAGGCCGACATTGTCAGTTGCGCCACGCTGGCCACAGCGCCGCTGCTGCAAGGCGGCTGGCTGCGTGCCGGCAGCCATCTCGACCTGATCGGCAGCTTCACCCCGGCCATGCGCGAGGCCGATGACGCCTGCATTGCCGGCGCCGGCCTGTACCTCGACACCGAGGAGGCACTGACCAAGAGCGGCGACCTGATCGGCCCGCTGGCGCGCGGTGTGTTCAGCGCAACTGACGTGCGCGGCAGCCTGGCCAGCCTGGCCCGCGGCCAAGCCACCGGCCGCCGCGCCGCCAACGAGCGCACCGTGTTCAAGTCGGTCGGCAGCGCGCTGGCGGACCTCGCGGCGGCGATGCTGGTCTACCAGGCGGGTACCGACGCAGCGCCGGGCCCGCCTTGAGCAAGCACCGGCAAAATAACCCGCACTGGAGACCCCCGATGACCGTCAAACCCGAATCCCTGGGCCTGTGCTCAAAGCGCCTGGCCCGCATCGATCAATTTTTGGCCGAGCGCTACATCGCCAGCGGCCGCCTGCCGTGTGTGCAATTGCAGGTGGCGCGCCAGGGCCAACTGGTGCACCAGACGGTGCTGGGCCAGGCCAATCTGGAGACCGGCGCGGCGATGGCCGAGGACAGCATCGTGCGCATCTACTCGATGACCAAGCCGATCACCAGCGTGGCCTTCATGATGCTGGTCGAGCAAGGCCTGGTGGCGCTGGACGACCCGGTGCACCGCTTCATCCCGGCCTGGAAGAACCTGGGCGTGTACGTGGCCGGCCTGCCCGGCGCCTTCCAGACCCGGCCCACCGACGCGCCGATGCGCATGATCGACCTGTTGCGCCACACCTCGGGCCTGACCTACGGCTTCCAGACCCGCACCAATGTCGACGCCGCCTACCGCAAGGGACGGGTCGAGCCGTTTGAGCAGGCCGAGGGCCTGGCGGGTTTTGTCGCCGCGCTGGGCCAGTTGCCGCTGGAGTTTTCACCCGGCACGGCCTGGAACTACTCGGTGGCCACCGACGTGCTGGGCTACCTGGTCGGCCAGATCTCGGGCATGCCGTTCGAGGACTTTTTGCAGCAGCGCATCTTCGGGCCGCTGGGCATGGTCGATACCGCTTTTCATGTGTCAGACGACAAGGCGGCGCGCTTTGCCCAGTGCTACGTCAACTCTGCCGCCGGCAAGCTGACGCCGATGGGCGGGCGCAGCTTTCGCGAGCCCACCGCGTCGCCGTCGGGCGGTGGCGGGCTGGTGTCCACCGCCGCCGACTACATGCGCTTTTGCGAGGCCCTGCGCTGCGGCGGCGCGCTGGGCGAGGTGCGCTTGCTCGGCCCCAAGACGGTGGCGCTGATGCGCGCCAACCACCTGCCGGGTGGGCGCGACCTGGCCGACATGTCGGTGTCGCTGTTCTCCGAGGCGAGCTACCAGGGCGTCGGCTTTGGCCTGGGTTTTGCCATGACCACCGATGTCGCCAAGACCGGGCTGGCCGGCTCGCTGGGCGAGTACTGGTGGGGCGGCGCGGCCTCCACCGCGTTCTGGATCGACCCGGTCGAGGACATCAGCGTCGTCTTCCTGACCCAGTTCATGCCGTCCAGCCTGTACCCGATCCGGCGTGAGCTGCGAACCCTGATCAATGCGGCGGTGCTTGACTCGAAGGCTTGAGAAGCACCCCGGGGCAACTGTCACGGGGCGTCGCCGCCCGGCTCAGCGCTCCACGCCCCAGACGCTGTAGCGCACCGCAGCGGCGGTGCCCAGGCCGTAGGCCACCATGCCCACCGCCACCAGCGCAAAGATCGTCCAGGCGGGGGTTTGCGCTGCCGCCAGCAGCGCGCCACCGGCGCCCACCAGCACCAGCCGCAGCGTGCCGGCCAGCACTGGGCCCACCACCTTGCCGGCGCCCAAGGACGAGAAGTACAGGCTCAAGCCCAGGCCAAACACGCCGTAGCAGGGCCCGGCCCAGCGGAAGTACAGCGCGGCCGAGGCCCGCACCGCCGGGTCTTGGGTGAAGCGGGCGGTCCACAGGTCGGGCGCCCAGGCCAGCAAAAAACCCAGCACGCTCAGCACCGCCGTGGCCAGTGAGGCGGCGGCCCAGGCGGCACGGCGGGCGCGGGCCACCTTGCCAGCGCCGATGGCCATGCCCACCAGCGGTACCGAGGCTACGCCGATAGCAAAGGCAATCGGCACCAGCAAAAACTCCAGCCGGGTGCCGATGCCGTAGCCGGCCAGTGCGGTGGTGCCGAACTGCGCCACCAACCGGGTCAGGATCAGGATCGTCAGCACCGTCTGCAAGGGCGACAAGCAAGCCAGCGCACCCACCCGCAGGATGTCGCGCAGCAACTCGGGCTGTAGCCGCGTCGCCCGCACCGCCAGCCGCACCCGGGCCCGGCCAGAGCGCAAGTAGAAGAACAGAAAGCCCGCGCCCGCGCTGTAGGCGATCACCTGGCCGGCTGCCACGCCGGCCATGCCCAGGCTCGGCAATGGCCCCACGCCCAGCCCCAGCGCGCCGCCCAGCAGCACCTGGGCGAGTGACACCGCCAACAGCGTCGCCGAGGGCACGACCATGTTGCCCGAGCCCCGCAGCACCGAGGCAAAGGTGTTGACCAGCCAGACCCCGACCGAGCCGAAAAACGCGACATTGGCGTAGGCCACCGCCTGCGACAAGGCCGGCCCTCTGCCGCCCAGCGCCGCAAACAGCGCCGGGCCAAAGCTGAGCATCAAGCCCATCGTCAGCAGGCCCGCTGCCCCGCCTATCCACAGCGCATGCACCGCCAGCGCATCGGCGCGGTCAGCGTCGCCCGCACCCAAGGCCCGGCTCACGGCCGACGACACCCCGCCGCCCATCGCGCCGCCCGACAACATCATCTGGAACATGATCATCGGGAACACCAGCGCCATGCCGGCCAGCGAGGCCACGCCAAAGCTGCCGACATAGGTGGTCTCGGCAATCGCCGCCAGCGCGGTGGCCAGCATTGCGCCCATGTTGGGCAGGGCAAACCGCAGCAACGTGGGCAGCAAGGGCGCGGTCAACAGCGGGTCAGGGGCCCGGGCGGGTGCTGCGGCGGGGGTGCCGGCGGGAGTGCTGGCGTTGGTGCCGGCGTTGGTGCCTGTGGACGCGCCAAAGGGCGGCGCAGGCGGGGTGTTCTCAAGGCGGGCCGTGGTCACAAGGGGCTGTCCATTTCAGAGGCGCGTGATGCGCTTGTCATCGCTGACGTCAGCGCGGAGGTGATCGCCAGGGTGATCGTGCGGCAAGGGCGATTGCGGTTGTCGGCACCGCCGGTGCAAACATTGCATATGCAACTGTGGTGCTGCGAGTATGGCAGGCTTCGGCTGGGCTTGCTGCGGCCTGGCTGCGCCGGTGCTGCCGGCCTGAGGCCCGCTCGCCCGGCAGGGTATCGTGCAGGCCTGTCTGGCGGAGGCGGTGGGTGATGAAGACTTTTGGCAAGAAATCCGAGGGCCTGCGGCTCGAGCGCATGCAGGCCTCGCCGCTGTGGACCCCCGACGGCTTTCGCAACCGGCACCCGGTGCTGCCCGGCCTGCGCGACACCGGTGTGCCGCGTCCGACCCTGGGTGAATTCTTGCGCGGTGGCCAGCGGCGCACGCCGCAAGGCCCGCTGCCCTCGCTCAATCCGCTGGCGACCTGGCAGCGCCCACCCGCCAGCGGCCTGCGCGCCACCTGGCTGGGCCACTCCACGGTGCTGATCGAGATCGACGGCTACCGCGTGCTGACCGACCCGGTCTGGGGCGCCCGCGCGTCGCCGCTGCGGCTGGCCGGGCCCAAGCGCTTTCAGCCGGTGCCGATCCCGCTGCGGGCGCTGCCGGCGGTCGATCTGGTGATGATCTCGCACGACCACTACGACCATCTCGACTACCCCACCATCAAGGCGCTGGCCAAGCTGCAGGTGCCATTTGTCACCGCGCTGGGCGTGGGCGCGCACCTGCAGGCCTGGGGCGTGCCGGCCGAGCGCATCACCGAGCTGGACTGGTGGCAGTCGCACACGCTGCCCGGCACTGCGCTGACGGTGACCGCCGCGCCGTCGCAGCACTTCTCGGGCCGGGGCCTGAAAGACCGCAACCACACGCTGTGGTGCTCGCTGGTGCTGCGCTCTACCCGGCATGCGGTGTTCTTCAGCGGCGACACCGGCCTGACCACCGAGTACCGCCAGATCGCCCAGCGTCTGGGGCCGTTTGACCTGGTGATGCTGGAGGTGGGCGCGTTTCACCCGTCCTGGGGCGACATCCACCTCGGCCCTGAAAACGCCCTCAAGGCCTACGGCCTGCTGGGCGGCGGCGCGTTTTTGCCGGTGCACTGGGGCACCTTCAGCCTGGCGATGCATGCCTGGGACGAGCCCGCCGAGACCCTGTTCAAGCAGGCCCCGGCCAGCGGCGCCCGGCTGCTGATGCCCAGGCTGGGCGAGCCGGTTGAGCCTGACCTGGCGGGCGACGTCAAACCCTGGTGGCGCGGCGTGGACACAGCCGAGCGTGACCCGTTGCCGGCGCTGGCCGAGCCGGCCGAGCCAGCCAAAGGCGCGAGGCCCGCCGCGCCGGGCACCGCGCCGGTGCTGAACTGGCCGCTGGATTGAACCTGGGCCTGTGCCAGAGCCCAATCGACAGGACCGACAGCACCGGCAGGATCGCCAGTGTCAGCAGGATCGGCAAGATTATTTTGTCGGACGCCCCCACCGGCTCATCGGCTGAGCTTGTGAGCAGCGAACATGGCCGTTCGCGCTGCCTCGCTTGCTTACCCCGCTCCCCATTGCCGCCCTCACCTCGACCCCAGTCCGCCCCACCCCGATCCGTCGCCCTGTGAACCCGCCAGCCCTCCCGCCCAACGACATCCCGCCCGGCCTGCTGGTGCTGCACGGCAACCGCGCCGAGCTGCTGGGCGAGGCGGTGTTGGCCTGGTTGCGTCGCCAGCCGCTGCAGCCGCTGGAGCAAGAGGTGTTTCTGGTGCAGAGCAACGGCGTGGCCGAGTGGCTGAAGATGGCCCAGGCGGCGCAGGGCGGTATCTTTGCCGCCGCCCGGGTCGAGTTGCCCGGCCGCTTTTTGTGGCGGGCCTACCGCCAGGTGCTGGGCGCCGGCGCCGTGCCGGCCGAGTCGGCGCTCGACAAATTACCGCTGACCTGGCGCTTGATGCAGCAGTTGCCGGCGCTGCAAGGCCAGCCCGGCTTCGAGCCGCTGGCGGGCTTTCTGAACCGGGGCGGCCTGGAGCGGCGCTTGCAGCTGGCCCAGCGCCTGGCCGACCTCTACGACCAGTACCAGGTCTACCGCCCCGACTGGCTGGACGCCTGGGCCGCCGGCAGTGACCGCCTGCCGCGCCAGGTTGCCGAGCCACTGCACAGCGCGCCGCCGCTGCCACCCGAGCAGGCCTGGCAGTCGGCGCTGTGGCGCGCCCTGCTGGCGCCGCTGGACGCCGCACAGCGTGGCGCCAGCCGGCCGCAACTGCACAGCCGCTTTCTGGCCGCGCTGCAGGCCGGCGATGTGCCGGCTGGCCGGCTGCCGCGCCGGGTGGTGTTGTTTGGCATGAGCCAGCTGGCCCTGCCCGCGCTGCAGGCGCTGGCCGCGCTCTCGGCCCACTGCCAGGTGCTGCTGGCCGTGCCCAACCCCTGCCGCTACCACTGGGCCGACATCCTGCCCGGGCGTGAGCTGCTGCGCCAGGCGCGGCGCCGCCACCCGCTGCGCCAGGGCCGTGATCTGGCGGCCTTGGGGCTGGAGGACATGCACGCCCATGCCCATCCGCTGCTGGCGGCCTGGGGCCGGCAGGGCCGCGACTTTGTGCGCCAGCTCGATGCTTTTGACGATGCCCAGGTGGCGCAACAGCGCTTTGCGCTGAACAAGATCGATCTGTTCGACGACGGGCCGGGCGAGACACTGCTGCAGCAGGTGCAGGCCCGCATCCGCGACCTGTTGCCGCTGGCCGAGCATGCCGGTGCGGGCGGGCTCAACCGCGAGGCGCCGGCGGGCGCGGCGCCGACGGCCGGTGAATTTGCCGACCCCAGCGACCGCTCCATCGTCTTTCACATCGCCCACAGTGCCCAGCGCGAGGTCGAGATCCTGCACGACCAGTTGCTGGCACTGCTGGCCGGGCCGTCCGGGCCGGACGGCGCCGACACGGCCGCCGCCACTGACCTCCCAGCGCTGCAAGCGCGTGACGTGGTGGTGATGGTGCCCGACATCGCCAGCTTCGCCCCCGCGATCCGCTCGGTGTTCGGTCAGGTGGCGCGCAGCGACGCCCGCTACATCCCGTTCGACATCGCCGACCTGCAAGAGCGTGGCAACAACCCGCTGCTGCAGGCGCTCGAATGGCTGCTGCAACTGCCGCTGCAGCGCTGCGGACAGAGCGAGTTGCGCGACCTGCTGGACGTGCCCGCGGTGGCCGCACGCTTTGGTCTGGCCCCAGAAGACTTGCCGCGCCTGGCGCAGTGGATCGCCGGTGCCGGCATCCGTTGGGGTCTCGACCTCGGCCAGCGCAGCACGCTGGGCCTGGCAGCCTGCGGCGAGCAAAATACCTGGCTGTTCGGCATCCGCCGCATGCTGCTGGGCTATGCGGTGGGTGAGCTGGGGGGCTGCGACCCGGCTGGCCCGGATGCTGACGTAGGCGACCTCAGGGCCGCCGGCTGCCCGGCAAGCACACTGCAAACCATCGAGCCTTACACCGAGATCGGCGGGCTCGACGCCGCCCATGCCGGCGCGCTGGCCGCCCTGGTCGAGGCCTTGCAAGCCTGGGCCACACTGGCCGCCAGCGACGCCACGCCCGCCGCCTGGGGCCAGCGCTGCCACGACCTGATCGCCCGCTTCTTCGCAGCCACCGACGAGCGCGAACGCGCCACGCTGGCCGCGTTGCAAGACGCGCTGCGGGCCTGGCTGGCGGCCTGCGCCCTGGCCGACTTTGAGCAGCCGGTCTCGCTGGCAGTGCTGCGCGAGGCCTGGCTGGGCGGGCTCGACGCGCCGGGCCTGAACCGGCGGTTCCGCGCCGGCGGTGTCACCTTCTGCAGCCTGATGCCGATGCGGGCGGTGCCGTTTGAGGTGGTCTGCCTGCTCGGCATGAACGACGGCGACTACCCCCGGCGCAGCCCGCGCAGCGACTTTGACCTGATGGGCCTGCCCGGCCAGGCCCGGCCCGGCGACCGCTCGCGCCGCGACGACGACCGCCAGCTGATGCTCGAAGCCCTGCTGTCGGCGCGCCGGGTGCTGTACATCAGCTGGGCCGGCCGCAGCGCCCGCGACAACAGCCTCCAGCCGCCTTCGGTGCTGGTGGCGCAACTGCGCGACTACCTGGCGGCCGCGTGGCGAGGGCCGGTGCTGGCTGCGCGCACCACCGAGCATCCGCTGCAGCCCTTCAGCCGGCAATATTTTGAGCAAACCGGCGCGCAAGGCCAAGGTCAAACCGGTGACGCGTCGGCCCGCCAGCCTGGCCTGCCGCCGCTGTTTACCTTTGCCCGCGAGTGGCGCGCCGCGCATGTGGGGGCCGGGCCGGGTGACGGGCTGGGCCACGGCGAGGGCAGCGCTGAGACCACCGGCAGCGGCCACGATTTCGGCGCTGCGCCAGGCGCGGGCCCCGACACCAGCCCGCCGCTGACCGTGGCCGCGCTGTCCACTTTTCTGAAAAGCCCGGTCCGCGACTTTTTCCGGCGCCAGCTCGATGTGGTCTTCACCGACGGCGAAGCGGCGGCGGTGGATGAGGAGGCCTTCGGCCTGGACGGTCTGGAGCAGCACGGCCTGTTGCAGGCGCTGATCCAGCAAGGTTTGGCGGCGCTGCAGCCAGGCGGCGCCGTTCCAGCGGCAAGTTCCGCCGCAAGTTTCGACGCCAGCGCAGCAGACCCCGCCGCCAGCGCCGCTGGTCCCGTTACCAGCGCCGCGGGTCCCGCCCTCCCTCTCACCCCGCAGCACCCGCTGCCCGCCGTCATCACCGCCCAAGTCGCCCGGGTCCAGCGCGCCGGCAGGCTGCCCATGGCCGAGCCTGGCCGGCGCGTTGCGCAAGCGCTGACGCAGACCGGGCTGCGCATGTTCGGCTGCTGGGTTGACCTGCAGTCGCGCTACCCCCAGGCCCTGCCCAAACAACCGCTGCGCCTGCAGTGCGAGGGCCAGGCCATCGACGACTGGCAAGACGGCCTGCGCTGCCCGGCCGGCCAGCCGGAGGCCGCTGTCTGGCTGCAGCTCAGCGCCAGCCGGCTGAGCGACGACCCGGTCAAGCCGCGGGTGCGGCGCGATGTGCTGATCCCCGCCTGGGTGCGCTGCCTGGTCGCTGCCGCCTGCGGCGTACCGGCGGGCGGTGTGATCGTCGGCCGGGACGCCTGGCTCAGCCTCGACCCCTTGCCGCAAGACGAGGCGCTGGCCGCCCTGCAAACCCTGGTGCAGACCTGGCAGGCCGGCAGCGCCGAGCCTCTGCCCTTGGCCTCGCGCAGCGCGCTGGTCCATGCCGCCGGCGGCGAGGCGGCGCTGGTCTACGAGGGCCGCGCCTACCCCCTGGGCGCAGCGCCGGGCGAGTGCAGCGAACCCTGCCTGGCCCGTCTCTACCCCGACTTTGCAGCCCTGGCGGGCGATGGCCGATTCGGCATGCTGGCCGATGCCTTGTTCGGGCCGATGCTCGATTGGATCGAGACCCGGGTGCAAATCACCCTGTTCGATGCCGAGGCGTCAACCGACTTCGCTGACCTCCCCACCCCCGCCGACCGCCCCAACCCCGCCGAACCGGCCGCAGCAGCCCGCCCCCATGACTGAGATCCTGGACCCGTTGCGCTTCCCGCTTTGGGGCAGCCGCTTGATCGAGGCCAGTGCCGGCACCGGCAAGACCTGGACGATTGCCGCGCTCTACCTGCGCCTGGTGCTGGGCCACGGCGGCGAGGTGGGGTTCGAGCGGCCGCTGCAGCCGCCCGAGATCCTGGTGATGACCTTCACCCGGGCCGCCACCCGTGAGTTGTCCGACCGCATCCGTGCCCGCCTGCTGGAGGCCGCCCGCGTTTTTCGCGGCGAGGCCGAGCCCGCCGCGCACGACAGCCTGCTGGCCGGCCTGCTGGCCGACCACCCAGCCGGCCCGCCGCGCCAGGCCGCAGCCTGGCGTCTCGCGATGGCGGCCGAGAGCATGGACGACGCGGCGGTGCACACCATCGACGCCTGGTGCCAGCGCATGCTGCGCGAGCATGCGTTCGACTCCGGCAGCCTGTTCGATGAAGAGCTCGCTGGCAACGAGGCCGCGCTGCTGAACGAGGCCGCACGCGACTATTGGCGCGCCCAGCTCTACCCGCTGCCGGGCGCGGCCTGGGACGCCACGCTGGCGGTCTGGCGCGATGTCGCTGCGCTGGCTGGCGACGCCCAGTCGCTGCTGACGCAGGTGCTGCCCCCGGATGCCGGCCAGGGCACGCTGCAGGCGCTGATCGAGCGCCTGCGCGCTGAGCGGGCGCGCGACGTTGCCGCGCTCAAACGCGGCTGGCCGCAGCGCGCCGCCGCGATGGGCCAGTGGCTGGACCAGCAACTGGCCCTCAAGGCCTGCCCGTTCGACAAGCGCAAGCTGGCGCCGCGTCACTACGACGCCTGGCTGGCCACGCTGGTGGCCTGGGCCGAAGGGGATGACACCGCAGCGCCCGACCTCAAGACCGGCGCCACCCGCTTGACACCCGCCGGCCTGAACGAGGCCCTCAAACCCGGCGCCTGGGTTGAGCAGATGCCCGAACACTTCGAGGCCCTGGCCCAGTTGCTGCGGGCGCTGGACGCGCTGCCGCTGATGCGCACCGGCCTGCGCCTGCATGCGGCGGCCCGCATCGGCGCCCGGCTGGCGGTGCTCAAGCAGCAGGCCGGCAGTTTCGGCTTTGCCGACCTGCTGAACCGGCTCGACCAGGCGCTGGACCCCCAGGCCAACGGCGAGCCTGCGCTGCGCTTGCGCGACCGCATCCTGGCCCAGTACCCGGTGGCACTGGTGGATGAGTTTCAGGACACCGCGCCGGTGCAGGCGCGCATCTTCGACCGGCTCTACCGCATCAGCGACAACGGCCGCGCCAGCGCCTTGCTGCTGATCGGCGACCCCAAGCAGTCGATCTACGGGTTTCGCGGTGCCGACATCCACAGCTACCTGGCGGTGCGCCGCGCCACAGCCGGCCGCCACTACCTGCTGGGCACCAACCACCGCTCGACCACCGCTTTGGTGGCGGCCGTGAACCAGGTGTTCGAACAGGCCGAACTGCGGCAGGGCGCGGGGGCGTTCATGTTCCGCGCCGTTGCGGAGGTGGGTGTGGATGCGGATGCAAACCCCCACCCCGCCGAGCCGCTGCTGCCCTTCATTCCCGTCGCCGCGCGCGGTCGCCCGGAGCGCTTCGTCAGCGCTGCCGGCCCGGTTGCGGCACTGCGCCTGGTGCTGGACGCCGAACTGCGCGATGGCGACGCCAGCCAGCGCTGGTTTGCCGAGCGCTGTGCCGAGCAGATCGTGAGCTTGCTCAACGATGCCCAGGCCGGGTTTGCCGGCCCGGACCCGGCTGACTTCAGCCGCCTGCGCCCCGCCGACATCGCCGTGCTGGTGCGCACCGGCCGTGAGGCCGCCGCCGTGCGGCAGGCGCTGCGCCGTCGCCAGGTGGCATCGGTCTACCTGTCGGACAAAGACTCGGTGTTCAACAGCGACGAGGCCCACGACCTGCTGCGCTGGTTGCGGGCGGTGGCCGCGCCGCTCGACACCCGGCTGGCGCGCGCCGCGCTGGCCACCCGCTTGATCGGCCTGTCGGTGCCCGAGCTGCTGCACCTGGCCCGCGATGACGAGGCGTTTGATGCCCGCAGTGAGCTGCTGCGCCAGTTGCACGGCATCTGGCAACACCAGGGTGTGCTCAGCATGCTGCGCCAGACCTTGCACCGGCTCGACCTGCCGGCGCGCTGGCTGGCCGGCCCCCCGACCTCTGCTCGGGCGTCGCGCCCGGCTGGCGTCGTCGTCACTGACAACGGTGGCGAGCGCCGCCTGACCAACATGCTGCACCTGGCCGAGCTGCTGCAGGCCGCCAGCGCCCAGGTCGAGGGTGAGCAAGGCCTGATCCGCTGGCTGGCCAGCCAGATCGACGGCGGGTCGGACGCAGGCGACGAGCAGATCGTGCGCCTGGAGAGCGATGCCGACCTGGTCAAGCTGGTGACGGTGCACAAGTCCAAGGGCCTGGAGTACCCGCTGGTGTTCTTGCCCTTTGCCTGCAGCTTTCGCGCCGTCAGCCGGGCGCGCACGCCCTTTGTCAACCTGGCCGGCACGGCGGGCCAGCGCGAGCTGGTGCTGCAGCCCAGTGCCACCCAGATCGCCGAGGCCGACGCCGACCGCCAGCGCGAAGACTTGCGCCTGCTCTACGTAGCGCTGACCCGCGCCCGCCATGCGCTGTGGGTGGGCTTTGCCGCGCTCAAGTCGGGCAAGAGCAGCGACTGCACGTCCTGGCGCAGCGCCATCGGCTACCTGCTGTGCGGCCCGGACCCGCTGCTGCCCGCCGAGCTGGAGGACCGGATCGCCGCGGCGCTGGGCGGCTGCGACGAGATCGAGTTGCAGCGGCTCGCGGCACCGCCCGTCGCCTTCCCGCCCTGGGCCGCTGTGCCGTGCAGCCCACTGCAGCCGCGCAGCCCGCCGCCGCCGCTGCGCGAGGCCCGGGCCTACACGGCCGACTTCGAGCGGCGCTGGACGGTGGGCAGCTTCTCGGGCCTGGTGCGCGACCTGACCGTTGGCGGCGGCGCAGCCTTGGGCACGTTGCCGCTGCGTGACGACGAGGCCCTGGCGCCGGCCAGTGCTGACGCCAAGGGTGAGGATTCGATTGCGGGTGCGGGTGCGGGTGCGGACCCGTCAACCCCTGCCGCCGCCCAGACAGCCACCGCCGGCACCGCCAACGCTGATCTCGAACCCTGGCACCACTTTGCGCGCGGCGCGCTGCCCGGCAACTTTCTGCACGACCAGCTCGAATGGCTGGCCGGTGAGCGGTTTGCGCTGGCCGCATCGCCCGCGTTGCAGCAGCAACTGCGCCAGCGCTGCGAGCGCGAGGGCTGGGGCACGCGCGCCGATGCGGTGCTGACCTGGCTGTCGCAGGCCGTGCAAACGCCGCTGCCACCGGTGGGTGCCGCGCTCGACAGCCTGGGCGCGCTGCTGCCCGAGATGGAGTTTTGGTTCCCCAGCGACGGCCTGGTGGCAGGCCAGCTCGATGCGCTCTGCCGCAGCCATTTGCTGGACGGCCGCGCCAGGCCGGCCCTGCCCGAGCGCGAACTGCGCGGCATGCTGATGGGTTTTGCCGACCTGGTGTTTGAGTCGGGCGGGCGCTTCTGGGTGCTGGACTACAAATCCAACTATCTTGGCCCCCAGGACAGCGACTACGGCCCCGATGCGCTGGCGCAGGCGATGGCCAGCCACCGCTACGACGTGCAAGCGGCGCTGTACTTGCTGGCGCTGCACCGGCTGCTGCGCTCGCGGCTGGGCGCGGCCTATGACCCCGCGCGCCAATTGGGCGGCGCGGTCTACTACTTCTTGCGCGGCCTGCGCGGCCCTGGCCACGGCTGCTACACCATCGCGCCGCCGCTGGCGCTGCTCGACGCGATGGATGCCTTGCTCGGCCAGGCGCCCGGGGTGCTGGCATGAGCGCAGGCATTCAACCCGAGGCTGGCGCTGGGGTCGGTGTGGGTGCCGGTGCGGGTGCCACTGACGGTGTCGGTGTCGGTGTCGGTGTCGGTGCCCCCGCCAGCGCCGCGCTGCTGCAGACCCTGCAGACCTGGAGCGAGCAAGGCTGGATTCGCCGGCTCGACCATGCGCTGGCACGTCTGCTGGCCGAGCTGGACCCGCAGGTCTCGCCCACCGTGCTGCTGGCCTGCGCCCTGGTGGCGCAGCTGGAGGGCCGGGGCCACACCTGCCTGCCGCTCGGCCACTTGCTGCGCGACCCGGCCGACCTGCTCGGCTGGGCGCCGCAGGCCTGCGCCGCGCTGCAAGCCGAGCTGGCCCGCTTGCCCGCCAGCGCCTGGGGCTGGCAGGTCGCGCTGCTGGCGTGCCCGCTGGTGGCGCTGGACGACAACTTGGCGCCGAGCCCGGCGACCCGGGCTGCGGCCCCGCCCGGCCCGGCCAGCGGCCAGTCACCCCTGGTGTTGCGCGGCCAACTGCTGTACCTGCGGCGCTACTGGGGCTACGAGCGCCGGGTGGCCGCCCAGGTGCTTGAAAGGGTGAGTTCGGGGTGGGGGACGGCGCCGGATTCGTCGGTGGATTTTTTGGTGAACGCTTCGAAGGCACAGCATGCCGCGCCGGATGCAGACCTGGCCCGCGGTTGGCTCGACCGGCTGTTTCCAGCTGCGCCCGCTCCGCAGGCCGCTGCCCTGGCAGGCTCCGAGCCGTACCTCGACTGGCAAAAAATCGCCTGCGCCGTGGCCTTGCGTGGCCGCTTGTCGGTCATCACCGGCGGGCCGGGTACCGGCAAGACCTACACCGCTGCCCGCCTGCTGGCGCTGCTGCTGGCGGTGTCACCCACGCCCGAGCGGCTGCGGGTGGCGCTGGCCGCGCCCACCGGCAAGGCGGCAGCCCGGCTGCGCCAAGCCATCGACACGGCCCTGGCCGGGTTGCAGCAGCAGTTGGGCGACAGCCTGCCGCTGGCCGAGCTGGCCTCGCACATCGGCCCGGCCCGCACCCTGCACGGCCTGCTGGGCGCGCGGCCCGACAGCCGGCGGTTCCAGGCCAACGCGGCGCAGCCGCTGGCGGTGGATGTGCTGATCGTCGACGAAGCCTCGATGGTGCACCTGGAGATGATGGCCGCGTTGCTCGAGGCGCTGCCGCCCGGCGCCCGCCTGGTGCTGCTGGGCGACAAGGACCAGCTCGCCTCGGTCGAAGCCGGCGCGGTGCTGGGCGATCTGTGCCGCGATGCCGAGCGCGGCCAATACCGCCCGGACACCGCTGCTTTCATCGCCGCCGCGACCGGCCAGACCCTGCCGCCGGCCCGGTTGGGCGCCGGCAGCGCGCTGGCCCAGCAGACCGTGATGCTTAGACAAAGCCGCCGTTTTGGCGGTCCCATCGGCCAGCTGGCCTTGGCGGTCAATGCCGGTGACAGTGCCAAGGCAGCGGCGCTGCTGCGCGCTGCGACGGGTGCAGCAGGTGAGGTAGGCGTGGCTGGTGCGGCGGGGGTGGCGGGGGTGGCGGGGGTGGCAGGTGTGGCAGGTGTGGCGGGTGTGGCGGGCGCGGTGGGCGCTGCCCAGGCCGCCGTCAGCGCGCCTGACGGTGCATCTGGCGGTGCGACTGCCGGTGCGCCTCAGTCCTCCGTACCGCTGCAAGCCCTGTTCGCCAGCAGCCCCGCCGTGCTGCTGCAGCTGGCGCTGCACGGCCGCGAAGGCGCAGTCGGCGGCTACCGAACCTACCTCGACACCCTGCGCCAGGGCCCCGCGCCGGCCGGCGGCGCCCTGGCTGTCAGTGCCGACACCGGCATCAACGCCGTAACCCCCATCAGCGCCACCACCGCCACCACCGCCGTCACCCCACCCACCCCCGACCCCACCCCGGCCGCCTGGACCGCATGGGTGCTGCGCGTGCTGGCCGACTTCGAGCGCTTTCGCCTGCTCTGCGCCGTGCGCGAGGGTGAGTGGGGCTGCGAGGGCTTGAACCGCGCAGTCGAGCGGGCGCTGGTGGCCGAGGGCCTGCTGGTCAAGCGCGGCGAGTGGTACGAGGGCCGGCCGGTGATGGTCACCCGCAACGACCCCGGCCTGGGCGTCTTCAACGGCGACATCGGCATCGTGCTGCGGCCGCGCAGCACCGGCTCAGCCCTGCGTGCCTGGTTTGCCGACGGGCCCGCGCTGCGCTCGGTGGCGGTGAGCCGGCTGGCAGCGGTGGAGACGGCGTTTGCGATGACGGTGCACAAAGCGCAGGGCTCCGAGTTCGAACACACCGTGCTGGTGCTGCCCCAGGCGCCCAGCCGGGGCCTCACCCGCGAGCTGGTCTACACCGGCATCACCCGGGCGCGGCTGGCCTTCACCCTGGTCTCGGGCCGGCGCGAGGCGCTGGCCGACGCGCTGGCACGGCGCACCCAGCGCGTCAGCGGCCTGCTCGACCTGCTGGATGATTCAGGCGGCGCAGCGGAGGCGCAAGCGTCGCAAACTGCGGCAGCGCGCCAAAGGCCTGTCTCCGGGCCTGGTGCCGACCGTCATGCCATCCGTGATGCCGTCCGTCACGTCGACCGTCATGCCGAGCCCTTTCGTGAACCTGATCCTGAACCTGACCCCAACACCACCGCATGAAGTTCATCCACGCCGCCGACATCCACCTCGACAGCCCGCTGGTCGGCCTGTCTGCCTACCAAAACGCGCCCGTGGCCAGCTTGCGCACGGCCACCCGCGACGCCTTCAGCGCGCTGGTGGACCTGGCGATCGACGAGTCGGCCGACTTCATGGTCATCGCTGGCGACCTCTACGACGGCGCCTGGAAGGACTACAACACCGGCCACTTTTTTGTGCGCGAGATGGGCCGGCTCAACCAGGCCGGCGTGCCGGTCTACCTGCTGCATGGCAACCACGATGCCGAGAGCGAGATGACCAAGCGCCTGACGCTGCCGCCCAACGTGCAGGTGTTCGACACCCGAAAGCCCGCCACCTTCCGCATCGACGCGCTGCGGGTGGCCTTGCACGGCCGCAGCTTTCGCGAGGCGGCCACGCTGGACAACCTGGCCGTCGGCTACCCCGACGCCGTGCCCGGCTGGCTCAACATCGGCGTGCTGCACACCGCGATGGAGGGTGACGCCGTGCACGCCCGCTACGCCCCGTGCTCGCTGGCCGAGCTGTCGGCCAAGGGCTACGACTACTGGGCGCTGGGCCATGTGCACGAGTTTGCGGTGCTGCAGAAGCGCCCCTGGGTGGTGTTCCCCGGCAACCTGCAGGGCCGCCACATCCGCGAGACCGGCGCCCGGGGCGCAGTGCTGGTCACGGCGGACGAGACCGGCATCCTCACGGTTGAACGTCGGTTTGTTGACGTGCTGCGTTGGCACAGGCTGTCGGTGAACGTCACTGCGGCGACCGACCTGGCCAGCGTGGTGGCGCGGGTCGGCACCGCCCTGGCTGACCTGCTGGCGGCACAAGACCACGCCAAACCCCTGGCGCTGCGGGTCAGCCTGTCTGGCCGCAGCGCCGCCCACGGCGCGCTGTTTGGCAGCGAGGCGCTGCTGCGCGAGGAGGTGCTGGCACTGGCCGCCGCGCTCGGCGGCGAGCGCTTGTGGGTCGAAAAGGTGCAGGTCTTGACCACGCCCGCACTCGATGCCGGCCAAATCCTCGCCCGCGCCGACGCGCTGGCCGACCTGCAGACACTGCTGGCCCAGGTCGGCGAAGACCAGGACTTCTTGCGCAGCCTGACCGATGACCTGCGCGCACTCAGCGGCAAGGCGCCGCCCGAACTGGCTGAGGCCGTGCCCGCGCTCAAGGCGATCCGCGCCGGCGAGATCGGCCCGCTGATCGAGGCGGTGATCCCGGGCTTGCTGGCGCGGCTGTCGCTGGCGCCGTGAGTGCGGGTTGGCGGCCAGCGTGACAGCCGTGCCGCCTGGTGGCCTGCCGGCTTCGTGGTGCGAGCGAACCGGGTTGTTCCGCCCACTGCGGCCTTCAGCATGCCGGTCGCCTTGCATAGTCTCGAACCGTTCAAACCCTACAAACTCTCCGACCCCCGATGCGCCTCCAACAACTCGACCTGCTCGCCTACGGCAAGTTCAGCGGCCGCAGCCTGCACTTCCCCGCTGCGCCCAGAGACTTCCACTTCATCGTCGGCGCCAACGAGGCCGGCAAGTCCACCACCCGCAGCGCCATCCTTGACCTGCTCTACGGCATCGAGACCCGTTCGAGCTTTGACTTTGTGCATGCCAAGGCCGACCTGAAGCTGGGCGCCCGCATCGAGCATGCCGGCGCCGAGTTGGCCTTTGTGCGCACCAAGGCGCGCAACCGCACCTTGTTCGACCCCGACGGTCAGCCGCTGGCCGAGTCGGCCCTGGCCGCCTGGCTGGGCGGCACCGACCGGGCGTTTTTCGACCAGATGTTCGGCCTGGACCATGGCCGGCTAGAAGCCGGTGGCCAGGCCTTGCTCAGTGCCAAGGACGACATCGGCCAGATCCTGTTCCAGTCGGCCGCCGGTATCGGCAGTCTGGGCGCGGTGCGTGAGCAACTGGCTGCAGAGGCTGATGCGCTGTGGGCGCCGCGCAAGTCCGGCGGCCGGGCCTACTACGTCGCCAGCGAAGCGCTGGCCGCCGCGGAGGCGGCTTTGAAGGCGAGCACCGTGCGCACCAAGGACTGGGTTGACGCCGATGCCCGGCTGCGCGCGCTGCAGGCGCGGCGCGAGCAATTGCGCGCCCGCCAGCACAGCCTGGACGCCCGCCGGATTCAACTCGAGCGGGTGCGCCGGGTGTTGTCGCCGCTGCGCCAGTGGCATGAGCTGCAGGCCGAGTTGGCTGCGCTTGCCGAATTTGCCGTGCCTGCCGGGCCAGCAGATGCGGCCCACGCGCCCCGATCGTCTGCAGGGGCCGGTGCACCCGACCCCGACCCCGCCACCGTGCTGCTGTTGCCGGTCGACGCGGCGCGCCAGCTGGGCGAAGCTGAACTCGCCCTGGCCACTGCCGGGCGCGAACAGCAATTGCATGCCGCGCAGGCGGCCGAGCGGGAGGCGCTGCTGGCAGTGGTCCAGCCCGACACCCGCTTGCTGCGCCATGAGGCCGAGATCATCAGGCTGGCCGAGCGGCGCCAGCAGGTGCGCCACCACGGCCGCGACATCGACCGCCGCCGCGCCGAGCTGGCCGGCCTGTGGCAGCAGGTCGAGGCGGCGCGGGCCCACCTCGGCTGGCCTGCTGCCCCGGTGCTGGCCCAGCAGGTCGGGTCGGCGGATCGGCCATCGCTGCAGGCGCCGCCCGCCGATGCCCCTGCGCCCGACACGCAGGCGGCCGAAGCCGAGCTGGCCCGCCAGCTGCCGCCCTTGCCCGCACGCGCCGCCTTGCTGAGCGAGGCCAAGCGCTTCGAGCGGCTAGACCAAGCCCGCCAGAGTGCCGATGCGGCGGTGCGTGAGCGCGCCGCCGATCTGGCCGCGCTGCCGGCCCAGGCGGCCAGCGGCGCCGCTGGACCGGGCCCCACCCACCTGCCCGCCGCGCTGCGGGTGGCCCTGGCGCAAGCCCGGTCCCTGGGTGACCTGCCCGGCGCTGCGGCCCGTGATGCCGCGCTGCTGGCACGTTGCCAGCGCGATCTGGCCGCTGCCCTGGCCGGTTTGGGGCGCTGGGCGCCAGCGCCGACTGACGGGCCCGCCGCGCAGGTTCTGCGGGCCGTGTTTTTGCCGCCTCCCGCCGAGACTGCCGCCCGCCTGCAGCGCCGCGCCGAGGCCCAGGCGGCGTTGCAAACCCTGACCAATGTCCTGGCTGAGCTGGCAGCCCAGCTGGCCCTGTGCGAGCTTGAGATCCAGCAGTACCGCGCGGCCCACCACCCGGTCGGCGCGGCGGACCTGCAGCAAGCCCGCGTCGAGCGGGATGGGGTCTGGCAATCCATCAAGTCGGGTGCCCAGAGCCTGGCAGCGGCGGCCCCCGATTTTGAGCAGCGCAGCGGTCTCGCCGACCAGCTGGCCGACCAGCGCCACGACAAGGCGCACCAGGCCAGCGAGCTGCAAGCCAAGACCGATGCGCTGGCGCGGCTGCAGCAGCAGGCGACTGATGCCGGGCGTCGTCTCACGGCGCAAGCGGACGAGCTGGCAGCGGCCGAGGACGAATGGGCCGCTTTGGCCGCCGGCCTGGGCGGGCCGGGCCTGACCCTGTCCGGGCTGACCCTGGCCGAGGTCGAACCCTGGCGTCTGGCGCGCGACCGGGTGCTGCAGACCGACGCCGCGCTGGTCGAGGCGCAACAAGCCGCGGCCGCCGGTCAGCAGGCCGCCACCGAGGCCCGCGCGGCATTGGCCGGCGCACTGGCCGCTGCCGGGCTGGCGTTTGAGGCCGACGCCGGCCTGGCCCACTTGCTGTGGCTGGCCGGCGAGGCGGTGGACGCCAGCCTGGCCGCCAGCACCCGACGGGACGAACTGCAACGCCAGCAAGGCGCTGCGGCCGCCGCGCTGGCCCGCCAGCAAGACAAGGCCGCCGCCGCGCAGGCCGAGGTCAAGGCCTGGGTGCTGTGCTGGCAGACCGCCGCTGCCGCTGCCGGCCTGGCCGAGACCACCACGGTGGCCGGCGCTGAGAGCTCACTCGCCGTGATGACGCAAATCGACGAGCTGTTGCGCCAGATCCGCGAGCTGCGCCAGACCCGCATCGCCACGCTCCAGCGTGAATTGCAGGACTTTGCGCAAGACGTGACCGTGCTGGTGGGCCAAGCCGCGCCCGACTTGCTGGCCGTCGGGTTTCCCATCTTGGCGGCGCCGCCCCAAGCGCTGGGTGACGCGCTGGGTGACGCGCTGGGCCACACGGCGGGTGGCGCGCCAGGCAACACGCTGGCCAACACGCCTGCTGACACCCGGGCTGACGCGCTGGCCCCCGAGCGGGTGGCCGACCTGGCCGCCGAGCTGCACCTGCGCCTGGGCCAGGCCCAAGACCAGCGCAAAGACGCCGAGCGCCTGCGCGCCGAGCTGCTCAGCGCGCAGACCGAGGCCGCCCACGCCGCCCGGCGTCTCGACCAGGCCCAGGCCCGAGTGGCGCCGCTGCTGCACCAGGCCGGCGTCGGGAACCTCGACGCGCTGCGCCCGCTGATCGAGCGCTCCGACCAGCACCGGCGCCTGACGGCAGCGGCCAGCGCCGCGCTGCAAGCGGTGCACGACGGCGCCGACGGCCTGGCGCTCGCGGCGCTGCAAACCGAGGTGGCCAACACCGACACTGCGCAGCTGCCGCTGGCGCTGGCCGAGCTGGCCACCGAGGCCGCCGCCGAGCGCCTCAGCCAGGACACGCTGACCACCGAGCTGACCCAGGCCGCTGGCGAGCTGGCCCGGATTGCCGGCCAGGACGCCGCCGCGCAGGCCGAGTCCGCCCGCCAGCAGGCCCTGGCCGCGATGGCCACCGCGACCGAGCGCTACCTCAAGGTGCACACCGCCGAGCGCCTGCTCAAGTGGGCGATCGACCGATACCGCCAAACTCGCCAGGGCCCGATGCTGTTGCGCGCAGGCGAGTTGTTCGCGGCGCTGACGCTGGGCTCGTTTGCCCGCCTCACGGTGGATGCCGACAGCGAACCGCCGGTGCTCTACGGCCAGCGCTCCGATGGCAGCCGGGTCGGCACCGCCGGCATGAGCGAGGGCAGCCGCGACCAGCTCTACCTGGCCTTGCGCCTGGCCGCGCTGGAGCTGCAGCTGGGTGCCGGCCATGCGCTGCCCTTCATCGCCGACGACTTGTTCATCAACTACGACGACAGCCGCGCCCGCGCCGGTCTGGCCGCGCTGGCCCGGTTGTCCGAGCTGACCCAGGTGGTGTTTCTGAGCCACCACGACCACCTGCTGCCACTGGTGCGCTCGGTGTTTGGCGACGAGGTCAACGTGCTGGACTTGAATTCGACCCTGTAGCCGCAGCGCGGCTTGCGCCTTGGTCCTGCAGCGCCCGGAGCTGGACCGATGCCTGGGAGCGTGGGCGGTCACTGCGCGCGAATGGCGCGGAAAGTGACGGTTTTTTTTACACTTTCGGCGTGAATTTACGTGCGAAGTGTCCAACGCCCTGATTCTTTTGATGTATTTATTTTGGCATGAGATTTGCTTCTTGTTACGCAGCTGATATTTTTCGCTGTCATCCAACTCAAAGGGGCCAAACAAATGCTCAAGGTACTTGCCACCGCTGCACTGCTCGCTGTTTCGTCCTTCGCGCAAGCCGCGCTGGTGTTCGACTGGAGCCCGGTCACGACCGCTGGCACCGTCACTAACGACGGTTGGACCAACGAGCGCCCGGGTCAGCGCTTTGCCGAGAGCGTGACCTTGGGTACGACCGCCTTTGTCAATGGCATGGACATCTACTCGGGCGATCAATTGGGTGCCCTCGGTGATGCGGTCGTCGTGACCATCTGGAATAACGGCTCCGGCGCCCCTGGAAGCGTGGCCGCACAATTTTTCACCACTGTCTCGGCGGTTGATCTAGATGGCGCGTACAGCGGCGAGCACCGCCTGCACGCAGATTTCTCGGGGTTCAACATGATGGGTGGTGTTGCGTACTGGGTCGGCATGGCGGGTGACAACATTCTCTTGACGCAAACCAGCCTGTTCGGGGTCGCGGGCGGCGACGGTGCCATATACGTGCTCAATGGCGCCGACACCAATCCCGGGTTCTTCGCGTCCGTCGGCGACATGGCATTCCGTCTGTCCGCCAACCCGAACAACAGCGTCCCTGAGCCCAGCTCGATCGCCCTGCTGGGTTTGGCGCTTGCCGGCATGGGCTTGAGCCTCCGCAAGAAGGCTTGACGCACGGCGGAGGATAGGGATTCAAACGCGCTTTTCCCCAAAGCCCCCCGGAGAGACGCTCGAGCGCCAACGTATGCGATCCTGGGGCTCTGAAGTGGCCCGTTGAAGATCGACCGCAGACCACGAGAGCGGCACCCGGTGTGGCGACCGCCTCTGACGATCTGCTGACGATCTGCTGACAACCGGCTGCGAGAGCGCAGCCCTGAGAAGCTCCGGCGCGACCCAGCCCCGCAGCCCTGGTCATCGGGCGGCCGAGACAGCATCATTTCTTGAACCTCAGGTCGCCCGCAGCGCTCGCTACGCGAGCAGGCTCGCGCGGCGGCATCCTGGCTTGCAATCCCTGGCGGTGGAGGTGTTAGGTCGCGGCCGTGGCCACTGCACACGTTCAAGGCATTTCATGGCCGCGGGTGCATCGCT
>JANYKR010000258.1 GCA_025358155.1 Betaproteobacteria bacterium
GACTAAGCGTCCGCACCGTAATGCCATTTGCATCGTTGATGGTCACCGTCACGCTATCTGCCGGTGACGTTAGTTCAACGCCGCCGAATGCCTTTCCGTCCGCCGCCTTGAACACCAGACCGGTACCCGGTACCAGCACCCCATGGCCGACCAGCGACGCTGCCTGCATGGTCTGCGCATCGCTGGAGTTGCTCATCAACGCCTGCAGACTCTTGTTGAGTTTCTCGATGCCATTGACCGTGCTGATCTGCGCCATCTGCGAGGTCATCTGCGCGTTGTCGACCGGGTTCAGCGGGTCCTGGTTCTGCAGTTGGGTGACCAGCAGCTTGAGAAACCGCTCACTCGCGTCCTTGGCCGTGCCGGCGGCGCCTGACAGCGCGCTGCTGCTTTTGGCAGCGGTGCTGCCGAGGGCGGTGTTGGTCGCTGAGGTTACGGTGCTCATCAAAGCCTCCTGAAAGCCAAATTGGGCGGATGCGGCAAGTTCATCATGACTGGCCCATCTGCAAGGTCTTCAACAACAGGCTTTTGGCGGTGTTCATCACCTCAACGTTGTTCTGGTATGAGCGTGAGGCCGAGATCATGTTGACCATCTCCTCGATCGCATTGACATTGCTGTAGACCACATTGCCCTCGGCATTGGCCTTGGGATGGTTGGGGCTGTAGACCGAGCGGCCTGCGCTCTCGTCCTCCACCACCTGGCTGACCTGCACCCCCGCCGAGGTGGCCTCGCCCATCATCAAGGTCTGGAACACCACCTGGCGCGCCTTGTAGCGCTCGCCGTTGGGGCCTTCGAGGGTGTCGGCATTGGCCACGTTGCTGGCCACCACGTTCAGGCGCTGGGTTTGCGCGCTGGCGGCGCTGCCCGACACATCAAAGATCTTGAACATGCTCATCGGTGTTCTCCTGACAGGGTGGCCAAGGGCCTCCCGGGCTCAAACAAGGGGCGCAGCATCAGCCCTGGCTCGGGCTCTTCATCGCATCGAGCATGGAGCGCACGCTGCCGTTGATGAAGCGCAGCGTGGCCTCGTACTTCACGCTGTTGTCGGCAAAGCTGGCCCGCTCGCGGTCGAGGTCGACCGTGTTGCGGTCTATCGAATCCTGGCTGTGGCTGGCGTAGAGCAGCCCGGGCTCGTCGCCGAAGCCGACCCTGGCAGCATCGTGCCCAGGATGGGTGGTGTTCAGCCCCGGGCCACCGGTCGCCGTCAAGCCTGAACTGCCCGACAGCAAGCCACCCACCCGACCTTGTGCCATGCCGGTGGCCTGGCGCAGGGCGTTGGCAAAGTCCAGCTCGCGGGCCTGGTAGCCCGGCGTGTCGGCATTGGCAATGTTGCTGGCAATCAGGCGCTGGCGCTCGGACCGCAGCATCAGGGCTTGCGATTGAAAATCGAGTGCGTCGGTCAGGCGTTGCATACAGTGGCCCTTTCACGGGCACGGCCCAGGCTGGGTCAATGTGACGGCATTGTGGGCAACCGGCACGGCAGCATGGGCTCGAACAGCGGTCCCAAGGCCCGGCATTTCCGGCCACTGCGTCACGGCGGGCGCCTGCAACATTCGGGGTGTGAACAGCCTGCCGTCCTTGCGTCGAACAGCCTGGCGTGCGCAGCGCCCGAGCTGGCCTGCCCGGGTCTGCGGCGCACTGCAGCGGCAGGTGGCAATGCGCCTCGCCAGCTGCGGCCTGGCCGCCGCCGGCCTGCTGGGCGGCCTGGCGGCGGGTGCGCAGACTGCACCTGCCGCCTTGCCCGCCTTGCCCGCCTTGCCCGCCTTGGCCGCCCCGTCCGCCACGTCCGCCCTTTCCGTCCCCGCCGCCACTTCCGCCCCTGCCGCCCCTGCCGCCGCTACCGCCCTGCCCGAGGCGCTGGCTGCCGAGATTCAGGGACTGGCGAATCAAGCCGCCGGCACGCTGTTGGGCGTCTCGGCCAAACCGCCCCGCATCGAGGTGCTGGTGGGCCGGCTCGACCCCCGCCTCAAGCTGGCGCCTTGCCAGCGCATCGCGCCCTACCTGCCTGCAGGCGCACGGCCGCTGGGCCAGACCCGCATGGGTTTGCGCTGTGTGCAGGGCGCTACAGCCTGGAACATTACCCTGCCGATCACGGTGCGGGTCTGGGCGCCCTCGCTGGTGGCGGCCACCGTGCTGCCGGTGGGCACCGTGCTGGAGGCAAGGCATCTGCTGCTGGCCGAGGTGGACCTCGCCGAGCGGGCCGATCCCGCCATCAACGCGGCCCATCTGGCCGTGGGCCGCACCCTGGCGCGCGGCTTGGTGGGGGGTGAGGCGCTGCGCCGGACGGATCTCAAGACCCGGCTCTGGTTCAACGCCGGCGACACGGTACGCATCGTGGCCGTCGGCCCGGGCTACAGCGTCAGCAGCGAGGGCCAGGCGATGGGTCCGGGCCTGGAGGGCCAGAGCGCCCGGGTGCGGACCGAGGGCGGCCGGGTGGTCAGCGGCATCGCCGTAGGCGAGCGGCGGCTGGAGCTGGCGTTGTGACGGCCCGCAACGCGGCGGCAAACACCCGCCACCGCCCCACCCAGGGCGAAAAGCTCACCCGGCAGCAGCCTGGTCTTGACCCACGGGCGACGCCAGGTTGTGCGCCGTTCTGGCCCTGCGACCCACCGAAACACGGGGTTCAGCGAAAATCCGGCAGCAAGGCCCTAAAGTCCCGATCTGGCGGGCCGATACCCCGAGCATGTCTCAGGGTCGGGCAACTTGACCCCCTCTGCTGGAGTCCCAAATGAAGATCGGTCATCTCGAAAACAAGTCGGTCGCGCCGACTGCTGGCGAACGCAAGCCGGGCGCTGCCGTGGCGCCGTCCGGGCCAGGTGCTGGCAGCAAAGCGGTGGAAGCCAGCGCCAAGGTGGAGCTGTCAGCCACCGTGGCCCAGCTGTCCGCAGGCGGCGCCGAGGGTGTGTTTGACGCCCAGAAGGTGCAGCGCATCTCGGACGCGATCCGTGACGGCAAGTTTCAGGTCAACCCCGAGGCCATTGCCGACAAGTTGATCGCCAATGCCCAGGAGCTGGTCGGCAACGTGGCCAAGCGCTGAAGCGGACCGGCCGCCATGCACCCCCTCGTTGATCGAGCCGGCAGTGCCGGCAGTGCCGGAGCTGCCCAGGCCGACCTGGAGCCCTTGGTGGCCAAGGTCGAGCAACACCTGGGCGCGCTGGCCGACTCGCTGCATGTGCGCAACATCCCTGAAATCGAGCAGCAGGCGCAAGCCTTGCACCGCGCGCTGGCCCGGGCGGTAGAGGGCTTCATGCTGGTGGCCCGCCACGGCGGCGTGCCCGAGCCGATGCGCCTGCGTCTGTCGCGCGCCAGCGCCCAACTGGCCCACCACCGCGAAGCCCTGGCCCGCGCCACGGCCTCGCTGGACCGGGCGATCGATGTGCTCATGCCCAACGACGGGCCCAGCGTCAAGGTCTATTCGGCCAACGGCCTGACCCAGCCCTTGCACCGCGGCGGGTCCTTGCACGCCTGAGCCCTGGGGTCTGCCCGATCCGGGGCAAGGTGCCGGTACGAGATGCCGGTACGAGATGCCGGTACAAGATGCCGGTACAAGATGCCGGGGCAGGACGCCAGCGCGGGACGTGCCGGCCAAGGCCGCCGAATCAGTGCACCTGGCTCGAAGCCGGTGGCTTCTGCCGGTCTGCGGTAAACAACGCCGCCACATCCACCGGGTCGAAACGGTACATCGCGCCGCAAAAATCACAGCCCACCTCGGCCTCGCCCCGCTCCTCGATCAGCGAGCCCACCTCGTCTGCGCCCAGGCCGCGCAGCATGCCGGCCACCCGATTGCGGGAGCAGCGGCAGGCAAAGCGCGGGGTCATCGGCTCGAACACCCGCAGCGTTTCCTGCCAGAACAAGCGGTGCATGATCTGCGCCGGCTGCAGCATCAACAGCTCCTCGGCGGTCAGCGTGGCGGCCAGCATCGCGATGCGGTTGAAGTCCTCGTTGCGGCCGATCTGGTCCTCGTCCACACCGACGCGCAGCCCCGCTGCCAGATTCGCCGCACCGCTGAGCGGCAGGCGCTGGATCAACAGGCCTGCGGCCACCTCGTCATTGGCGGCCAGCACCAGCCGGGTGTCGAGTTGCTCGGACTGCAACATGTAGTGCTCCAGCACCTCGCTGAGCTGCTGCAGCGGCTCGCGCTGGTCACCGTGCAGCGCCACCACGCCCTGGTAGGGCTGCTGGCCGGGCTGGCGGTCCAGCGGGTCGAGCGTGATCGTGCAATGGCCCTGGCCACCGACGTTGAGCAGCGCCTCCAGCCGGGCATCGTCGGCCACCGCGCCCACCACCTTGGCGGTGACGCGAAAACTCAGGTCCGGCTGGGTCTCGGCCACCGCCAGCCGCACCGGGCCGTCGCCCTGCATCTGCAGCACCAGCGCGCCGTTGAACTTCAGGCTGGCCTGCATCAGCAGCCCGGCCGCCGCCATCTCGCCCAGCAAGGCCCGCACCGGCGGCGCAAACGCATGGCCACCGTCGCTGACACTGACACGGCGCGACAGCAGCTCGCGCCAGGACGGCCCCAGCCGTACCAGCATGCCGCGCACCGGCAAGCCTTCGAACAGGAACTTGAGCAACTGGTCCATCGTCAATCGATGCGCTTGAGCGTGCGGGCGTGCCGCTGCTGCTGGGTCACGTAGTAGCTGGCGCTGGCCTGCAGCCGGTCGATTTGTTCGGGCGTCAGCTCGCGCTGCACCTTGGCAGGTGTGCCGACGATCAGCACCCCGTCGGGGAACTTCTTGCCCTCGGTCACCAGCGCCCCGGCACCGACGATGCAGTTGCGGCCGATGCACGCGCCGTTCATGATCACGCTGCCGATGCCCACCAGCGAGCCGTCGCCAATGCTGCAACCGTGCAGCATCACCAGGTGGCCGATCGTGACGTTGTCGCCGATCACCAGCGGCGAGCCGTAGTCGGTGTGCAGCACGCTGCCGTCTTGCACATTGCTGTTGCGGCCCAGGGTGATGCGCTCGTTGTCACCCCGCAGCACCGCGCCGTACCAGACGCTGCTGTTCTCGGCCAGGGTCACCCGGCCCATCACCTGGGCGCTCTCGGCAACCCAGGCGGTCGTGTGCACGTCGGGGGACAGGTCGTCGAGTTGGTAGATCGCCATCGTCAGGTCCAGGTAGGGGCACAGCCTATGATTCTAGGGATGCAGCTCCGACGCCGCGCCCTTGAGGTGCTTTGCCTCGCCGATCCGGCCGACAAGGCCGCGCAGGCCACCGCCCTGCTGGCGGCCGCCAACGCGGGCCAGGGTGATCTGGACGCCACCGACCCCATCGCCACCCCACCCGGTCTGCCCGGCCGCCCCGCCCTGCCCCGCCTGGTGGCGGCCGACCAGGTGGCGCGGCGTTCGCCTTTCACGTTGGCGGGCCGTGCCGCCTTGATCCATGCCATCTGCCACATCGAGTTCAATGCCATCAACCTGGCGCTGGACGCAGTCTGGCGCTTTGCCGGCATGCCCGAGGCGTTTTACCGCGACTGGCTGCAGGTGGCCGGTGAGGAGGCGCTGCACTTTGGCTTGCTGCGCGAGCACCTGCAGACCCTGGGCCATGACTACGGTGACTTTGAAGCCCACGACGGCCTCTGGCGCATGACCGAGGCCACCTCGGGCGACGTGCTGGCCCGCATGGCCCTGGTGCCCCGTACGCTGGAGGCGCGCGGGCTGGATGCCACACCGCCGATCCAGGCCAAGCTGAAAAAGGCCGGCGATGCGCGGGCGGTGGCGATACTCGACATCATCCTGCGCGACGAGATCGGCCATGTGGCCATCGGCAACCGCTGGTACGCCTGGCTGTGCCAGCGCCAGGGGCAAGACCCGGTGGCGCTGTACCCGCAGCTGGTGGCGCGTTACGCAGCGCCGAGGCTGCGGCCGCCGTTCAACCTGGCGGCACGGCGGGCGGCGGGGTTCAGCGAGACCGAGCTCGACTGGCTGTCCCAGTCGGTCACGCCCGGCTGAGGCAATTCAATCTGCGTACACCCCGGCCGACTTGATCACCGGCCCCCAGCGCTCGGTCTCCTGCTTGAGCCAGCTGCGCAAGCCCTCGGGCGTTAGCTTGGCATCGGGCACGATCTCGGCGCCCAGGTCGGCCATGCGGGCCATCACGGTCGGGTCCTTCAGCGCCACCCTGAGTGCGGCGTTGAACCTCTCGGTGGCCTCCCTGGGGGTGCCCTTGGGCGCGTAGATACCGTGCCAGACCATCACCTCGAAGCCCTTGAGGCCTTGCTCGGCCAGCGTTGGCGCGTCCGGCAAGGCCTTGATGCGCTGGGCCGTGGTGACACCGTAAAACCGCACCGCACCGGCCTTGATCTGCGGCACGGTCTGGGTGGTCTGGTCGCACAGCAGGTCAACCTGGCCACCCAGCAATGCGGCCATTGCCGGCCCGGTGCCCTGGTAGGGCACGGTGGTCAGATCCACCCCGACCGCCTGGCGGAACACCATGCCGCACAGGTGCGACACCGCGCCCAGGCCGGCATGCGCCAGGTTGATCTTGTCGCCCTGGGCCTTGAGGTAGACCAGCAGCTCGGGCAGGTTCTTGGCCGGCAGGTCCTTGCGGGCCACCAGCGTCATCGGCACATCCACCACCTGGCTGATGTACTCAAAGTCGGTCAGCGGGTTGTAAGCCAGTTTGCGGTAGAGCGCCGGCGCAGTGGCCATGCCGTTGTGGTGGATCAGCAGGGTGTAGCCGTCGGGCGCCGCACGCGAGACGATGGTGGCTGCCACCGTACCGCCAGCGCCGGTCTTGTTCTCGACCACCACCGGCTGGCCCAGGGCCTTGGCCAGCGGCACGCTCAGGGTACGCGCCACCACGTCGGTGGGGCCACCGGCGGCAAACGGCACGACCAGGCTGATCGGTCGGGTCGGGTAGCCCTCCGCCCAGGCCGCCGGTGCGCCCAACACGGCAAGACTGCAGACCAGCCAGCCGGCCAATGCCAGCGAGCGGCGAGGGGTGCGAACAGCGGGGCCGCAGCGAAGGGTGATTTGGGCTAGGGGTGTCATAGGTCAATGGCCTGGCAGGGTTCAGTGTTGATGGTCAGAGGGTCAGGGGGTCAGAGGGTAAGCAGGCAGATCGGCAGCGGCGGCAAGGGCCAGGCGGGTTTTGGTCATGATGGGTCCGGTGACGGATTCAGGGGCATTGACGTCTGCAGTATCGGCAAGCGCAGGCCGCCGTGGCTATCGGTGGCTGCCCTCAAAGCGCCGCTCGATCGCGCTCGACATCTGGGTCAGCAGGCCCGTCAGCAGCAGGTAGATCAGCGCGGTGGTGATCAAGGTGGGCGTGGGCTTGAAGGTGGCGGCCTGGATGCGGCTGCCGACGTTGGTCAGCTCGACCACCCCCACGGCGTAAGCCAGCGACGAGTCCTTGAGCAGGGCCACCGCGTTGTTGACCAGCGGCGGCAGCGCAATCTTGATGGCTTGCGGAAAGCGCACAAGCCAGAAGATCTGCCAGGGCGACAGTGCCAGTGACTCGGCGGCCTCGATCTGGCCGTGCGGCACCGCCAGCAAGCCGGCGCGGATGGCCTCGGCGTTGTAGGCGCCGACGTTGAGCGCCAGCGCCACGCAGGCCGCCGAGAACTCGTCGAGCCGCAGCCACGGCACCAGCTCGGGCAGCGCAAAAAAGACGAACAAGATCTGCACCAGCAAGGGCGTGCCCCGGATCACGCCGATGTAGCCGCTGGCCAGCCAGCGCAGCGGCGTCAGCCGCGACAGCTTGCCTAGCGCCGCCAACAGGCCCAGCAGCACGCCCGCCGTGCCGGCCACCGCCGTCAGGGCCACGGTGATGCGTGCGCCCTCGGCGAAGAGTTGGGCGTTGCCGCCGATCGGCTCGGGCGCCCAGGACAGCGGCCAGGCCAGGCCCCACAGCACCCCCATCAAGGCCACTGCTGCACCCAGCAAGGCCGCGCTGCTGCGCTGTTGAAGGGTCCAGCCAGCAGGCCAGGGCCAGCCGCCAGCGGGCCCTGCGCTCACAGCCTGGAACGGCCCGGGCCCGGCGCCACCGATGCCGGCGAGGCCTGGGCTGTTTGCAAGCCGCTCACTTGCATCGGATGTCCTCTTTGAACCAGCGCTGAGAAATCTTGGCATAGCTGCCATCGGCAAGGATCGCAGCCAGTGCCTGGCTGAGGGCCTGCGCCAGCCCGGTGTTGCCCTTGGCCACCGCCGGCGCGATGCGCTCGATGAACAGAAAGTCGCCAATCTTCAGGCCGGACTTCGGATCGGTCTGGAGGGCGGCCTTGGCCACGAACTTGTCCACCACCCAGGCATCCACTCGGCCAGTCATCAGCGCGGCGCGGGCGTTGTTGTCCTGCGGAAAATTCTTCACGTCCTTGAGGCCCGGCACCTTCTTGACGTTGTCGAGGTAGGTGGTGCCGGTCTGCACGGCCACAACCTTGCCGGCCAGGTCCTTTGCGCTGCGGATGGCGTCGGTCTTGGCGACGATCACACCGCCCGAGCAGTAGTGCGGGTCGGCAAAGGTGACGGCCTTGGCCCGCTCCTCGGTGATGCCATGCGAGGCGATCACCATGTCCCATCGGTCTTGCTGCAGGCCGGTCAGCAAGGCATCAAAGCCAAAGGTCTTCCACTCGACCTTCAGCCCCATCTTGGCGGCCAGCGCCTCGGCGATGTCGATCTCGAAACCGGTGAGCTTGGCGCCCTCAAAGTAGTTGAAGGGCGCAAACTGGCCCTCGGTGGCCACCACCAGCGTGCCCGTCTTGCGGATTTGCTCGATCGGCCGGGCGGAGCTGCTGCTGGCCAAGCCAATGCCGACGATCACCAGTGCGGCGATGAGTACGGTTCGGGTCCGGAGGGTCAGCGTCATCAAGAGTCCTTCGGCGTGAGGGCTGCAAGTGAGAGCCACGCCAGGCTCGCGCCAGCGATCAGGCAGGGTCAAAGAAGTATCGCTTGAGTCCGGCCAGGATCATCTCCACCGCCACCGCGGTCAGCACCAGGCCCATCAGTTTTTCAATCGCCGACACCATCGACGCGCCCAGCCAGCGGCGGATGCGGTCGGCCGCCAGCAGCACAACGCCCGACACCGCCATCGCCAGGCTCAGTGCGCCAACCCAGGTCCACAGCCGCTCGGGCTGGCGCGAGGCCAGCAACAGCACCGTGGCCATCGCCGACGGGCCGGCCAGCAAGGGCACCGCCAGCGGAAAAATGAAGGGCTCGCGCCCGCCTTCGTTGGCGTAGACCTCGGCGCCGCCGGTGAAGATCATGCGGATCGCAATGATCAGCAAAATCACGCCGCCAGCCACCTCCAGCGAGCGCTCCGACAAGCGCATCAGGCCTAAAAATCCCTGACCGCCCAGCATGAAAGCCAGCAGCACTGAAAACGCGATCACCACCTCGCGCAGCGCCACCCGGCGCCGCCGCTCGGGCGCCACGCCCTGCAGCACCGAGACAAAAATCGGCAGGCTGCCAAACGGGTCCAGCACCAGCAACAACAACACCAGGGCCGAGAGAAAGCTGTGATCCATGCGCGCTGCATTCTGCCGTGGCGGGCCGGGCTGCAACGTCAGGGCCTACGCTTACCCTGCCGCCCACGCTGCTAGCCCCTGGGATGGTGCGCGGCATGCAGCTGGCGCAGCCGCTCACGCGCCACATGGGTGTAGATCGTGGTGGTGGCGATGTCGGCATGGCCCAGCAGCAGTTGCACCACCCGCAGGTCGGCGCCGTGGTTGAGCAAATGGGTGGCGAACGCGTGGCGCAGGGTGTGCGGCGACAAGGGCGAGCGGATGCCGGCCGTCAGGGCATGGCGCTTGACCAGGGTCCAGAACATCTGCCGCGTCATCGCGCCGCCGCGGGCGGTGACAAAGAGCGCATCGCTGCGCTGGCCGCCCAGGATGAGCTCACGGGCCTGGGCCAGGTAGCGCGCTATCGAGTCCATCGCCTCGGCGCCAAACGGCACCAGCCGCTCCTTGCTGCCCTTGCCCACCACCCGCAGCACCCCCTCGCTCAAACTGACCCGCACCGTGGCAATCTCCACCAGCTCACTCACCCGCAGGCCGCTGGCGTACATCAGCTCCAGCATCGCCCGGTCGCGCAGGCCCAGCGGCGTGGCTGGGTCGGGCGCGCCGAGCAAGGCCTCGACCTGGGCCTCGGACAGGGTCTTTGGCACCCGGAGCCGCTGGCGGGCGCCGCCCAGCCGCAAGGTCGGGTCTGCTTGCACCAGATGCTCACGCAGCGCCCAGCGAAAAAACCGCTTGAAGACGGTGAGCCGCCGGTTGGCGCTGGTGGCCTGGCTGCCAGCGTGGCGGTGGGCGATGTAGCCCAGCAGATCGGGCTCGGTGCTGCTGTCGATGGCCCGGCCGGTGGTCTCTGCCAGCCAGAGCGCGTACAGCGTCAGGTCACGCCGGTAGGCCTCCAGCGTGAGCTTGGCCAGGCCGTCCTCGATCCAGAGCGCGTCGATGAAGCGGCCCAGCAGGGCCCGGCTGCTGGCGGGCAGCACCGCACGGATCTCGTCGGTTGCGGCGCTGCGGCGACCCGGCCTGGCGCCGGTCATCGCCAGCTATCGGCGCGGTGCCACAAGCTCAAGCGCAGACCCGCCCGCCAGTTGAGCCTCAAGCTCAAGCGCAAGCTCGAGCTCAGTCGAGTTTGAGCTTTTGCGACACCACCACCTGCTTGTAGACCTCGAACTCGGCCTTGATCTGGGCCGCAAACTCGGCCGGCGTGTTGGCCACCACGATCGAGCCCGTGCCCTCGATGCGGGACCGGACTTCGGGCAGTTCGGTGGTCTTCTTGACGGCGGCGTAGACCTTGTCCACCACCTCCTTGGGCAAGCCCTTGGGCCCGTAGATGCCGTAGTAGGCCATGCGGTTGACCGGCTCCAGCCCGATCTCCTTGAAGGTGGGCACTTTGGGCAGCTGGGTCAGGCGCTGCGGTGCCGACACCACGATGGCGACCAGCCGGCCGTCCTTGATGAAAGGCAAGGCCGAGGGCATGTTGTCAAAGATGATCGGCACCTGGCCGGCCACCGTGTCGTTGAGCGCCGGCCCCGCGCCGCGGTACGGGATGTGGGTGATGAAGGTGCCCGACAGGTTCTTGAACAACTCCATCTGCAAATGCCCGATGCCGCCGGTTCCCGAGCTGGCGTAGCTGTACTTGCCGGGGTTTTTCTTCAGCTCGGCCAGGAAGCCCTTGTAGTCGGTGGCCGGGAACGAGGGGTGAACCGCGATCACGTTGGGCGTGGCCGCCACATTCGTGATGGGCGTGAAGTCGGTGATCGGGTTGTAGGCGAGCCTCGGGTTGATCGCCGGATTGGCCGCCGTGGTCGAGACCGTGGCCATGCCCAGCGAATAACCGTCGGGCGTGGCCTTGGCGGTGTCATTGGCACCGACCGAGCCGCCGCCGCCGGCCTTGTTCTCGACGATCATGGTCTGGCCCAGTACAGCGCCGATCTTGTCGGCCACGGTGCGGGCTACGATGTCGGTGGTGCCCCCGGGGGCAAACGGCACCACCAGCCGGATCGGCTTGGTGGGGTAAGCCTGCGCCTGGGCAGTCAAAGGCGCGCCAAGCAGCGCGGCGGCGCTTGCGGCTGCAGCCAGCAGCAATTGGGATCGGTTCATGTCGGTGAGGTCTCCAGAATCAAACGGGCCGGCCTGATTGTCGACTGGCGGCCAATTGACGAATTCGCCGTGGCCCGGCGGCAGATTGTGGCCCAGTGCCGCCAGCCGCCAGCACCGTGTTTGCCAGAGGCGCTCAACCTGGCTTGCCGAGCAGGCCGGCGCGCAGCCGCTCGTCGCTGACATGCTCGCCCACAAACACCCGCAGCAGCGCGCCGTAAAAGTCCTCGCCCGGTATCGCCGGTCCGAGCTGGCGGCCGTTGTACCAGAACAGCAGGCCCTGCCCCGGCACAAAGTCGAGGTTGACGGCATCGCCCTTGTGGATCTCGCCCAGCGGATGCAGCAGCGCATCAAAACGGGCCGCACGCTCAGCCAGGCTGGCTCGCACCTCCGGTGGGTTGTTGCGCTCGACGCCCTGGTGGAAGGCCTTGATGAATTCGTCGGCAGGCACGTCCATCAGCAAGCGCAGCTGCAAGCGCTTGGCACCGGCCTGGGCCACCACCGCGTCGGCATTGGCGGCGCGCTGGCCCAGGTACAGGCCAGCGGCATAGCCCTTGAGCCACAGCACGGCCCGCAATCCCGTGCCGTTGAGCAGCAAGGACTGGCCAGCCAACTGCAGCTGGGGCTCGAAGCGCACACCGCCGATCGGGTTCAGCGGGCCGGTGGCAAAAGCCGGTGAGCCCAGCGCCAACAGCAGGGGGATGCAGCACAGCCATCGGCTCAAATTCAGGGTCAGTTTCATGGGGTGTGGTGCAGAGGGTGTGGGTGTGGACGTGGGTCTGGATGTGGATGTTCAACGCGGCAGGTGCCTGCCCGGCTGACCTGGGCGGGCCGGGGCGCCAGTCGAGCCGCAAACCCAGCCTCCACCCCGGCCGCTGGCACACTGCCGCCATGCGCGACCTGCTGATCCTGCTGCCCGACTTTGCCCTGATTGCGCTGGGCTACGGCATCTGCCGCTACACCGGGCTGGACCGCCCGATCTGGGACGGTGCCGAGCGCCTGGTGTACTACCTGCTGTTTCCGGTGCTGCTGTTCCAGGCCATCGTGCGCAACCCGCTGCACCCAGGCGACATGCTGGTGTTTGGCGGCGTGGCGCTGGCTGTGACCGGCACCGGCATCGTGCTGGCCTTTGCGCTGGCGCGTGCACCCGGGGTTGACCCGATGCTGCATGCCAGCGGTGCGCAGTGCGCCTTCCGCTTCAACAGCTACGTGGCGCTGGCGTTGGCCGAGCGCCTGGCCGGTGCGCCGGGCCTGGCGATGCAGGCGCTGCTGATGTCGCTGTGCGTGCCGGTGTGCAATGTGGCGGCGGTCTGGCCGCTGGCGCGCCAGGGCGGCCACGGCTACGGTCGGGAGCTGCTGCGCAACCCGCTGATCCTGGCCACCGTGTCCGGGCTGCTGGCCAACCTGGCCGGGTTGCAGTTGCCCGATCTGGTGGCCACCACGATGTCGCGCATCGGCGCGGCGGCGCTGCCGCTGGGCCTGATGGCCGTGGGTGCCGGCCTGCGCTTTGGTGTGCTGCGCCAGGCCCCGGGGTTGGCGGCAGGGCTGATGCTGATCCGCCATGCCGCCCTGCCGGCGCTGGCGATCACGCTGGTGGTCTGGCTGCGCCTGCCACTGGCGCAGCAGTGGGTGCTGGTGGCGTTTTCCGCCATGCCCACCGCCAGCAGCGCTTACGTGCTGGCTGCCCGCATGGGCGGCAACGGCGCCTACGTGGCCGGGCTGGTCACGGTATCGACGCTGCTGGCGATGTTGGGTTTGCCGGGCGCGTTGGCGCTGTTGGCCCGGATGCAGTGAGCGGCTGACGCTGCGGTCTGGAACTTTGGCTGCAGCCTCAGGGCTTGGCAGCCCGCAGCCGGGCTACCGCTGCCGGCAGGTCAGCCCAGGGCGGCTGGCTGGGTGCAAAACGCTGGCGCATCCAGCCGGCCAACTCGGCGATCTGGGCATCGTCGAGTGCCTGGCGAAACGCCGGCATGTGGCCGATCTCGGGCGAAACAGGCCGCCAGATGCCATCGAGCACGGTGCGGATCAGGTTGTCGGGCCGGCCGCTGTGCAGATTGCTGTTGAGCGCCAAAGGCTGGTTCAGGCCGATCACCTCGGGCCCGTCGCCGTCATGGTGGCAGGCGCCGCAGGCCGACTGGAACATCCGCTCGGCCGGGCCCGGCAGTTCGCGGGCAGCGGCGGCGAACAGGGCCGGCGCCGGGGCAGCGTCAAGCGCAACGATCGGTGTTGAGCCTGGCGCCGGGCTGGATGAGGCGGCTGGCTGCAGCGCCACCAGGTAGTGCGCCATCGCCCTCAGGTCGGCGTCGGGAACGCCGGCCAGCGCCACCACTACCGCCGCCATCGGGCCACCGGCGATGCTGTGCTCGGCATGGTGGCCGCGCCGCAGGTACTGCCGCA
>JANYKR010000291.1 GCA_025358155.1 Betaproteobacteria bacterium
CGACGCTCCACTTCCTCAACTTGCCGATGTCGAGCATCTTGGCGATGAAGTCGAAGAGCACCGCGACTTTGGCGGTGGTGGCGTTCGGATGGGTGGCATAGGCGGCAAGGAATGTGAGGACATGGGAAGCGTCCACGTCCCGCCAGAGGCGCGCGCCAGGCCAGGAGTCGGCCTCGCCGTCACGCGGATACTTCGGCGCGTCCACGAACTTCGTCGCCAGGGCCGCAACCAGCGCGCCGGTCGCGTCGAGGTTCGCCTGTTGGATCGCCGCGTTCCGATGGAAGAGGATGGTCTGCGGGCGCGTTCCGCTGTAGGTCAGCGAGAGCGTCTGCGCGTTGCGCATCTTCAAGGGCGACGTGACCGTGAGCGTCTCGTGTGACATGACCTTGAGGCCATATTGCTCGGGCGTGAGCTTGGCCTTGGCCATGAAGTCGAACTCTTCGCGCAACTCTTCGGAGGCGTCGGCGATGTGGCCGAACCACTTGACCAGGTCCGGCGACGTGTATAGCCGGCAGAGGTCCAGGTATCCGGGGCGGTAGCCGAACCAGCGGCCCATCTGCATCAGCGTGTCATACATCTTCGTCGTGCGAACGAAGTAGCTGGTGCAGAGGCCCTCGAGCGTCAGGCCCCGCGCCAGCTTGTCGCCGCCGACCGCGATGACCTTGAGGGCGGCGCCAGGCGTGGCGTAGTCGAGTGCGTCCTTGGCCGTGCCGTTGATCGAGCGCACATCGATGTCGTCGAGCACATCGGGCAGCTTGGCGAGCACGTCGTCCCAGGAAGGCATCGGCGCAGGCAGCTCCTCTCGCGTCGAGAGCTCGGCGACCTTGTCGCGGACGGGGACGAAGTCCTCGTCCCAGAGCTTGCGCATCTGCGCGAGCAGCTCGTCGGCGTCGTTGCCACGGGTGATCTTCTGGCGCATCTGGCGCACGGCCTCCTCGACCTGCTCGCGCACATGGTCCTGCACCGACACGTAGCGGGTGACGTGGATCAGCATGGAGCTGTGCTCGAGCCCTTGGCCGCGCAGCTCGCGAACCGCGCAGGCCAGGACGAAGGAATGGATCGCCTCGCGCAGGGACTGCGGAATCGTCTCCTGGCCGATGTGGACCGGAACGTGGGTTTTCTTGTGCTTGGGCGGCATCCACCCAGCCTCCGCCTCGGGGTCGTAGTGGTCGAGGATGCTGCGCGAGAGCGGCAGCGCGCCGACGCGGCCCTCCTTGGTCAGCTTGCCGAACATGCGGGCGGGGCCGACGTAGTTCGACGGCGCCGCCAGGTTGATGATGAAGGCCTTGGGAAAGAGGTCGGGGCCTTCGGCAATGGTCGCACCCTTGTGGTGGATGTAGATGTTGGCAAAGGGCGTGGCCGTGTAGCCCACATATGCCTTGCGGCTGAACGAGTGCAGAACCCGCCGGATGAGGCTGTTGATGGTCTTGGGCGAGTGCTCCTCGTCCGGCGTGCCGTCCTCGTTGAAGAGCTGCTCGCCGGTGTCCACCGAGGCGTTGTCCGCCTCGTCGTCAATCACCAGCAGAGGCAGCTTGGTGACGAGCCTCCACTCCTTCCCGTCTGGCAACGGGTGCTGGAGAGGGAGCGAGTAGAGGAGCGGGTGAGGCGTGTCGGCCACCCGCTTCTGAATCCATTTGAGCAACTCGGTGAGCACGGTCTTTTGCTTCTTGACCACGAACACCCAGGGCCGCTCCTCGGGCGAGATGCCGTTGAAGTGCTTGGCAATGGCCTTGCTGAAATCTCCGTTCTCCGCGCGCGTCGTCGCCGAGTTGGTTTTGAGGTCTTCGCCAAAGGCGGCCACGCCGATGGATGCGCCAGGGTCGCCGCCCTGCGTCGTTTCGTAGCCCAGGAAGCCCTCTTCAAGGCGAATCTGGGTCTGCGAGCGCAGGTTGTTGTGTAGGCCCGCGAGTACGATGATGATCTTATAGCCGGCATCCGCGGCCTTGTTGATGAGGCCGGTGTAGTTGCTGGTCTTGCCCGACTGCACATGGCCGACAACCAAACCACGGCGGTCCCAAGGGTCGGCCCGCAGCGGGTCTTCGAGCAGGCCCAGGATGTCGCTGGTGGATTCGTCGAGGCCATCGACGACCACGTCCGAGAGCTTCGACTCCTGATAGTCGCGGTAGCGGCGCCAGTAGTGCCAGTCCTTCTTGCGGGCGGCGTTGAGCCAATCGATGTGGCCGGCGTCGTCCTTGAGCGTGGCGGCCTTGCCCATGCGGTGGCTGAACCGCTGGATCAGCGTGGAGACCGCCTTGGCCTCGTCGAGCTGTACGGGCGGATCGCTGGCAAACATCGCGGCGGCGAGCTTCACCTTGGCCGCGATGTAGGCTGGCGTGATCTTGGAGGAGTCCTTCTCCGCCTTCACCAGCCGCTGCGCAGTGGCGATGACATCCTCAAGCAACTGGGCTTGCGCTGCGGCCTCTGCTGCTGCGGTCACTTCTTGCTCCCTAGTTTCGCGACAAGCGCTGGATATTTTTGGAACGGCTCGGTGCGCGCCATGGACTTGCGCGCCTCTTCGACGCTAAGACCCTTGCGCTCGATCAGGTCGTTGAAGAGCACGCTGGCGACTTCGATCACAGCCGCGTTGGGCTCGCCCTCGAAGCCCGTGCGCGGGATCTCCTTGTTCTCGGCCGTGTCTAGCCAGATGCGCTGCACGGGCACCGTCTCCTCGATCACGCGCAGCATTGACTTGACCAGCGGCGCAAGCGCGCCTGCGCTCTCCAGGACCGCCGAGACGGACGGGTGGGCCTCGTCGATCCGGTATCGCATGCCGGCCTTGACCCGCTCGACGCGCCAAGCCTGTTCGATCGGGACGTTGCCCTTCGCTGGCGCGGGCGTGCCGCGGTAGGCGAACACGCGGCGCGCGCGCTCGCGGGTGTTCTCGGCCAGCAGGGTGAGCCAGGGGCGCAGCGACACGGGCGGCCGGGCCGTCGACTTGCGAACGTCGATCTTCCAGTCGGCGTCGGCGGTATTGGGAATGTCCAGGCGGATGCGCGCCAGGCGGTGGGCCTCCTCGCGGTTCCACGCCCGCGAGCCGCCCAGGCCCAGCCAGCCACCCGCGACCAGCAGGCGCTCGTTGCGGTAGACGTAGAAGCCTTGCTGCGCGGTCCACCCCGCAGGCCCGGCGTTGTCCTCGAACTCCTTGGCCGTCAGCTTGTCGCGGTGCGGCAGAACGTGCGCCTGCACCGTGACTGTTCCGTAGTCGGTGGAGTGGTTGCTCGGCGGCGACGACCAAGGCTTCGCGGGATGTCCCGACATGAAGGGGTCCCACGGCGCGACGGCGCGGCCATTGAGCAGCAGTTTGAGCTTGGCGCGAGGCCCTTGAAGCAGGCGGTGGAAGACCATCGCCAAGTGGGACTCGACTGTGTCGATGAGATCGTGGAAATCGTCCGATCCGTAGCCGGCGGTGACGATGCGGTCCATCGACTCCCAGAGCACGAGGGTGCCCGCCTTCTTGCCTTTCAGAACCGCGATGAAAGGCCTGGAGCCTTGGGCCGGCCCCTCGAACAGAAGCCAACCGCCGTCGGGGTCTGCCGCAAGCTCGTCGAGGTCCCAACGCAGGCAACTCGTGGCTCCGCCTTTGACTGTGGCGACGGTGAGGCGGCGGCACTGCGAGAAGGAGGCCGTTTTGAGCCCCATGCCGAAGCGGCCCAGGTCGTGGGCAGAGCGCGCGTCGAGCGGATTCTTGTCGCCGAGGCGCATGGCGCTCTCGAGCTCGGCGTCGCCCATCCCGCGCCCGTTGTCGAGGATCGCCACGCGGCTGTTCTTGCCGTCCCAGGCGAAGTCGAGCAGGACTTCGGTGGCGCCGGCCGAGATGCTGTTGTCGACAATGTCAGCCAAGGCCGCGCCGGTCGAGTAGCCGAGGCCCCGGAGGGATTCGAGCATCGCCATCGCGCGCGGCGGCGCGCTTCGTGTCTTGGGCTTCATCGCCAATAGCCTTTCCCTGGCCAGAACTCAAACCCGAGCGCCATCAACTGTCGGACGAGCTTGCGGGAGCGGCTGTCGGGCGCTTCTGTCATGTGCACCCACAGGCGGCGCGCCTCGCCCTCAAGGTAGTCCTCGACGACGATACCTGCGTCTCGCGCTTGCCCCAGCACCTGATTGAGCAATGGAGGCTCTGAGCCAGTCCGCTCCTCGGGGGTTGGAGTAGCGAAGGCCGTCGGCTTTGGCATAGGCGGCGCCCCGTTTGCCACGTCGGCGCCAGTCTTGTCATTAGCGTCACCTGGCTCATCTTCGCTTTGCTCTGCACCTGGAGCCGTTGCGATACCGAGCTCGGCCCTGAGTCGTGCGAGTCGAGTTGGATGCTTGAGCCGACGAAGGGCCTTGGCTTCAATTTGCCGGATTCGCTCCCGTGTCACGTTCAGACGGGCACCGACTTCTTCGAGCGTCAAGGAGTCTGGGACTCCGATGCCGAAGCGCATTCGCACGATGTTCGCTTCCTTCAGCTTTAGCGTGCTCAGGAAGTCGTCAAGCGATTCCCGCAGCTGCTTCTCCTCGACGCGTTCGATGGGATCGCAGACTACGAACTGTTCCCTGGCGTAGTCGGCGATCAGTTCGTCAAGATCGGACAGGTCATGAAGAGGGAGGGGCTCCCGACTCAAATAGGCCAAGGTCTCGACCTTGCGGATAGGAAGATCCACGAGAGCAGCGACCTCTTCAAGCGTCGGTGCGTTGCCGTGGCGAAGCTCGAAAGCGCGGGCGGCTTGCGCGATACGCTGCGTCTTTTCGTAGACATGGACCGGAAGGCGGATGGTCATGCCCTTGTCAGCCACAAAGCGCCCGACCTGCTGGCGAATCCACCACGTTGCGTACGTTGAAAATTTGAAGCCCCTGCGCCAGTCGAAGCGATCCACCGCCTTGATCAGGCCGATGTTTCCTTCCTGCAGCAGGTCGTCGAGCGGCTGACCACTGAACAGATATTTCTTGGCGATGGAGTTGACGAGCTTCAGGTTGGCAACGGTCATCCGGTCGCGCGCGCGCCGGTAAGTCCGCATCGCCTGGTCGAACGCATGGGCGGAGGCTGGCTCGCCGACAAGCCCGGAGTCGGCCAGTTCCATGAGAAAGCCACGCGCAAGGCCCAAAGAGGCCAGCGCACCTCTGCATGCCAGCCATCCGTCCGCGCTCTGGCTCGCACCGACAGGCAGGCCCGACAAGAGCTCCGCGTTGGCGCAAAACTCTGCCAACTCGTCTGTGAACGCTGTAGCTTCGAGTCCAGGCTGCGAATCCGTCTCGTCCTCGTGGCCGCCGGATTCACCCTCGGTGACAAGCGCTTCAAATTCGACGTCGACTTCGGTGTCGGCAATTTCGGCTGTCGGCGGGGCCTGTGCGTCCTGGGCCTCCTTGTGCAGGCCAGAGGACATCGAGCGCAGCGGCTTGACACCTTTGGCCACCTGGCGGGCCGCCTCCAATGTGGCGGCGACGCCTGAGGGCCATGCGGCCAGCGCGTCGAGCGCTTTCTCAAGGCCGCGCTCCATGGCTTGGCCCAAGGCAACTTCGGCTTCGGCGGTGAGAAGGGCCTCGCGCTGGAAGTCGCGCTGATAGAGGCGCAAGGGCTCATTGCGGTGCGCTGCCAGGTCATCCACGAAGGCCAAGGCGTCGGCGACGACGTCCTCTTCGTCGGGTTTCTCGTCGGGAGCGACGAAGACCTCATAGCTCTCGTGAGGCGCCGAGTATTCAAATCGCTCGTCGGTCTCGGCGCCGAGGTCATTGACGACCATGACCAGGAGCGCGCCTGCCTCGCCGTCAGGCTCACCATCGTCACCGCAGGTCAGGTCGGCAATGGTTGTATGGGGGACGCTTCCCTCGCGAATGGCACGAAGCAGAATCATGCGCAACCGCTCGCGGGCCGCGGTGTCGTCGGCTCGGGGAAGTGGCGCAGCCCGCTCAGGCAGGATAGCTTCGAAGTCGTCCCAGTCGGCGGACGTATCGATTGGCTGGTGCTCGGTGATCGCCGTTTGCACTTCGGCAGCGGCCTGTGAAAGGATCGTGTCGCTCACGGGCGGCACTTGGTCCTCCTCCGCCTCCCACCCGCCTAGATCGAACGCGGAGCCATCGTCATCGGCGATCAAAGCACCTTCAGGAGCGCTGGCGCCCGGCATCAGAACTGCCGCTCGGGATGGATCTTTGTCGTATCCGTTGTCTGCGCTTGAGGCATCGTTCCTGCCTTCTGCGGACCCCAGGAGATCAACAGCACCTTTGCGGCCCGTGGGCAGAGGATTGCAGGCGGCTTCTATGACCGAGGCCGCATCAAGCGCGCCTGCCGCCCTGGCAATGTCAAGCGCAGCACGCCCTGACGGATCACGCAAGCCAACGTCAGCGCCGGCGACGAGGAGCAGCCTGCAGATGGCTGCGTTGCCGCGTGCAGCCGAGAGCATGAGGGGCGTCTGACCCTTCTCGTCGCGCGCATTGAGGTCGTCCCCGCGGTCGATGTGGATCCGAACTGCCCTCTCGACGCCCGTCACCACGGCCATCCTGAGGAATCGGCTTAGCGAGGGCGCATCTTGGGCCGCCATGTCTTCTATCGCTCGCCTTCTCCGGGAGCACCGAGAAGACGGGCTCCGCCATTGACCGAATACCTCCCACGCCCTCAGTCAAGAGCGTTGATCCTCACGCAGTGAGAATATCAGCCTATGCGTCAGATTCTTTGCGGCTGGTACTGGACTGCACCGATTTCTCGGTAGACAGCGCTCGGAACATTGCCCGAGTCCATTGCCTCCACGACATGTTCGGCACGGGACGGCTGGCCATGCGAGGACACTCTTCGTTGTGCGCTACGGCGAGGCCCTACGGGCGCGGCGGCCGCGAATCATCGACCCCGCTGCGGCCCGATGCGGGCCACGCGCCCAAGGGTCGTTCTGGCGGGGCCAAGAAAACTCTAGGGCCATGGATGGGCCAACGGTGAGCCACAGATGGGCCACAAAGCAAAACGCCGCCCATTGGGGCGGCGTCTGCCGATTCGTAAGTTGTTGTTTTTGATCGAGAATCTATGGTTGCGGGGGCAAGACCCGCTTTAGCAGCTGATTTCCAGCCACCTCCAAACCTCCGCAAACCCGCGCCGTTACTAGCTTTTCGCCGTTTCGCCCGAGCCGGTGCGGGGGTTGATGACGGTGGCACACCGGGTGGCGCACCTCGAATTGCGGGGAAATCCTAGCGCAGCGATGGCGCCGGGAACAGTGGCCGGCTCGCC
>JANYKR010000314.1 GCA_025358155.1 Betaproteobacteria bacterium
TGCCGCCATGTCGCGGCCGGGCCCCAGCAGCTTGGGTGCCAGGTAGACCAGCAGCTCATCGACCAGCCCGATTTGCAGCAGTGCGGCATTGAGTCTGGCGCCGGCCTCCACATGCAACTCGTTGATGCCGTCCATTGACAGGCGGTCGATCAGGCCCGCCAGATCGACCCGGCCCTGGCGCGGTGGCAGCAGCAGCAGTTCGGCGCCCGCGGCGCGCAAGCTTGCCATGCGCTCCGGGTTCTCGTGGGCGCCGACCACCAAGGCTCTGCCAGGCTGTTGCAGCAAGCGTGCGTCTGGTGGGGTGCTGAAATGGGAGTCAACCACAACCCGCAGCGGCTGGTGCGCCAGCGGCTCGATGCGCACGTCCAGGCGAGGGTTGTCGTCACGCACGGTGCCGATGCCGGTCAGGATCGCCCCGGCACGGCGGCGCCAGACCTGGCCATCGGCGCGTGCCGCCTCGCCGGTGATCCACTGGCTGCGGCCATTGGACAGCGCGGTGCGGCCGTCCATCGACGCAGCGATCTTCATGCGCACCCAGGGCCGGTTGCGCAGCACGCGAGAGAAAAAGCCGATGTTCAGCTCCAACGCCGCCCGGCGCACGGCACCTGCCTGGGCGAGGTCGACCGCGACGCCTGCAGCACGCAGGCGAGCCATGCCGCGCCCGGCGACCTGGTTGAACGGGTCGGTGGTTGCAATCACCACACGCGCCAGCCCGGCGGCAATCAAGGCATCAGCGCATGGGGGTGTGCGACCATGGTGGGCGCAGGGCTCCAGGCTGACCCAGGCCGTGCCGCCCGCCAACGGCCTGCCATGGGCGGCCGCCTGACGTATTGCCATGACCTCGGCATGCGGCCCGCCGGCTTGCTGGGTGCAACCCTCGCCGGCCAGTTGTCCTGATGCGTCGTGCAGTACACAGCCAACCCGGGGGTTGGGTTCAGACAGGCCAATCGAGCCTTGGGCCAGTGCAATTGCACGCAGCAACGAGTCGTGGTCGCCGGGGCTGAGCGGCATCAGAGAAAGCTTTGATGCACGAAGGTCTTGTAGTTGACAGCATTGGCAGCCGGGACGGGCGCCGGACAGGTTTGAGCTGCGGCAATCACCAAAAAATTCTGGTTGGTCAGGTTGCTGGCCACCCGTTGGCCGCTGCAGGGGACCGCTGAGCTCAGGCGGGCGTCCACGCAGTAGGTGGTGGGGTGGTCAGCGTTGTCCGTATTGCCGCTGGAGGATGTTGAATACCTGCAAGACTTGTAGGCGGAGCTTAGCAAGTTGCCGGGCAAGGGGTCATTGTTTGGAAAGGCCGATGCCAGTACCAGGTTGAGCTGACCGCCCCAGCCGCTGCTGGCGCCCGGGTAGACCAGGCAGTAATAGGTGATGGCATAGCCCTTGCTGTTTGGTGTGGCCGCCGCAGCAGCAGTGGCGGGAGAATTCGAGAAACATTCTGCTGCTGCACCTTGTCGCGAGGCCAGGTATTGGTCGTTGACAAACACGAGCGGCGTGTTGCTTGACAAAGGCAAGGTGGTGGGGCCCGCAGGCGTTTCCGGGTTGGGCGCCGCCGTGAGGTCAAACTGCACCACGCCAGCCAGCAAGCGTGCGTTGATGAATTGACATACAGCGCCTGCAAGATCGGCAGCCGTGATGGCAGCTTGCGCAGCCGCCACGCCGATGCAGCGTTGGTCTATGGCGCCGGTGACATTGTTGAATCGCCAGACTACCGTGCTGCTGGCCAAAGGTTTGAAAGCGCTGTGACCATCACCGCCGTCATTCAGGTTGACAGCTTCGCTGGGGATCGAGCCGTCTCGATTCTGGACCAAGTTGATGGCAGATCGGCTGGACGGAATAGACAGCAAAGCTGAAAGTCCTGGCTCGAACCCGGTCAGGACGGTTTGAGCGCTGATTGACTGCGCAACATTGGTGCGGTCGGTCCACAGCACCTTGACTGACACGGTTTTGAGATTGATCAGAGCAGTGGGGTCGGTAACCACCGTTCGCTCAACCCGGTAGCTGGTGTTGCCGACATTGCCAGCCTGCACATAGGCCGCGACGCTGCGCGTTGCGATTTCCGACCACGAAGCCACCGCTTGCCCATTGACTGGATTGAGCGTGGTAAACAGCCGCAAGTTCTCGAGTTCTTCGGTGGCGATGCGGATGGCCTCGGTGCGCTGCTTGGCCAGGTCGCTGTTGAGCCGCAAGGTGGCCTGCACGCCCACCAGTGACAGCATGCCGAATGCCATCACGGCCAGTGCAACCAAGGCTTCAATCAGCGATACACCGCTGCGGCGGAAGGGTAGGAGGCGCATGTTTTACCCGTCAGAACGTAGAGACTGCGGCCCAACTGCCTGGCACCCGGACAAATGAGCCGTAATACAGCCGGATGGTGTTCAGGACGTCCCTGTCATAGACCAAGGTGGCGTCGGTCGTGGCAGTGAAGCTACGCGGCGTGACCAGCGCGCCGCGGAGCACTGCGGCCGCGTTCCAGACAATCCCGTCTTTGGCATGCAAAAAGCCAGTGATCTGGGTGGCGGCGTTGACGGTCAGGACGCCGTCTATGACCAGCATGACCGGATTGCTGGATCCGAGGTCAGGGGGGGCAGCGAGGACCATACTCCCCAACGCGGCCGCGTCATCGATGGTGAGGTTGCCATCAACCCAGATCGGGTGGCGCGGGTAGCGGGCCAGCGTAGCAGTCAGGCTGGCCGAAGTGCAGGTACCGCCCGGACAAGGCACTTTGATCAACGCCGGTTGCGCC
>JANYKR010000326.1 GCA_025358155.1 Betaproteobacteria bacterium
GCCGGAGTTGATGGACCTGGCCGCGCTACACGGCCGCGCATTGGTGCTTGACGCAGTGCGGGCCGAGTTGGCCGAGCGGCGCCGGGCGGCTCCCGGCCCGGCGGCCAGCGCCAGCGCCCTGCAAGCCGCCCTCACCGCACAGGTGCAAGCCCGGGTCCAGGCCGGGGTGCAGCCGGTACTGCGCCGGGTCTTCAACTTGACCGGCACGGTGCTGCACACCAACCTGGGCCGCGCCCCGCTGCCGGCCCAGGCGCTGGCGGCGATCAACGAGGTGGCGGCCGGTGCGGCCAATCTGGAGTACAACCTGGCCACCGGCCAACGCGGCGACCGTGACGACGCGGTCGAGGCCTGGCTGCGCCGCCTGACCGGCGCCGAGGCCGCCACCGTCGTCAACAACACCGCTGGCGCGCTGGTGCTGGTGCTTGCCACGCTGGCCAAGCGGCGCGAAGTCATCGTCTCCCGGGGCGAGCTGATCGAGATCGGCGGAGCGTTTCGGCTGCCCGAGATCATGGCGGCGGCCGGCAGCAAGCTGCGCGAGGTCGGCAGCACCAACCGCACTCATTTACGCGACCATGCCGCGGCCATCGGCCCACGCAGCGCGATGCTGCTCAAGGTGCATGCCAGCAACTTCAAGATCGAGGGCTTCACGGCTGCCGCCGACGAGGCCGAACTGGCCGTGCTGGCGCACCAGCACGGCCTGCCTTTCGTGGTCGACCTGGGCAGCGGCGCGCTGGTCGATCTGGCCCGCTTTGGCCTGCCGCACGAGCCCACGCCGGCCGAGGCCCTGGCGGCCGGCGCCGACCTGGTGCTGTTCTCGGGCGACAAGCTGCTGGGCGGGCCGCAGGCCGGCATCATCGTCGGCCGCGCCGACCTGGTCGCCAAGCTCAAAAAACACCCGCTCAAACGCGCGCTGCGCTGCGACAAATTGACGCTGGCCGCACTCGATGCGGTGCTGCGGCTGTACGGCGACCCGGACCGGCTGGTGCAGAACCTGCCGACATTGCGCCTGCTGAGCCGGCCTGCGGCCGAGATCGAGGCGCTGGCGCAGCACTTGCGGCCGATGCTTGCGGCCTGGTGGATGACTGCGGGCGCGGCGTGTGGCGCAGTCGAGGTGGTGCCGGTGTTCAGCCAGATCGGCAGCGGTGCCTTGCCGGTGGACCGCCTGCCCAGCCATGCGCTGCGCTTCAAGCCGGCGGGTAGCAAGCGAGGCTCAGGCAGTGCGCTGGACGCGTTGGCCGCACGACTGCGGCAGTTGGCGGTGCCCGTGATCGGCCGCATCGCCGACGGCGCCTTGCTGCTCGACCTGCGCTGTCTGGAGGACGCGCCCGGCTTTGCAGCGCTGTTTGCTGCGCCGCAGCGTCCGGCCAGCCTGCACCCGTCGTTCAATTCGGCGAGCCCATGATCATCGCCACCGCCGGCCATGTGGACCATGGCAAGACCAGCCTGGTGATGGCGCTGACGGGCATGCAGACCGACCGTCTGGCCGAAGAACAGCGCCGGGGCATGACGATCGACTTGGGATTTGCCAGCACCGCGCTGTCTGCCACCGATAGCGCAGCCGGCATGCTGGGTTTTGTCGATGTGCCGGGGCATGAGCGTTTTGTGCGCAACATGCTGGCCGGCGTCGCCAGCGTCGATCTGGCCTTGCTGGTGGTGGCGGCCGACGACGGGCCGATGCCGCAGACCCTGGAGCACCTGGCGATCCTGGGCCTGCTGGGCGTGCCGCGCTGCGTGGTGGCGCTGACCAAGATCGACCGGGTCACGGCGGAGCGGCTGCAGCAGGTCGAGCGCGAGATCGCTGAGGTGCTGGCCGCTGCGCCGCAGGCGGGGTTGCGGCAGGCGAGCTACGCCAACGCGCCGCTGTTCCCGGTGGTCGCCAACGCCTGGGCTTCCGGCGCCGGCATGCCGGCCCTGCGCCAGCACCTGGCCGGGCTGGCCGGGATCCTCACAACGCCCAGCGCGGCGGGCGGGTTCCGGCTGGTGGTGGACCGCAGCTTTGCGCTGGCCGGCGCGGGCCGCATCGTCACCGGCGCGGTGCTGGCGGGTCAATTGTGGGTGGGCGACGAGGTGGTGGTGTCGCCTGCCGGCACGCTGTGCCGGGTGCGGTCCATCCAGGTGCACAACCAGGCCGCTGACCAGGTCAACGCCGGCCAGCGCTGCGCCTTGAACCTGGCGGGCGCGGGGCTCAAGCGCGCCGAGCCGGTGCGGGGCGACTGGGTGGTGGCGCCGGCACTGCATGCGCCGACCGACCGGCTCGATGTGATGCTCACGGTGCTGGCCAGCGCTGCCCGACCGCTGCCGCAGCGCCACCCGTTGCAGCTGCATCTGGGGGCAGCAGTGGTGGGGGTGCGGGTGGCGGCTTTGATGCCGGGCACGGCCGCCTGCGCTGATCCGGCTGCCGGCACGGGCAGCACCGCCCATGCTGGCAGCACCGCCCATGCTGGCACCACCGCCGGCACTGGCACGGCTGCCCGGGACAGCCACGCGGTCCAGGCCGGTGCCGCGCTGTCGCCGGGCAGCAACGGCTTGGCCCAGTTGGTGCTGGACCGGCCTTTGGCTGCGCTGCACGGCGACCATTTCATCCTGCGTGACCCCACGGCCAACCGCACGCTGGCCGGCGGCTGGGTGGTGGACCCCTTCGGGCCCGTGCGGGGCCGGGCGCGCCCGCTGCGGCTGCACCAACTGGCGGCGCTGACCGATCCTGATCCGGCGGCGGCGCTGGCCGGCCTGCTGGCCACGCTGCCCGCCCAGGCGCCGGCCGGCGTGGACATGCAGCGCTTCGGCTTGGCGCGGGGCCTGGACGACAGCATGGCCGCTGCACTGGTGCAGCCGATGGCGCTGCGAGCCGTGGCCAGCCCCAGCGGTGCGCGGGTCTTGACCGCTGCGCACTGGCACAGCTGGCGCGATCAACTGCTGGCCGCAACCCGGCGCTGGCATGCCGAGCAGCCCGACAGCCTGGGGCCGGACGACACCGCCTTGCGCGCCAGCCTGGCCGCGCTGCGTGGCCCCGCTCAAGCCGACGCCGTGCAGCGTGATGCGCTGACAGAACTGGTAGCCGACGGTCTGCTGGTGCGCGAGGGTCTGCGCTACCGCCAACCCGAGCACCAGCCAGTGCTGACCGAGGCTGACCGTGCGTTGCTGGACCGTGTAGCCCAAGCGCTGCGCCCGGCCGGCCTGCGCCCGCCCATCGTTGGCGAGCTGGCCAGCGCGCTGGACCTGCCGCTGCCCGAACTGCTGGCCTTTCTGGGCCGGGCAGCCCGGCTGGGCCTGCTGGTCCGGGTGGCGCCCAACCGTTACTTTCTGCCAGAGACCGTCGGCGACTTGCTGACGCTGGCTCGCAGCTTGGCGGCCGAAGCTGCTGACGGCAGCCTGGACGCCGCTGCGTTCCGTGACCGGAGCGGCATAGGCCGCAACCTGACGGTGCAGGTGCTGGAGTTTTTGCGCCGCGAAGGCCGCACTCGGTTTGATGGCAGCCGGCATTGGCCGCTGGCCTGAGCCGGTCTGCATGCTAAGGTCCGGTTTGATCGTTTCAAGCCCCGGAAGGGCAGCGTTTCCCGGTGGAGCGCCCGGTCTTCAAAACCGGTGAGACGCGCCCAGCGTGTCTGGTGGGTTCGACTCCCATGCCCTTCCGCCCCTCAGCAGGTCGAACCCGCACCCACGGCACCCAGCCCGGCGCGCCGGCCCGTCCGTCCATCCATCCATCCACACACCCACCCCCAGGAGACACCGCATGAGCTCAAGCTCAACCCCCCGCACCGGCCTGCAACTGCGCACCCTCATCAAGTCCAGTGGCGAGCTGGAGCTGTCGCTCGCCTCGGTCGACGTGCCCGCACCCGGCGACGACGAGGTGCTGATCCGGGTCGAGGCTACGCCGATCAACCCGTCCGATATCGGCTTGCTTTTTGGCGCGGCCGACATGGCTACGGCCAAGCTCGCCGGTGACCCGGCCCAGCCCGCCAGCCTGGTGCTGAGCGCGGCGGTGCCCGAACGCGCGATGAAGGGCATGGCCGGCCGTCTCGGCCAGTCACTGCCTGCCGGCAACGAGGGTGCCGGCGTGGTAATCGCCACCGGCGCATCGCCGGCGGCTCAGGCGCTGCTGGGCAAGACCGTGGCACTGATCGGCGGCGCGATGTACGCCCAGTACCGCTGCATGCCCGCCGCTCAGTGCCTGGTGCTGCCCGAGGGCACCACGCCGGCCGAGGGCGCGTCGTGTTTTGTCAATCCGCTGACCGCTCTCGGCATGGTCGAGACCATGAAGCGCGAGGGCCACAGTGCGCTGGTGCACACCGCAGCCGCGTCCAACCTGGGCCAGATGCTGAACAAGATCTGCCTGGCCGACGGCATCAAGCTGGTCAACATCGTGCGCAAACCCGAACAGGCGGCGCTGCTGCGCAGCATCGGCGCCCAGTACGTCTGTGACGCGTCAGCGCCCAGCTTTCTCGAAGACCTGACCCAGGCCCTGGTGGACACCAGCGCAACGATTGCGTTCGACGCCACCGGCGGCGGCAAGCTGGGCGGCCAGATCCTGGGCTGCATGGAGGCCGCGCTGAACCGCACGGCCAAGGAGTACAGCCGCTACGGCTCGACCACCCACAAGCAGGTCTACCTCTACGGTGGCCTCGACACCAGCCCCACCGAGTTCAACCGCAACTTCGGCATGGCCTGGAGCATGGGCGGCTGGCTGCTGTTTCCGTTCCTGGGCAAGATCGGCTCGGCCGCCGCGGGCGCGCTGCGCCAGCGCGTGGCCGCCGAGCTCAAGACCACCTTTGCCAGCCACTACACCCAGGTGATCTCGCTTGCGCAGATGCTGCAGCCCGAGGTGATCGCGGTTTACAACCAGCGCGCCACCGGAACCAAGGTGTTGGTCAATCC
>JANYKR010000003.1 GCA_025358155.1 Betaproteobacteria bacterium
TCGCCGCGACGACCCGCTCCATGTCCCCATCGTTGCTCACGCCGACATTCAAGGTGATCACCGCCCGGCCTTTCCCGTCGCGCCTCCAGTGGCCCACGGTTTTCGACCCGCACCGAATGAGGAACGTGGCCTCCTGCGGGGTCTCGAGCCCCACCAGCCGACGGACGACTTCGGTCGCCGACCGCTTCGCGGTGCGCTTCGTTGCGGCGAGCTCTTTGGCCCGGCGCAGCACGGCCGCCGAGTTCGCGGCGAGCGCGACCGAAATGTCCTCGGCGTGCGCGGGCTGGATTGCCGCCGGATCCAGGAAGGTCTCGATCACCGCGGCCGGCAACATGGCGATCTGGACCACCTTGCGGACCCACGTGTGGCTCACGCCGATGGCCACGGCCAGACGGCGCTGCGACGGGAACAGGCACCTGTCGAGCGCCTGGAGGTACATGCGCCCCTGGTCGTAGGGTGACGGGTCCTCCCGCTCGCGGTTTTCCCGCTCCATAGCCAGAAACAGATCGAGGCCGGAGAGGGGCTCGTCGCAGACCACGGCGAAGACCGGCAGGCCGAGCTCGCTGCAAGCCCGGTGTCGGCGGTGCCCAGACACGATCTCGTACCCGGCGTCGACCCGATGCACGAGGATGGGTTGCTCGTTGCCGCCGGCCAGATCGAGGTTGTCCTTGAGCCGCTGGAAGGCCGGCGACGTGTAGGCCGAGTCGTGTCGACTGCTCCAGCCCGACGTGCGGACTTGGGCAGGGTCGAGTTGCACGGCCGGCTTGGCCCCTTCGAAGGCCTTGAGTCGCTCGCGCAACGTGTCGAGTTCCTGCCCCTCGGTGGACGCCACATGGTGCGGGGCCGGCAGACTGCTCCCCCAGGCCGGCACGGCCCGCCGCGTCCTCGTCGGGCCGCCCGCCCACTCGGGGCTGAAACCCGGCGGGCGAGCGGGCACCGGGCGCTTGACCCGCGGCGGCTTCATGTCCGCCTCCGAAGGCAGCGCGAGCGTCGATGCACCGCCGTCGCATGCGGCGGCGGTGCAGACTCCACCCGAGGCAGGCGCCAGCCGAATGCATGAGGTCGACCCTGCGACCGATGTCCACCGGTGCGGCCAGCCCGGACGTTGCGGCTGGCCATCACGTCCTCGGCAGGGTGCGGGCTCACTTGAACGAACTCCGGAACCGATCCACGAACTCGCCCGGGCGCTTGTTGTAGTACCGCTCGAGCATGCGCGGGTCGGTGTGGCCCGTGACGTGGCCGATCTCGTTCGCGCGCAGGTCGGTCTTCTCGAACAGCCGGCTGGTGCCCTCGTGCCGCAGGTCGTGCAGGCGCAGGTCGCAGGAACCCACGCGCGCCCGTGCCCGCTTGAACGCCAGCTTGACGGTGTTGGCGTTGGTGTCGAAGACGAGTTCGCTGGAGCGGGGCTGGGTCGTCAGGATCCGCAGGGCCCGTACCGACAGCGGCACGATGCGGGGCTTGCCATTCTTCGTGATCGATGCCGGCAACTCCAGGTAGCCCTGCCGGAGGTGCACGTGCCTCCAGAGCAGCTTGACCATTTCGCCCCGGCGCAGTGCGGTCTCGATCGCAAGACTGACGATGGCCCAGAGCCTGCAACCGCCTTGCAACCGCGCCTTGACCGGCACCTGAGCCTTGCGCTGCAGGCGCGCCTTGAGTGTCGCGGCCGTCACCTCACGCTTGCGCTGCGTGAACCAGGCCGGGTAGCGGCACGCGCGCAGCAGGGCCTGCTGCTCGGAGTGCGGCAGTGCCAGCAACGCGGTGATCTCCGGATCGTCCTCGTAGGCGTCGTCGGGACAGACTCGACGCGATGCCGATCCGGACTTGGCGGGCTGCGCGCCCTGACCCGCCGGATCCGGTGCCGGCGGGGGGTTCCCCTTCACGCCGACGTGCACCTCCGCCAGCCGCCGGTCGCGCACGTCCCCGTCCTGCGGTGCCGGCCGCTTCACCAGCCTTCCGGACGCGGGGTTGGCCGCCATGTGGATGCCCCACTCGGCGCGCGCGATGGCGATGACCCGGGACAACAGTTCGAGCTCTTTCTTGACCGTCGCGCCCTTCACGACCTTCAGGCGCTCGTCGCGGTACGTGACGATGTCCGAGGACTGCAGGACCGACATCCGTATCCGGGCGATGGCATGGTCGCGCAGCTTGGCGGTCCGCACGACGTCCGGGTCGTCCTTGGGGCGGCCCTCCAGGCGATCGCGTGCGAAGCGGCCCAGCAGGTCGCCCAGCGTGTTCCTGTCGGCCTCGCGGTAGTCCACGAACTGCCGCTTGGCGATCTCGCCCTCGCGCTGCGCCGTCCAGTCGTCGGCGTCGCTCTTGCGCGCAAACGACTTGACGAGTTCGGGCGCGGACCTGCTGCGGATGCGGACCTCCCAGCTGCCCCCGGGCACCCGCTCGACCAGGGCCGTCTCGGGGCCGACGGCCTGGCCCTTCCTGGGCTCCTGGACGAAGCCGAGCACGGTGCCCTGCGCCACCAGGGCATGGGCGGCCGCGACGGCACGCTTGAGGGTGTCGAAGACGGCCGCGTTGGCGGTGTCCTTATCGACGACGACGCGCCACGGTGTGCGCTTGCGGATGCTGGCCATTGCATTGAACTCCGGTTGACGCCTTGCGGCGGGATCGGAGTTCAGTGGCGCAGATTTGGCGCAGTGTCGCGACTGCGCAGTCCAAACGGGCCAACAAAGGTCACATCGGGAACGACCGGGAAAACAAAAAAGCCCCGTAAATCAATGACTTACGGGGCCTGCATGCTTGGTGGGCGGTGCAGGGTTCGAACCTGCGACCCCTGCCGTGTGAAGGCAGTGCTCTACCGCTGAGCTAACCGCCCGGAATCCCGGGAAGAGCCAAGATGGGTGAAATCTCGACCAGCCCAAGATTATGCCATGGCCTCGGGCGCGCACTGGGCTGAGTGGCTTGCAAGCAGGGTCCGCCAGACGGTCTTGCCGCCGCTGGCCTTGTCCAACTCGATCAGCACGGCGGCATGGGCGGCTTGCTCATCGGCGCTGGCTTCGATCACGCGCAGGGCGTATTGGGTCAGGTCGCGGGCCAGCAGGGCCTGCGGTGTGGCTGGCGACTGCGCTTCGTCATGGATCACCAGGCTGTCCTGGCCGCGC
>JANYKR010000027.1 GCA_025358155.1 Betaproteobacteria bacterium
TCGCCGCCTTGTCCGCCCGGGTCTTGGTCGCGTTGTCGTGGATCTTTTCGGCCAGGTAGGCCTTGGTGGCCTTCGAAAATGCGTTTGTGGCGTGTTTGGGGCGTGCTGGCGGCCGGTGTTCGGGCCGCAGCGGCGCTAAGTGCGACTCAATCGGCCCGATAGCCTCGATTCGGGCGAGCATGAGGTCTTTGGCTCGTCGCAGGTCGTCGTCCGTGTTGATGCCGGTGAACTTGGTGCCGTCGGGGAATTCGGCGTCGAACTCGCGGCCGTCCTTATTGAAGGCTTTGAGGATGTCGGCGACGGTGGGGTCGCTCCCGCGCTTGGCCATGGCCCATTCCCAGTTGAGCTTCGAGGCCAGCATGGTAGCGAGGGCCCGGTCCTTGGTGCCCAGCGACTTCTGCCGGGTCTGGCCGTCGATGGTGAGGCGGAAGCACCAGACGCCGAGGCGGTTGCGGCGCAGGTGCTGCACCCGTGGAGCACCTGCGGCTGCACGGGTGTTGAGGGGGTTGGGCATGGCGAAGTTGGCGCACTTCTTGGCACACCAGCCCCGGACAGCAAAAAGCCCGCGCAGCTAGGGCTGGCGCGGGCTTTCGTTGTTTTGGTGGCGCTTCAGGGATTCGAACCCCGGACCTGCGGATTATGATTCCGTCGCTCTAACCGGCTGAGCTAAAGCGCCATTGAGCCAGGCAGTATAGCGGGCACTTCTGCGGGCCCCAATGGCCGCGTTCACGTGACAGGAAAAATGTTCAGCTTCTTCAAGAAAAAGGTCGCGGCGACCGCGCCGGCGCCCCTCGGCCAGACCACGACAGAACCCGCTGCGGACGCAGCCGCAACGGCCCAGCCCGAGGGGCCGGTGCAGCGGGCCGCTGATGCGCCCGCTCACCCGGCTGCGCCGCCCGTCCCCGATGCCGGCATGCCCGCCCTGCCGGCTGCGCAGGGACTGCTTGAGCAGGCTGAGGCCGGGGCGGCCGACCCTGCGGTTCAGGCGCCGGCGGCCGCTGCGGCGATGCCGTGGTGGAAGGCGGCAGTCAGCAAGCTGGCAGGTGGTGGCAGCGGCAGTCACGAGGCTGCCGCTCCGGCCAGCGCGCTGGCATGGGCCGCGCCTTTGCCGTCAACCCTGCCGGTAGCTCCGGCGACTGCGCCAGCTCCCCCGGCGACTGCGCCAGCGGCCCCGGCGACTGCGCCACCGGCCGCCGCCGACCTGCCTCAAGACCCTGCGCCGGTCGCCCTGGAGCCCCGCGTTGACAGCCTTGAGGCCGCGCCTGTCGGCCGCCAGACCTGGCTGGCCAAGCTGCGCAACGGCCTGCGCAAGACGGGCAGCAGCATTGCCCAGGTTTTTACCGGCACCCAGATCGACGATGCCTTGTACGAGGAGTTGGAGGCGGCTCTGCTGATGGCCGATGCTGGCGTGCGGGCCACCGAGTTCTTGCTGCAAGACCTCAAGCGTCGCGTCAAGGAGGCCAAGGCGACCGATCCGGCGCGGGTCAAGGGCTTGCTGGCCGAGGCGCTGGCCGAGTTGCTGGCGCCGCTGGAAAAGCCCCTGGTGGTGGGCGAGTTTCAGCCCACGGTGATGATGGTGGTGGGCGTCAATGGCGCCGGCAAGACCACCAGCATCGGCAAGCTCACCCGCCACCTGGCCGATGCCGAGCGCACCGTGCTGCTGGCCGCTGCCGACACCTTTCGCGCTGCGGCGCGCGAGCAGCTGGCGGTCTGGGCCGACCGCAACCGGGTCGAGATCGTCAGCAACGAGGGCGCTGATCCGGCGGCGGTGGCGTTTGATGCGGTCAGCGCCGGCAAGGCCCGGGGCCGCGACGTGGTGATCGCCGACACGGCGGGTCGCTTGCCAACCCAGCTGCACCTGATGGAAGAGTTGCGCAAGATCAAGCGGGTCATCCACAAGGCCGATACCGGCGCGCCGCATGAAATCTTGCTGGTGGTCGATGGCAACACCGGCCAGAACGCGCTCAGCCAGGTCAAGGCGTTCGACGATGCGTTGGGGCTGACCGGGCTGATCGTCACCAAACTCGATGGCACGGCCAAGGGCGGTGTGTTGGCGGCCATTGCCCGCGAGCGGCCGGTGCCGGTCTACTTCATCGGTGTGGGCGAAAGGCTCGAAGACTTGCAAACCTTCAACGCGCGTGAGTTTGCGCAGGCGCTGCTGGCCTAGGCGCGGGCGGCTCCGGCTCAGTCGCAGGCAAAAAACGTGACGTAGCCATCGACGTTGGACAGCCCGGCGTAGCGGATTGCGGGCGCCACCAGGCTGTGCCGGTGCGCAGGTGAGGCCTGCCAGGCCGCCACCAAGGCCGGCGGTTGCAGCCGTCCGGCGGCCAGGTTCTCGACGCAGGTGCCCCGGCCTGCCTGTGCAAAACGCTGCGAGAACCCGCTGTGGCTGAGCCAGCCGGCGGCGGCCTGTTCGCGGCTGGAGGCCTCGGCAATCAGCAGGAGGGCCGGGTCGGCCTGCACCGGCCAGAGACCCAGTGTGCTGCGGTAGGCGTTGATGAGTGCCAGCACCTGCTGGGCAAAAACCGGGGCGGACAGGCTGGCCGGCAGTGGCTCGCCACGGGCCGCAGCGTGAGTGGGCGCGGCGGGGCCGGCCAGCGCGGCGCTCAGCAAGATCAGCCGAAACATCAGCCGCAAGATCAGCCGCAAGATCATCCGCAACATCAGCCGCAAGATCAGCCGCAAGATCAGCCGCAACATCAGCCGCCCGATCAACCGCAGCGTCTGCATCAAGGCAGGAGCACTGCTGGGCACGCTTGCCCGGGTTCGCACGCTGAGGTTCAGGGCAATAGGTTCACGCATTGTCGATTTTGGCCTGCCAGCGTGATGCCGGGCCGCTGTCTGCCTGCCGTGAGCGTGACGGATGACCTTGGGTTTGGGCGCGGCCCGCCGATATCCGGTCTACAGCCCGCAGCGCCGATCTGGCACCGGGCACCCGACCCCTGACTCCGCCCCAACCCGTGCCGTCAACGCCCCGCCCGCGTCGCCAATGTCCTGCCTGTGGCGTGGACCTGGTGCGGGTGCGCCGGCGGGCACCAGACCACGCTGCCTGCGGGCCGGGCCGGGTGAGGCGATTCGCTTGCCGGTCCGCAGGTTGCGGATGGACTGGGCTGCTCGGGGTGGCGTCACCTCAAGCATCCCCCGCGCCGGCCGCGCCAGCGGCGCCGCGTCGGCGCCTGCCCAAACTGCTGGGCGCTGCGGCGTTGGTCGGGGGGCTGAGCCTGGCAGCGGCCGCAGCCCTGGTGGTTCTGCGGGTCGGTTTGACCCAACCCCTGGCGCAGACCTGGCGCCAGATGCAGCTCACCACCCACCCCGGCGGGGTGCAGCGCTTGCCGCCAGGTGAGAGTTATGACGGCGAGTTGCTGCAGGTGTCAGCGCGGGCGCCCGGGCTCGGGTTGACATCGCCCGGCGGGCCGCCAGGCACTTTGTCGGCGGCCGCGCGGGTGGGCGATGCGGCTTCCTCACCGGCCATCAGTGTGCCTCGGAGTTCGCCTGCCCAACCCCCTGCCAATCCATCCGCCAATCCATCCGCCAATCCATCGGCCAGCCCGCTCGCCGCTGAGGCGCTGAGCCTGCGGCAAGGCTGCGTCTGGGGCCAGCCGGGGCGCAACCCGTACCAGGGCACGGTCGAGCAAGCGCTGCGGGCGGGGCGCTTGCCGGCTGAATTGATCGGGCCGCTGGCCGAGCGCATCCGTGCCCGCCAGGCCAACGACCGGGTGAGCATCAGCAGCACCGGCATCCGGGCCGAGCACGGTGGGCGCGAGTTCAGTCCGCGGGGCCTGGCGCTGAGTTTTGGCCACTCGATGTGCCTGAACTCCCGGGTCAACTTTGCGCCCGGTCATGTCGAACCGGCCGATTTGTACCTGGTGTCAGACGCGGCCGGCCGGCAGCGGGCGGTGGTGGTGCCCGATGTCTGCGGCAATGTGTCGGTGTTGAGCGCAGGCGGCGAGCGGCGTCACTGGCCGCGCTGGGTGGCCGGACCGCTCGATGCGCTGTATGCCGCCTTGGCGACTGTTCCCGACATCGCGGACGACGAGACAGCATTGGCCGATGCCGCAACCTCGAAACAGGCATCAGGCCAGCAGGCCGGGCACACGGTGCCAGAACCCGGCACGCTGGCTTGCGTGCTTGGGGGGCTGCTGGCAGCCTGGAGGGTGACAGGCTCGAAGCGTCGCCACAGGGCGACCTCAAGCTCACTGCCTTCACGGCCCCCGAAGGACGCTCAGCCCGCTCGGGAGCGGTCGAGCGCGGTCTGAGTTGGCAGCTCGACCGGACCGCCTCAGCCCATCAAACCCTTCATGCCGCCCATGCGTTTCATCATCTTCATCAGGCCGCCGCCCTTCATCTTCTTCATCATGCCCTGCATCTGGTCAAACTGGTTGAGCAGGCGGTTGACTTCTTGAATCTGCACACCGGCGCCAGCAGCGATGCGGCGCTTGCGGCTGGCTTTGCTCTTGCCGTCCATCAGCAAGGTGGGGCGGGCGCGTTCTTTGGCGGTCATCGAGCGCAGGATGCCCTCCATGCGCTTGACGTCGCGCTCGGCCTTGTCCATGTCGACATTGCCGGCCTTGGCGGTCATCGCGCTGGGCAGCTTGTCCATCAGCCCCGATAAGCCGCCCATCTTTGACATCTGGGTGATTTGCGACAGGTAATCATTGAGGTCAAACGCGTCGCCGGCCTTGACTTTGTCGGCCAGCGCCTGCGCCGCGCCCAGGTCCACATGGGCCGTCACCTGCTCGACCAGCGCCAGGATGTCGCCCATGCCCAGCACGCGGCCAGCGTGGCGCTCGGCGTCAAACACCTCCAGGCCGTCGATTTTTTCGGACACGCCGGCAAACTTGATCGGCGCACCGGTGATGGTGCGCACCGACAGCGCCGCGCCGCCGCGCGAGTCGCCGTCGAGCTTGGTCAGCACGATGCCGGTCAGCGGCAAGGCCTCCTTGAAGGCGCGAGCGGTGTTGATTGCATCCTGTCCTTGCATCGCATCGACGACAAACAGCGTCTCGACCGGTTTGAGCGTCGCATGCAGGTCGGCGATCTCGGCCATCAAGACCTCGTCGATTGCCAAGCGGCCTGCGGTGTCGACCAGCAGCACGTCAAAGTAGTGGCGCTTGGCGTGGTCGAGTGCGGCCAGCACGATATCGTGCGGCTTTTGCTCGGATGTGGACGGAAACCACTCGGCGCCGGCCTGCCGGGTCACCGTCTTGAGCTGCTCGATGGCGGCGGGCCGATAAACGTCGGCCGAGACCGTCAGCACCTTTTTCTTGCGCTTCTCGATCAGGTGCTTGGCCAGCTTGGCGGTGGTGGTGGTCTTGCCCGCGCCTTGCAGACCGGCCATCAGGATGACTGCCGGGGGCTGGGTGGCGAGGTTCAGGTCGGCCACGCCTTCACCCATGGTGGCGGCCAACTCCTTGTGCACCACGCCGACCAGCGCCTGGCCCGGGTTGAGCGAGCCGACGACTGCGGTGCCGAGGGCTTTTTCCTTGACCCTGGCAATGAAATCGCGCACCACGGGCAACGCGACGTCGGCCTCCAGCAAGGCCATGCGCACCTCGCGCAGCATGTCGGCCACGTTGCTGTCGGTGATGCGGGCCTGGCCACGCATCGTCTTGACGAGGCGTGACAGGCGGTCTGAAAGGGCTGATGCCATCGTCGGGGCGGGCACCGCAAATGGTGGTGGCCGCGAAAGTACACTGTCCGGAATGATTCTATCGTTCGCCCCTGTTGCCCATCTCGGTGCGGCGCCGCTGGTGCTGGCGCTGCTGGCTGCGCTGGCCTACGGGGTGGCGGCGATGCCGGCCGCAGTGAGCGCACGCCTGCCCGTGCCGGCCTTGGTGGCGGGCTGGTTGTTGCACGCCGCCCTGCTGGCGCTCGACGTGGGCGGCTGGGGCCGGGGCGAGCCGGGAGCCCGCTTGGGCTTTGGCCCGGTCTTGTCGCTCACCGTCTGGCTGGTGCTGGCGGTGCACGAGGTGGAGAGCCGCTTTGTGCCGCTGCCCGGCGTGCGCCGGGTGCTGGCGATCAGTGGCGCGGTGGTGGTGCTGCTGGCCTGGGCCTTCCCGGGTGAGGTGCGGCCTGCTGCCAACCCCTGGGCGCCATTGCACTGGGTGCTGGGCGTGGCGTCGTACGCGCTGCTGGGGGCTGCAGTGCTGCACGCCACCCTGCTGGACTCGGCCGAGCGCCAGATGCGGACGCGGCTGGCGCTGCCGCCGCAGCCCCTGCCAACCCCGGGCGGACCTGGCGCTGCCCCGGGAGCCGTCAGTGCGAGTGGGACACTGGGCCTGCCCTTGCTGCGGCTCGAGCGGCTGACTTTCCGGTTTGTCGAGGCCGGCTTCATCGTCTTGACGCTGGCGCTGCTGTTGGGCGTGGCCACGTCTGCGCAATGGCGGTGGGACCACAAGACCGTGTTTTCACTGCTCGGCTGGGCGGTGTTTGCCACCTTGCTCGCGGGCCGCCAATGGCGGGGCTGGCGCGGCCGTCGCGCCACGCGCGGGCTCTACGTCGGCGCGGTGCTGTTGCTGCTGGGCTATGTCGGCTCGCGCTTCGTGTTTGAAGTGGTGCTGGGCCGGGCAGCGCTGTGACCGTGCCTGGGCCATTCATGTCTTTGCTGTACTTTCGGCTGTATCGGGGTCTTGAGTGAAATACCTGCTGGTGTTGCTGGTGCTGGGCTTTGCTTTGTGGAGCCTGCTGGCCCGGCTGCGGCGTGGCCGGGGCGACGATTCTGGCCGCAGTGACGGGCCTGGCAAGGGCGCTGCAACGCCCGCGACGCCTGTGGCGATGGTGGAATGCGCCCACTGCGGTCTGCACTTGCCGGCCGCCGACGCGGTGGCCGAGGGCCCGCGCCTGTACTGCGGCGATGCCCACCGCCGGCTCGGGCCAGCGCCACCGCCGTTGTGAGCCGCAGCGAGGCCGCCCCGTGAGCGCCGTGTTGCGTACCGCGCCTGCCGTCTGGCACCGGCCGATGTTGGTGAGCGACCTTGACCGGGTGCTGCCCCTGGAGATGGCCGCCTACCCCCACCCGTGGACCCGGGGCAACTTCATCGACTCGCTGGCCTCGGGCTACACCGCCGAATTGCGGCTGGACGGCCATGACCAACTGGTGGGCTATTTCGTGGCCTTGCCCGGCTTTGAAGAGACCCATTTGCTCAACCTCAGCGTGGCCCCCGCGCTGCAACGCGCCGGCCACGGCCAGGCCCTGCTGCAGCGCTTGCTGGCGCGCAGCCGCCAACGCGGTGACCAGGCGCTGTGGCTGGAGGTGCGGCCCAGCAACCTGCCCGCGCTGGCGCTCTACAGTGCGGTGGGTTTTTTGCAGGTGGGTTGCCGGCGCAATTACTACCCGGCCGCGGGCAACCGACGCGAGGACGCGCTGGTGATGCGCCTGGCGCTGGACCGGCCCACGCTGGACCGGCCCACACTGGACCGGCCCACACTGGCGCCGGTGCCAGATCGAGAGCTCCCACCCGGACCCGGAGCCGCCGATGCGCTGGACTGACGCGCAGCGCACGATGTTGCGCGAAATGGGTTTGCGGCTCTGGCTGCCGGGCACGGACGCGGCGGCGGCCGAGCCGGCCGCCGGGCCCTCCAGTCGGGTGGCGGGCGTTGGTGCGCTTGCGGACCCCGTTCCCACCCCGTTGTCGGTCAAGGCCGTGGTGGTGGCACCCAAGCCGGCGGCAGTGGCTGCCGCGGTTGACAGCCCCCGTCCCGCTGCGGCCGAGGCCACGCTGGCGCTGGACTGGCCCGCCCTGCGGGCGGCAGTGGCGTCGTGCCAGGCCTGCGGTCTGGGCGCGAGCCGGCGCCAGACGGTGTTTGGCGTTGGCCACCCGCGCGCCCACTGCATGGTGGTTGGCGAAGCCCCGGGCGAGCAAGAGGATGCCAGCGGTGAACCTTTTGTTGGTGAATCCGGCCAATTGCTCGACCGCATGCTGCGGGCGCTGGGTCTCAGCCGTGCGCCGGCCGTGCCGGGAGGGGCGGCGGGTGAAGCGGCCGACCCGGCGCGCCAGGTCTTCATCGCCAACACCCTGAAGTGCCGTCCGCCACGCAACCGCAACCCGACGCCGCTGGAGTTGAGCACCTGCCAGCCCTTTCTGGAACGCCAGGTGGCGCTGGTCCAACCCCGCGTGATTCTCGCGATGGGCCGTTTTGCGGTGCAGTCACTGTTGGGCAGTGAGGAACCCATCGGCAAGCTGCGTGGCCGCCTGCACACCTGGCGCGGCGTGCCGGTGGTGGTCACCTACCACCCGGCCTATTTGCTGCGTCAGCCTGCCGACAAGGCCCGCGCCTGGGACGACCTGTGCCTGGCTGCCAGTTGCCTGGACACCGTGCCCGGCTGAGCGCAGCCAGCGACAGCGGCCATTGCAAGCGGCTACTTGCCCTTTGCCGCTTTGGCAGCCTTGACCGGCCGGGTCCAGCCCGGCAGTGACACCTGCTTGCCGCGTGCCACCGTCAACTGTTCGACCGGCGTGTTCTTGCTGATGGTGCTGCCACCGCCCACCGTGCCACCGGCGCCGATCGTCACCGGTGCAATCAGCACGCAGTTGCTGCCAATGTGCACATCGGCCTCGATCACGGTGCGGTGCTTGTTGGCGCCGTCGTAGTTGGCGGTGATGCTGCCGGCACCGTAATTGACCCGCTCGCCCACCGTGGCGTCGCCCAGGTAGGCCAGGTGGTTGGCCTTGGCGCCGCGCGCCAGCGTCGAGTTCTTGACCTCGACGAAGTTGCCGATGTGCACCTCCTCGGCCAGGTCCGCACCCGGCCGCAGCCGGGCAAATGGCCCCACCAGGCAGCCGGCGCCCAGCACAGCACCCTCGATGTGGCTGAACGGGTGGATCACCGCTCCCGCGCCGATCACTGCGTTGCGGATCACGCAATGCGCGCCGATGCGCACCTCATCGCCCAGCGTCACCGCGCCTTCAAACACGCAGCCGACGTCGATCTCCACATCCTGGCCGGTGGCCAGCGTGCCGCGCAAATCAAAGCGTGCCGGGTCGGCCAGCCGCACACCGGCCTCCAGCAGCGCATCGGCCTGCCGGCGTTGCAGGCGGCGCTCCAGGTCGGCCAGTTGCAGCGGGCTGTTCACGCCCAGCACCTCGGTGTCGTCAGCCGCATGGGTGGCCACCACCGCCACACCCTCGGCCACAGCCATCGCCACGATGTCGGTCAGGTAGAACTCGCCCTGGGCGTTGTCGTTCTTGAGCGCCGCCACCCAGCGCTTGAGCGCAGCCGTGGGCGCAGCCATCATGCCGGTGTAGACCTCGCGGATCTCGCGCTGCGCGGCGGTGGCGTCCTTGTGCTCGACGATGCCCAGCACCCGGCCGCCCTCGGGGTCGCCCGAGCGCAGGATGCGGCCGTAGCCGGTGGCGTCATCCAGCTTGATCGTCAGCAGCGCCAGGCGCTGGCCACCGCAGGCCTCGGCCAGGGCGCGGGCGGTGGCGGCCTCGATCAGCGGCACGTCGCCGTTCAGGATCAGCGTGGTGCCTGTTGCGGCCAGGTGGGGCACCACCTGGGCCACCGCATGCCCGGTGCCCAATTGCGGCATCTGGCGCACCGACGACGCACCGGTGCCCACCATGGCAGACTCAACCGCCTCGGCGCCATGGCCGGTGATGACCCAGGTCGGGTGCCGACCCAGCGTGGCCGTGGTGGCCAGCACATGGGCCAGCAAGGGCCTGCCGGCCAGCCGGTGCAACACCTTGGGATGGCGGGATTTCATGCGGGTGCCTTTGCCCGCTGCCATGATCACGATGTCCAGAACCATATGGGGAGCCTGTGTCGATGCGGTGGAGTCGGTGGATTATCGGGGCTCTGCTGCCGCTGTTTGTGGCCTGCAGTGCCGTGCGCCTGAGCTACGACCAGGGGCCGGTGCTGGCCTACTGGTGGCTGGACGGCTACGCTGATTTCAATGCCGAGCAGTCGCCCGGTGTCAAGGCAGCGCTGGACGACTGGTTTGCCTGGCACCGCGCCAGCCAGTTGCCCGACTATGCCCAAGCGCTGGCCGCGATGGGCACGTTGGCTGTGGACAAAGTCACTGCGCCCCAGGTCTGCGCCGTGATCGAGAGCTGGCAGCAGCGCGGTGAGCGTGCCTTTGAGCGCGCGGTGCCGGCGATCGCCGAGCAACTGCGCACACTGAGCCCGGACCAGATCCGCCAGATCGAGCGGCAGAACCAGCGCAAGTACAAGGATGCCGTCGCCGACTACCTGCAGCCCGATCTTGCGTTGCGCCAAAAGGTCAATTTTGAGCGTGCGCTCGACCGGGCCGAGACGATGTACGGCAAGCTCGACGAGGCCCAGCGCCGCCGCTTTGCCGCTGACTTGAGCGCCTCGCCCTTCAATCCCGAGGTCTGGCTCAACGAGCGCAGCCTGCGACTGGCTGATGCGGTGCGCAGCCTGCGCCAGTGGCAGGCCGAGCGCAGTGACGCTGCCACGGTGCAAGCCGGTCTGCGCCGGATGTCTGCCGAACTGCTGCAATCCCCACGCGCCGACTACCGGGCCTATTCCAGCAAGCTGATGGCTGCCAACTGCAACCTGCTGGCGACGCTGCACAACAGCACCAGCCCCACCCAGCGCCGGCATGCCGTGGCCCAGCTCAAGGGCTGGGAGCAAGACCTGCGGGCCTTGATGGCGCGTTGACTCGGGTTGATGCCGCCCTGGTCAGCTGTGGCAAGCGGTGGAGGCAGGCTGCAGGGGCGGGCGGGGCCGCAGGCCGATGTTGATCCTGCGGTCTGGCTGGGGACGGGTGCTCTGCCAAAATCAGCGGCTGAATTGATGCGCCGCCCATCCCTCCAACCTGCTGCAGCCTCCATGAACATCCTCCGATTCGACCAACTCGTGTCCCAATGCAAAGTGGCCGGCCAGCGGGTGTTCATCCGCGCCGATCTCAATGTGCCGCAGGATGACGCCGGCGCCATCACCGAGGACACCCGCATCCGGGCCTCGGTGCCTTGCATCGCGATGGCGCTCAAAGCGGGCGCTGCGGTGATGGTCACCTCGCACCTGGGCCGGCCCACCGAGGGCGAGTTCAAGCCCGCCGACTCGCTGGCGCCGGTGGCCAAGCGCCTGGGTGAGTTGCTCGGCCCGCCCTACGAGAACGGCGTGCCGCTGATCGCCAATTGGACGGGCGGTGTGACCGTGGCGCCGGGCCAGGTGGTGATGCTCGAAAACTGCCGCCTGAACATTGGCGAAAAGAAGAACGACGAGGCGCTGGCCCGCAAGCTGGCCGCGCTCTGCGACATCTACGTCAACGACGCGTTTGGCACCGCCCACCGCGCCGAGGCCACCACCTACGGCATCGCCCAGTTTGCACCGGTCGCCTGCGCTGGGCCGCTGCTCTCGGCCGAGATTGACGCGATCACCCAAGCCTTGGCCCACCCCAAGCGCCCGCTCGTGGCCATCGTCGCCGGCAGCAAGGTCAGCACCAAGCTGACCATCCTGCAAAGCCTGGCTTCCAAGGTGGACAGGCTGATCGTGGGCGGTGGCATTGCCAACACCTTCATGCTGGCGGCGGGCTTGAAGATCGGCAAGAGCCTGGCCGAGCCGGAGTTGCTGGACGCTGCGCGCTCGGTGATCGCCGAAATGAAGGCGCGCGGTGAGGCCTTGGGCGACGCCAGCATCGCGGTGCCGATCCCGGTGGACGTGGTCTGCGCCAAGCGCTTCGCGGACGACGCCGAGGCCACCGTCAAGGACGCGGCGGACGTGGAAGACGACGACCTGATCCTCGACATCGGGCCCAAGACCTCGGCCATTCTGGCCGCGCAACTGGCGGCGGCCGGCACCATCGTCTGGAACGGGCCGGTCGGGGTGTTCGAGTTCGAGGCTTTCTCCCACGGCACCGAGGCGATTGCCCGCGCCATCGCGGCCAGCACAGCGTTCTCCATCGCCGGCGGCGGCGACACGCTGGCGGCCATCGCCAAGTACGGCATCGAAAAAGACATGGGCTACATCTCCACTGGCGGCGGTGCGTTTTTGGAGGTGCTGGAGGGCAAGACCCTGCCGGCTTTTGAGATCCTGCAAAAGCGCGCGACAGTTTGATCCTGGACAAACCGACGGGCGGTCGCCACGCGCTGCTTGTGGTTGTCCCCAAGCGGACAGGACGACATTCGGGCGTAACCTCAGTCGCGACACCGTGTCCCTACCGTTCGAGGTTCCGCCCCAATGACCACATCCCTGTCCCCCGCCGAACAAGCCCTGCGTGAAGCCGCCCGCGAGTACCACCGCTCGCCCACGCGCGGCAAGATCGCCGTCACCCCCACCAAGCCGCTGTCCAACCAGCGCGACCTGAGCCTGGCCTATTCACCCGGCGTGGCCTACCCGTGCCTGGACATCGAGCGTGACCCCAGCCTGGCGGCCGAGTACACCTCAAGGGGCAACCTGGTCGGCGTGATCACCAACGGCACGGCCGTGCTGGGCCTGGGCGACATCGGCCCGCTGGCGGCTAAGCCGGTGATGGAGGGCAAGGGTTGCCTGTTCAAGAAGTTTGCCGGCATCGACGTCTTTGACATCGAGCTGGCCGAGCGCGACCCCGACAAGCTGGTCGAGATCATCGCCGCGCTCGAGCCGACGCTGGGCGGCATCAACCTCGAAGACATCAAGGCACCCGAATGTTTTCTGGTCGAGAAAAAGCTGCGTGAGCGGCTCAAGATCCCGGTCTTTCACGACGACCAGCACGGCACCGCGATCATCTCGTCGGCCGCGCTGATCAACGCGCTGGAGCTGGTCGGCAAGCAGATTGGCGAGATCAAGCTGGTGGTGTCGGGCGCGGGCGCTGCGGCCATCGCCTGCCTGGACCTGATGGTCAGCCTGGGCGTGAGCCTGGGCAACATCTTTGTCTGCGACTCCAAGGGCGTGATCCGCGAGGGCCGCACCGACGTGGCTGCCGGCAAGCTCGACGAGTCCAAGCAGCGCTACTGCCAGCGCACCGAGGCCTGCACGCTGGCCGAGGTCATCGTGGGTGCCGACGTGTTCCTGGGTTGCTCGGCGGCAGGCGTGTTGACCGGCGAGATGGTTGCTGCGATGGGTCGCCAGCCGATCATCCTGGCGCTGGCCAACCCCGAGCCCGAGATCCGGCCCGAGCTGGCCCGTGCGGCGCGGCCCGATTGCATCGTCGCCACCGGCCGGTCGGACTACCCCAACCAGGTCAACAACGTGCTGTGTTTCCCGTACATCTTCCGGGGTGCGCTGGACTGTGGCGCCACCACCATCAACGAGCCGATGAAGCTGGCCTGTGTGCGCGAGATCGCCGCGCTGGCCAAGGCCGAGCCGAGTGACGAGGTGGCCGCCGCCTACGCCGGCAAGGAGTTGAAGTTCGGCCCCGACTACATCATCCCCACGCCGTTTGACGTGCGCCTGATCCTGCGCATCGCGCCGGCCGTGGCCAAGGCGGCGGCCGACAGCGGCGTGGCCCTGCGCCCGATTGCCGACCTGGAGGCCTACCGCCAGCAGCTCACCCGGTTTGTCTACCAGACCGGCATGGTGATGCGGCCGGTGTTTGACGCGGCGCGCGCTGCCTGCGCCCAGCGGGCCAGCCGGGTGGTCTATGCCGAGGGCGAGGACGAGCGGGTGCTGCGCGCAGTGCAGGTGGTGCTGGACGAAGGCCTGGCCAAGCCGGTGCTGATCGGCCGGCCGGCGGTGATTGCGATGCGCATCGAGCGGGCCGGGTTGCGGCTGCAGGCCGGTGTCGACTTCGAGGTTTGTGACCCCGAAAACGACCCCCGCTTTCGCGACTACTGGGTGCTGTACCACCAACTGATGGGACGCGACGGCGTCTCACCCGAAGCTGCCAAGGCCACGGTGCGGCGCAGCAATACCCTGATCGCCGCACTGATGCTCAAGCGCGGCGAGGTGGACGCGATGCTGTGCGGCCTGGTGGGCCGCTTTGACGCCCACCTGGACCATGTGCGCCGCGTCATCGGCCAAAAGGCCGGCGCCCGCACCATGGCCACGATGAATGCCCTGATGCTGGACGCGCACACGCTGTTCTTGACCGACACCTTCGTCAACGAGGAGCCCAGCGCCGAGGAACTGGCCGACATCGCGCTGATGGCCGCCGCTGAGGTGCGTCGCTTTGGCGTGCCGGCCAAGGTGGCGTTTTTGTCGCATTCGATGTACGGCAGCTCGCAGCGGGCGTCTGCGCGCCGGATGCGGGCCGCGCGGGATCTGTTTGTGGCGCGCGCGCCCGAGATTGAATGCGACGGCGAGCTGCAAGGCGACGCCGCGCTGTCCGAGGCGATCCGCGGCAGCGCGCTCAGCGCCAACTCGTTGACCGGCTCGGCCAACCTGCTGGTGCTGCCCAACCTGGACGCGGCCAACATCCTGTTCAACGTGCTCAAAGTGGTGGCCAGCCACGGCGTGACGATTGGGCCGATCCTGCTGGGTGCGGCGGCACCGGTGCATATCCTGACGGCGTCGGCAACGATGCGCCGGCTGGTCAACATGACGGCGCTGGCGGTGGCCGACGCGGCCGAGCTGCGCGGGGCCGCAACCTAAAGGCACGGGCAGCTGGTGCCGACCCTAAAGAAACCGCGCCGTAACCCGGTCGGGGCGCACGGCCCCGATAATTCGGTTCCTTTCGCTCGCTGGAATGCCCCATGACCCGTGCTACCAAGATCGTCGCCACCCTCGGCCCTGCCAGCAGCGATCCCGAGGTGCTGGAGCGGCTGCTGCGCGCCGGCGTGGACGTGGTGCGCTTGAACTTCAGCCACGGCAAGGCGCAGGACCACATCGACCGCGCTCTGCTGGTGCGCCGCATTGCCGAAAAAGTGGGCAAGACGGTGGCCATCATGGCCGACCTGCAAGGCCCCAAGATCCGCGTCGGCAAGTTTGCCGAGGGCAAGGTCGAGCTGGTCAACGGCGAGCGTTTTGTGCTGGACGGCGCCCGCACCGAATTGGGCGCGATTGACGGCGTGGGCCTGGACTACAAGGAGCTGCCGCGCGATGTCAAACCCGGCGACACCCTGCTGCTCAACGACGGCCTGATCGTGCTGAAAGTCGAGGCGGTGCGCGGCGAGCAGGTGCACACCATCGTCAAGGTGGGCGGTGAGCTGAGCAACAACAAGGGCATCAACAAGCAGGGCGGCGGCCTGACCGCGCCGGCGCTCACCGCCAAGGACATGGAGGACATCAAGACGGCGATGGCCTTCCAGGCCGACTACCTGGCGGTGAGCTTCCCCAAAAATGCCACCGACATGGAGATGGCGCGCCAGCTCGCCAACGTCGCCGGCGAGCCCTACAAGCACAAGCCGGCCATGATCGCCAAGATCGAGCGCAGCGAGGCCATCCCCCAGCTTGAATCCATCTTGCGCGCGTCCGACGGCATCATGGTGGCGCGCGGTGACCTGGCGGTGGAGGTGGGCAACGCCACCGTGCCAGCACTGCAGAAGAAAATGATCCGGATGGCGCGCGCGATGGACAAACTCGCCATCACCGCCACCCAGATGATGGAGAGCATGATCGTCAACCCGGTGCCCACCCGGGCCGAGGTCAGCGATGTGGCCAATGCGGTGCTGGATGGCACCGATGCGGTGATGTTGTCGGCCGAGACCGCTGCCGGCAAGTACCCGGTCGAGACGGTGGAGCAGATGGCCGCGATCGCGCTGGAGGCCGAGCGCGCTGAAGAGGTGGAGCTCAAGGACGATTTCATGCAGCGCCACCTCGGCCGCATCGACCAGAGTATCGCGATGGGGGCGCTGTTCACCGCCCATCACCTGGGCTGCAAGGCCATCATCGCGTTGACCGAAAGCGGCTCGACGGCGCTGTGGATGAGCCGGCACAACATCAATGTGCCGATCTTCGGGCTCACCCACAAGCACAACTCCGAGCGGCGCATGGCGCTGTTCCGCAACGTCCAGCCGCTGCTGATGCCGATGCACAACGACCGCGACACCGCGCTCGCTGATGCTGAGGCCGCGCTGGTGGCGCGTGGCGTGCTGATGCCAGGCGACACCTACGCCATCACCTGCGGCGAGCCGATGGGCTACCCGGGTGGCACCAACATGCTCAAGGTCTGCCGGGTGGCTTGAGGCCGGGTGACTTGAGGCCGGCGGCTGAGCGCCAGGCCCAGCCCGGCCAGCGCCAGCAGCGACCACACCGAGGGCTCGGGCAGCGTGTTGCCGGGGTCCGCGTCCTCTGTGCAAGCATGGGACAGGGTGTTGTTGTTCATCGTTACCGCCGCATTCAGCGCAATCGCCCGGCCGCACGCAATGCTGGCGCCGGCATTCAAGGTGATGCTCTGGTCGGCCAGCAGGCTGCCGGCAAAAACTGACCCGGCGCCCAGCGTGGCAGAGCTGCCCACCTGCCAGAACACGCCGGCGCCGTCGCCACCGTTCAGGAAGCTGACGACGGAACTGCTGGCGGTTGTCAGCGCACTCATGATTTTGAAGATGAACTCCGCATCAGCCTGGTTCTGGTAGTCCAACCGCAAGGTGCCGGTCAGCTGTGCAGCCGCGGCAAAGCCGTAGACACCCGGCGACAGGGTCAGGCCACCCAGGTCCTGCCCGGTCAGATCGTGGCTGACAGGCCGCCCGGCCAGCACGTTGTACGCCGTCAAGGCGTCAAGTTGCGCTTGCTGCGCAACGGCATCGTTCTGGTGCAGCTCGCCCCCGAGGATGACCGTGCCAGCGCCAGTGATGCTGCTGCCGGGGTAGGTGCCCAGGTCACCCCAGAGTGTGGTGGCACCGGTGTTGCTGACTGTCGAGGCGCCCAGCACCGAGAAGGATTGAGCCGTACCCAGCAAAGGCATCGCCTCTACCGGTGCGGTGCCCAGGATCGCCGCCAGCGCCGATGCAGTGGCACCCTGGAGAAAGTGGCCTTTTTTTGACATGGGGACCCGACTTCAGCAACGGGCACTTGCGTCGCAGCGCGGACGCTGCCAGGGGATCCGGCAGCCCTCTCCTGTCAGGCGATAAATGATTGGCGTTGCCAGGCTCTTGCAGCGTCTGTGCGCCAGCGTACACAGTGTGTACCGCGTCGTATCGAACCGTTACCGACCTTCTGCGGGTGTCGCTGCGGCGGGTGCCGGATCATGCCGGGCCTGACCGGGTCATGCGCCCGTCGAAGCCGCCACCATTTCGGCCACCCGAGGTGACATGTTGAGCGGCACCAACTGCACGCCCGGATGCCCGGCGCCAAACACACGGAACAACTCGTCGGCAAAGGCAGGGCCCACATCGGCCAGGCCCGCAAAGTCCAGATCGGCCCGCTGGAATTCGCCCAGCCGCGACACCACGCGCTGGGCTTGGGCGCGTGAGCCCAGGCCTTGTTGCGGCGCGGTGATCAACGCCAAAGGCACGACGGTGCGCTCGAAGCCGTAGCCCGCGCCGTCCAGGCTGTAGCGGCGCAGCACGGCGTCGAGCGTACGCTCTGTGTCGAGGCAGATGGCCACGTAGACCGAGCTGCCGCAGCGACACGCCGGCCGGGCGCGTTGCCATCGCTCGCGCTGCCAATCCCGTTGTTGAAAGGCCGCATTGTTGGCATGCAGGTCAAACACATCGGCCAGCTTGGAGGTGTAGAACAAGCCGCGTCCCGAGTGCCGGTCTGGCTGGCTGCTGAGCTTGCCCTTGGCCAATTCGAGCATCGCCAGGGCCGGGTCATGGATACCAAAGGCTTTGCCGATGACATCAAAGATGCCCCGGCCATCGTCGCTGACCAGCAGTTGGAGTTGCATCGGCGTCTGCCGCATGGACACGGTGACGCTGCCGCCTCCACTGTGCTCGATTGCGTTGTTGAGCAACTCGGTGAAGGCATGCTGGGCCATGCTGGCTACAGCGTCCGGCAGCTTGAAATTGGGCGCAAAGTCGTGGGCCCAGGGCTGGTCTTCCTGCAGCCCTTGCAATGCGTAACGGCGCACCACCTGACGCATCAAGCCGGGCTCATGCCGAGGGCGGTTGCGGCTGCCTGCCTGGTGCAGCCAGTTCAGCGCGACCAGTTTTTGCAGCAGGGCCCGGGCACTGGCGCGGCCGGTGCCACGCCGCTCGGCCAGTTGGGCGGCCAGGTCCAGCGGGTGCTGCAATGCGGCCTCGGTGATCCAGTGGGTGACGTCACTCAGCACGGTGCGGGGCATGGTGCAAGGTCCTTTGGGTGGTGCCGCAGCCTTGGGCGCTGTGGTGGGGCGCGTCCGACTGCGGTTGCGCAATCAGTGTCGGCGGCGATGACGCTGGCTGTAGCCTGAAAACAAGGGGCTTTGCCGGCCAGTTCTGGCCCGACCTTGGTGCCCGGGGCTGATTGACCAGCCGGTATTTGTGCTCACCCGCACAGACCGCTGGCAGTGGGGCGTCGATACAATCTTGGCCGGTTACAAGACGGTTTCATCGGCCAGTTGCCAGCGGCGGCATCCTCGGCCAGCTGGCCTGCAGCCCGTCAAACCCTTCAGTTCACCCCCACTCAAGCAGGACCTCCCATGCCACTCGTCTCGATGCGCCAACTGCTGGACCATGCCGCCGAAAACGCCTACGGGATACCGGCCTTCAACGTCAACAACCTCGAACAAGTGCAGGCCGTGATGTCGGCTGCCGCCGAGGTGGACGCCCCGGTCATTCTGCAAGCCAGTGCTGGCGCCCGCAAATATGCAGGCGAGGCCTTCATCAAGCACCTGATCCAGGCCGCCATCGAGACCTGGCCCAATGTGCCGCTGGTGATGCACCAGGACCACGGCCAGAGCCCGGCAGTCTGCCAGGGCGCGATAGCGCTGGGCTTCAGCTCGGTGATGATGGACGGCTCGCTGGAGGCGGACGGCAAGAGCATCGCCAGCTACGAGTACAACGTCGAGGTCACCCGCTCTGTGGTCGACATGGCGCACCAGCTGGGCGTCACGGTCGAGGGCGAGCTGGGCTGCCTGGGCAGCCTGGAGACCATGAAGGGCGACAAGGAAGACGGCCACGGCACCGAGGCCACCATGACCCGCGAGCAGCTGCTGACCGACCCTGAGCAGGCCGCTGATTTTGTCAAGCGCACCCAGCTCGATGCCCTGGCGATTGCCATCGGCACCAGCCATGGCGCCTACAAGTTCACCCGCAAACCTACGGGCGACATCCTGGCGATCGACCGGATCAAGGCCATCAACCGCCGTATCCCCAATACCCACTTGGTGATGCACGGCAGCTCCAGCGTGCCGCAAGACCTGCTGGCCGTGATCCGCGAATTTGGCGGCGACATGAAGGAGACCTACGGCGTGCCGGTCGAAGAGATCCAGGAGGCCATCAAGTACGGCGTGCGCAAGATCAACATCGATACCGACATCCGGCTGGCGATGACCGCCGCGATCCGCAAGTACATGGCCGAGAACCCCGGCAAGTTTGACCCGCGCGACTACCTCAAGCCCGCACGCGAGGCGGCCAAGGCGATCTGCCTGCAGCGTTACGTGCAGTTTGGCTGCCAGGGCCAGGGCAGCAAGATCAAGGGCCTGAGCCTTGCCGTTGTGGCGCAGCGCTACGCCAGCGGCGAGTTGTCGCAAGTGGTGACCTGAGACGTCACAGCCTCGGCGCCAAAACTTTGGCGCAGCGGCAAATCAGCATCGACACTCACGGGGCCGCAGGGCCCTGTTTTTTTGGCTGTGCGGCGCCAGCGATGCAATGCCAGGCGGGGTTTCGGACGGAGTGTCGAGCTTGAGCAGGGCGCTTGGCCTGCCCGGCCAAGCCAGCCCCAACGGCACAATACTTTGAACTCCTACAGCTTGAGCAGACCGACCATGCACACCGATACCCTTTTGCAATCGAACCTGCGTTCGCTGCCTCTGCTGGCGCGTGGCAAGGTACGGGACAACTACGCCGTGGGTGATGACCGCATCCTGATGGTGGCGTCGGACCGCATCTCGGCTTTTGACGTGGTGATGGGTGAGCCGATCCCGGGCAAGGGTGCGCTGCTGACGCAAATGGCTTTGTTCTGGTTCAAAAAGCTGGCCCACATCGTGCCCAACCACCTCACGGGCGAAGCCCCTGAAAGTGTGGTGTCCCCTGAAGAGGTGGCGCAAGTGCGCAACCGGTCGATGCTGGTCAGGCGGCTCAAGCCTTTGCCGGTTGAGGCGGTGGTGCGCGGCTATTTGGCGGGATCGGGCTGGAAGGAGTACCAGCAGAACGGTCAAGTGTGTGGTGTGGTGCTGCCCCCGGGCCTGCAAAACGCCAGCCGCTTGCCCGAGCCGATTTTTACGCCCGCCACCAAGGCCGAGCTGGGCGACCATGACGAAAACATCAGCTTTGACAAAATGATCGACATCATCGGATTGGACCTGGCCACCCGCGTCCGAAGTATCTCGATCGAGTTGTACCAAGAAGCCGCTGCCTACGCGTTGACGCGCGGCATCATCATTGCCGACACCAAATTCGAGTTTGGCCTGGATGCAGTGGGTACGCTGGTGTTGATGGATGAAATCCTGACCCCGGACTCCTCCAGATTTTGGCCTTTGGATCAATACGTGGAAGGCCAGAACCCGCCCAGCTTCGACAAGCAGTTTTTGCGGGATTGGCTGGAGCAGGTTCAGGTGGATGGTGCAGGGTGGGATAAGAGGGCGCCGGCGCCGAGGATGCCTGACACGGTTGCCTCCAGTACGGCATCAAAATATGCCGAAGCTGCTAATCAGCTGTATTTGTTGGATTGAAGCAACCCCCAAGGAGCGTTGAAATGGAAGCGCGCGACGATCAAAGTTACTCTTCACGCTCGATATTAAATCTCGATGCATTGATTACCAATTGCCGAGACGAAAACACAAGATTCGTGTTGTTTGCCAAGAAGGCTGGTAGCCTGGCGCGTTTCTCATGCATAGATGAGGCTCGCTCGTTGGTGAAAGAGCTTAGAGCTGCGAACGGTGCGTTTGATCCGCAGTTAAGCGGTTGGATAATTTTGGCAGAGGGTCTCATTGAGCACTTTGACAGCCTGAACAACGTAAAGTCGAAAGATAAATTCAACCGCGCGTTGTTGGTGGGTCAAATGGCCGGAGATCGCGAACTTGCAGGTACCGCTGCTGCTTGGATGGCGCACTGCGAATTGGTGTCCGGTCAGATAAGTGCAGCAAGCAATCAAATAGTGACTGCCTTTAAGTGGTCCGACGAGAATAGTTACGATGCTCGTGGTAGAGCATCTATGGTTCTCGGTGATGCCTTGAACTGGGCAGGACAAACCGAACTCGCAAGAAAGTGGTATCGCGATGCGCGCAATTACGCCATTCGCGAAGGCGACATTGCCATGCAAAATGTCATGTTGTTTAATCTTGCTGCTTTTGGAGTAGCCAATCTGACTTTATTGGATTGCTCTGAACCTACAAGCGCGGAGGCATGGAAGTGGGTTTCATTGGAGGTTGCTTCGGCGGCAAACCTGAATCATGCATTAGGAATTCAGAGCTTGTCATCGTTGATACCCATGATGAGAGCTGAACTTTTTGTTGTGAAGCGTCAATGGAAAGAGGCTAGTGCACTATTTGAAGCGCATATGTCCAGGGTTGTTGCAGATGGCCAAAAGCGGCTATTGCCGAAGATTATTTCTCAGCTTGCTTGGTGCCAAGCTAATTTAGGCGACATGGATGAAGCATTCGTTAGTTTTCGAAAATCAGTTGATATTTGTGCCGACTGCACAGATCTCGACGATCTCGCTGTTTTGCACTTCCGCCTATCTGGCGTCGGAAAGTTAATACTCAATCAAGAAATTCAAAATTACCACGCTACGCTGGCCGCTGGATATTTGACCCGATTCAGAAATCAGCAGGCAGAAATGTTTGAAAAACTTCGAGATACAATAGAAAAAGTCAACTTTCAAATAAAAAACCCGACCTAAGTCGGGTTTGGCGCTGACTCCTGAAATATCGGTTTATGGCTTGTTCCCCGTCGGAAATGGCCATGCCGCCGCGGGACTTAGCGCTGTTTTCGCCGTAGTCGATGCAGGAGTGGGAGCCGCAGGGCTCGCTGGGGCCCTTTTCGCTACTGGTTTTTTCGCAGAGGCAGCGGCTTTCTTCGCAGGCGCGGCGGCTTGCTTCGGAGCAGCAGCGGTCTTCTTGGCAGGTGCTGCTGCCTTCTTCGATGGTGCCACAGCTTTTTTCGTTGGTGCAGCAGCCTTCTTCGCAGGTGCAGCAGCTTTCTTGACCGGTGCGGCCATCTTTATCGCTGGCTTCGCAGCCGGAGAACCCTTCTTCGCAGTTGCCATGACAATCTCCTAGATCAAGTTAAAAAAGACACCCGGCCGGTCTAGCGGCAGAGCGATTCATCGAGGCGGCGCTTCGGACCTTCAGTCCTGAGCGACACACCGATGAACGGGGTTGCGCCTTCATCCGCCACTTCTGACGGTGGTCGTGGGTCGGGCGCGAATCTTGACTTGTTGCGGGAACGGATCGCCAGGCATCGGCCTGCTGCTGCGCTCAGTCCCAGCTCAGTGCGCCACCGGATTGGTACTCGATGACACGGGTTTCAAAAAAGTTGCGCTCCTTTTTCAGGTCGATCATTTCGCTCATCCAGGGAAACGGGTTTTCTTCGTTCGGGAAGAGGGCTTCGAGGCCGATTTGCGTGGCGCGCCGGTTGGCGATGTAGCGCAGGTAGCCCTTGAACATCGAGGCGTTGAGGCCCAGCACACCGCGCGGCATGGTGTCCTCGGCGTAGCGGTACTCCAGGTCTACCGCCTTCAGGAACAAGGCCTTGATCTCGTCCTTGAACTGGGCGGTCCAGAGCTGCGGGTTCTCGGCCTTGATCTGGTTGATCAGGTCGATGCCGAAGTTGCAATGCATCGACTCGTCGCGCAGGATGTACTGGTACTGCTCGGCCGCGCCGGTCATCTTGTTCTGCCGACCCATCGCCAGGATCTGGGTGAAGCCAACGTAGAAAAACATGCCCTCCATCAGACAGGCAAACACGATCAGCGAGCGCAGCAGCGTCTGGTCGTTTTCTTGGGTGCCGGTGTGGAAGTGGGGGTCCATGATCGCGTTGATGAACGGGATCAGGAACTGGTCCTTGTCGCGGATCGAATCGATCTCGTTGTAGGCGTTGAAGATCTCGGCTTCGTCCAATCCCAATGACTCGACGATGTACTGGTAGGCATGGGTGTGGATGGCCTCTTCAAAGGCCTGGCGCAGCAGGAACTGTCGGCATTCAGGCGCGGTGATGTGCCGGTAGGTGCCCAGCACGATGTTGTTGGCGGCCAGCGAGTCGGCGGTGACGAAAAAGCCCAGGTTGCGCATGATGATGCGGCGCTCGTCATCGCTCAGGCCGTTCGGGTCCTTCCAGGTCGCGATGTCGCGCGACATGTTGACCTCTTGCGGCATCCAGTGGTTGGAGCAGCTGGCCAGGTACTTTTCCCAGGCCCATTTGTACTTGAAGGGCACCAACTGGTTGACGTCGGTCTGGCCGTTGATGATGCGCTTTTCATCGGCGTTGACCCGGCGTGCGCCAGCCACTGCTGCGCCAGTTACGGCGGCCGCTGTCGGAGACTTGCGGGCTGCGACAACAGAGGCCATCGCCGAGACCAGAGCGGCAACAGGGGCGGTGCCTTGCATCGCAGAAAAAGGTGGTGCGACCGCCGGCCGCGCAGAGCTCGAGACCAGCGGCGCGGCAGGGTTTGATGGTGTTGTCGAAGGCAGTGTTACTTCGTCTTCCCAGACCAGCATGTGTGTACGTCCTAAGGTGCCGAATTATCGGAGTGTTGGGTTCAAACACCAAGCACTTCTTGACAAGCAAATGGCCCTCTTGGAGAAGCTGGCCATCGTGTCGATCAGTGCGGGTGATCAGGGTCTTCAAACGGGTCGGCCTGTGCGGTTGCAGCAGGCCGATGGACAGGCGGTGGGCAGGCCTACTGGCAGGCTTCGCAGTCGGGGTTGTCGATCGAGCAGAACTTGATGTCGCTGGCCGGTGTCGCGTCGATGTCGCGTTGGGCATGTGCGGCTGCAGCGTCGATGGCTGACAGGCCGCCGCCCCCCATGCCACCACTCGACACTGCGTTCATCGCGCCCGCCGTGACGGTGGACTTCTCGGCATGCGTGGCGCCCCTCGTGCGCAGGTAGTAGGTGGTCTTGAGGCCCCGCAACCAGGCCAGCTTGTAGATCTCATCGAGCTTCTTGCCCGACGCGCCGGCCAGGTAGATGTTGAGGCTCTGGGCCTGGTCGATCCACTTCTGGCGGCGCGAAGCGGCCTCGACCAGCCACTGGGCGTCAACCTCGAAGGCGGTGGCGTAGAGCTGCTTGATGTCATCGGGCACGCGGTCGATGCGGCGCAGGCTGCCGTCAAAGTGCTTCAAGTCCATCACCATCACGTCGTCCCACAGGCCCAGGCGCTTGAGGTCTCGCACCAGGTACTCGTTGACGATGGTGAACTCGCCCGACAGGTTGCTCTTGACCGACAGGTTGCCAAAGCAGGGTTCGATCGACGCATCGACGCCGATGATGTTGCTGATGGTGGCGGTGGGCGCAATGGCCACGCAGTTGCTGTTGCGCATGCCGTGGCGGGCGATGCGCTGGCGCAGCGCGTCCCACTCCAGCGTGACCGAGCGGTCCACCTCGACGTAGCCGCCGCGGGCCTCGGCCAGCAGGTCGAGCGAGTCGATCGGCAGGATGCCGCGGTCCCACAGGCTGCCGCGGTAGGTGGCGTAGCGGCCGCGCTCTTCGGCCAGCTCGGTGCTGGCCCAGTAGGCGTGGTAGCAGATCGCCTCCATCGAGCGGTCAGCAAACTCGACCGCGGCGTCTGACGCGTAGGGCACGCGCAGCTCGTAGAGCGCGTCCTGGAAGCCCATCAGGCCCAGGCCCACCGGGCGGTGCCGCAGGTTGCTGTCGCGCGCCTTTTTGACCGCGTAGTAGTTGATGTCGATGACGTTGTCGAGCATGCGCATCGCGGTGGACACGGTCTGCTTGAGCTTGACCTGGTCAACCTGCCCGTCCTTCAGGTGCTGGGCCAGGTTGATGGAGCCCAGGTTGCAGACCGCGATCTCGGTGTCGCTGGTGTTGAGCGTGATCTCGGTGCACAGGTTGCTGGAGTGCACCACACCCACATGCTGCTGCGGTGAGCGCACGTTGCAGGCGTCCTTGAAGGTCACCCAGGGGTGGCCGGTCTCGAACAGCATGGTCAGCATCTTGCGCCACAAGTCCTTGGCGGCCAGGCGCTTGTGCAGCTTGATCTCGCCGCGGTCGGCCTGGGCCTCGTAGGCCACGTAGGCGCGCTCGAACTCGGCCCCGAACAGGTCGTGCAGGTCGGGCGTGTTGGACGGCGAGAACAGGGTCCACTGGCCACCTTCGAGCACCCGGCGCATGAACAGGTCGGGGATCCAGTTGGCGGTGTTCATGTCATGGGTGCGGCGGCGGTCGTCGCCGGTGTTCTTGCGCAGCTCCAGAAACTCTTCGATGTCGAGGTGCCAGGTCTCCAGGTAGGCGCAGACCGCACCCTTGCGCTTGCCACCCTGATTCACCGCCACGGCGGTGTCGTTGACCACCTTGAGGAAGGGCACCACGCCCTGGCTCTTGCCGTTGGTTCCCTTGATGTAGCTGCCCAGGGCGCGCACCCGGGTCCAGTCATTGCCCAGGCCGCCAGCAAACTTGCTGAGCAGCGCGTTTTCTTTCAGCGCCTCGTAGATGCCCTCCAGGTCGTCGGCCACAGTGGTGAGGTAGCAGCTCGACAGCTGCGAGCGCAGCGAGCCGGCGTTGAACAGCGTGGGCGTGCTCGACATGAAGTCGAAGCCGGACAGCACGCCGTAGAACTCGACAGCACGCGCCTCGCGGTCGATCTCGTTGAGTGCCAGGCCCATCGCCACGCGCATGAAAAACGCCTGCGGCAGCTCGATGCGCCGCTCTTCGATGTGCAGGAAGTAGCGGTCGAACAAGGTCTGCAAACCGAGGTAGTCGAACTGGAAGTCCCGCTCGGGCTTCAAGGCGGCGCCGAGCCTCGCCAGGTCGTACTGCTGCAGACGCGAATCGAGCAGTTCAGCCGCAACGCCCTGCTTGATGTACTGCGGAAAATACTCGGCGTAGCGCTCGGCCATCTGGGCCTGGCTGACCTCTTCCCCCAGCACCTCCTTGCGGATGGTGTGCAGCAGCAAACGGGCGGTGGCACGGGTGTAGGCAGGCTCTTTCTCGATCAGCGTACGCGCAGCCAGGATGCTGGCCTTGTGCACCTCGTCGATCGGCACGCCGTCGTACAGGTTGCGGCGCGTCTCGGCCAGGATCGGATCGGCCTTGACATCGGCGCCCAGGCCGGCGCAGGCCGATTCGATCAGCGCCTGCAGTGCCGGAAAGTCCAGCGGCAGGCGCTGGCCCCGGTCGATCACGTGAAGCACTGGGTGCTGAGGCGTGGCGGGCTGCACCTGACGCAGGCGCTCTTGGGTACGGCGCTCGCGGTACAGCACGTAGGCCCGGGCGACCTCGTGGTGGCTGCCGCGCATCAGGCCGAGCTCGACCTGGTCTTGCACGTCTTCGATGTGGAAGGTGCCACCGCCGGGGCGTGACCGCAGCAAGGCCCGCACCACACTCTCGGTCAGTGCGTCCACTGTCTCGCGCACGCTGGCCGAGGCCGCTCCCTGGGTGCCGTGCACTGCCAGAAAGGCCTTCATCAGCGCCACGGCGATCTTGTTGGGCTCGAACGACACCACCGAGCCATTGCGCCGGATGATCTGGTAGCCCGCGTACGCCGAGCTGATGGCGCCGGTCTGGCTGGGCGCACGTGGCAGGGCGGTGCCGGGCAAGCTGCTGGTGACGATGGTCTGCATGGGGTCCCCTCAATAAATGGCGACTGAGGCCGCCGGGTCGGTGAATTTGAAACTGACTGCGCGGCTCTCGCTGCCCCCACCCTGCGGCAGCAGGCATCACCCACGCCGTGTTTCATGGGCTGGTTGGGCCGATAGCGAGGGTCTCCGCCACCGATGTCAGGAGGGTCGGACCGCTGGGTCGCCCGGGACAAGACATGGCACAGCCAGCGGCAAGTCTTGGGCAAAAGGATAACATGAACTACCACTATATCTAGGGTCAAATTTGCCTTCAAGCACTACCGGTAGCGTGCTTACCCGAATACGCTGGGCTGTGGCGGGCGCCTCAGGCATGGCCTTTCAGTGCGGTCGGGCAAGGCTCGCGGCACGCAGAAAGCGCGCCCGAACGGCTGCCAGCAGGCTATGCCGTTGCTGCGATTCAGGCCGCCAACACCAGCCCGGGTGGTAGGCCGGGCTGGGCAGCCAGCAGCCGCCAATCAAAGCCGGCGCCAGGGTCTTGCTTGCGGCCAGGTGCCACATGCTCGTGGCCGGCCAGCGCCTGTACCGGGTAGCGGCGGGCAATCGCGCGCAGCAAGATCGCCAGCGCGCTGTACTGCGCCGGCTCGAAGGCCTCGCCCTCCAAGCCTTCGAGCTCGATGCCGATCGACCAATCGTTGCAGTTGTCGCGGCCGCGCCAGTGCGAGTCCCCGGCATGCCAGGCGCGCTGGTCGCACGAGACAAACTGCAACGCCTGGCCGTCACGCCGCAACAAGAAGTGCGCTGACACCTTCAGACCGCTGATCTGGGCGAAGTACGGATGCTCGTGGCCGCCCAGCTGGTTGTTGAACAGGCGCTCGATCGCGTCGCCGCCGTAGACCCCCGGCGGCAGGCTGATCGAATGCAGCACCACCAGTTCCACCGCCATGCCGGCCGGCCGGGGGCCGAAGTTGGGCGATGGCCGCCGGCCGGCGCCAGACCACCAGCCCTGGCTCCACCGGGCCGGCAAGGCGGCGTGTCGGGGCTCAGCTGCGGGCATGGCCGGGCCCGGCGCCTTGCCAGGGCGCACCGGCTTCACTCCGGCCCATGCTCACCGGCCTGGATGCCCAGCCGCGCCATGCGGTAGCGCATCTGCCGCAAGGACAGGCCCAGGCTGCTGCCGGCTGCCGTGCGGTTGAAGCGGTGCAGCTCCAGCGCACGCGTCAGCACATCCCGCTCCACGGCGTCCAGATGGGCCACCAGATCGTGCGGCAGTGCCAGGTCGACGCTCAGCGCACTGGCGGGCAGCGCCGGCGGTTCGGGCGCCAGCGGGTCCAGCGCCAGCCACTCGCTCTCGGCAAAGGCCTCTTCGCCCAGGCCCAGGTCGTCGCTGTCGATCAGCTCGCCATCAGCCAGGGTGACGGCACGGTGCAACAGGTTCTCCAGCTCGCGCACGTTGCCCGGGAAGCCGTAGCGCGACAGCAGCGTCAATGCCGCGTCGGACAAGCGCGGCGGCGGCGCAACGCCGGCGTCGCGGGCGATGCGCGCCAGCACCGCCGCGCAGATCTGGGCCAGGTCATCCACCCGCTCGCGCAGTGGCGGGATGCGCAGCTGGATCACGTTGAGCCGGTAGTACAGGTCTTGCCGGAACCGGCCCTCGTGCACCTCGGCCGCCAGGTCCTTGTGGGTGGCGCTGACGATGCGCACGTTGACCGGCTGCTCGATGGCCGTGCCGAGCTGGCGCACCGAGCGCTCCTGGATCGCCCGCAGCAGCTTGCTCTGCATCGCCAGGGGCAGGTCGCCGATCTCGTCCAGAAACAAGGTGCCACCCTGCGCGGCCTGGAAGAAGCCGGCCCGGTCCTCGGCCGCGCCGGTAGAGGCGCCCTTGCGGTAGCCAAAAAATTCGGCCTCCAGCAACTGCTCGGGGATCGCGCCGCAGTTGACCGCGACAAAAGGCTGGTCGGCCCGGGGGCTGACCTCGTGCAGCGCGCGCGCCACCAGCTCCTTGCCGGTGCCCGACTCGCCCTGCACCATCACCGGCGCCATGCCGCGTGCCACCCGCTCGATCAGCGAGCGCACCTGTTGCATCGCCGCTGAGTTGCCGGCCAGCCGCAACATCGCCGGATGCTGGCTGGCGGCGCTGCGCTCGGCCACCGGCAAGGCAGCGGGCTTGGCGGGTGTCGGCGCCAGCCCGGCGCCGCGCCCCAGCGCCGAGGCCACCACGCTGCGGAACTGCCGCAGGTCCACCGGCTTGGTGAGGTAGTCGAAGGCGCCGGCCTTGAGCGCCTCGACCGCGTTCTCTGCTGAACCGTAGGCGGTGATTACGATGGTTTTTTCGGGTCGCCGCGCCGCGTCCAGCCGCCGCAGCAGGTCCAGGCCGTTGCCGTCGGGCAGGCGCATGTCGGTGATCACCGCGTTGTAACTGCGCTCACCCAGTTGGGCCCAGGCTTCTTCGACCGAGCCGGCGCTGTCGACGTCGTAGCCCTCACGCAGCAAGGTCAGCTCGTAGAGCGTGCGCAGGTCGGGCTCGTCATCGACCACCAGCAGGCTGAAGTTTGGGGTCATGGGGTGTCGGTTCGAGGCGGCTAGGGGCGTTGAGCGTCGGGCGAGCGGGTCGGCGGAGCCGGGTCAGGTCAGGCTGACGGCGCCGAGCGCATCGTCACGCCGAAGACGTTGCGGTGGCGGGCCGCCGGTGCTGCCAAGCCGAACTCGATGCGGGCGCCGTGGCGCTCGCACAGCTCGCGGCAAATATACAGGCCGAGCCCACTGCCCCGGCTGCGGGTCGAAAAGAAGGGCTCGAACAGGTGGCGTTCCACATCGGCCGTGATCACTTCGCCGTCACTGGCCAGCGTCAGGTTGACGCTGCCGGGCAGCGCGCCAGCCGCTAGCCTGAGCTGCAGCGCGCCGGGTGCCAGGCTGGCATGGCGGGCCGCGTTGTCTAGCAGGTTGATCAGCACCCGGCGCAGATGATCGGCATCAAACTGCACCAGAAGCGGACCGGCAGGCCATTCGCAATGCAGGCGCTCGGTGGCCTGCAACTCGGGCGGCGCTGCGCGACGCCAGTCTTCGCACACCTGCGCCACCTCGGCGGTGGCATCCATCACCACGGCGCTGGCCACAGTGCCGGGTGCCACCGCCAGCACGTCATCGACGATGCGCTTGAGCCGGTGCGCGTTGTCAGACACGATGCGCGCCAGCCGGTGGTGCGTTGGCGGCAGTGCGTCCTCCAGCAACAGCGCGTTGGCCTGCGAGATCGCAGCCAGGGGGTTGCGGATCTCGTGCGCGATGCCGGCCGACATACGGCCCATCGCCGCCAGCTTGTCCTGCCGGGCCCGGGCCTGCACCGCCCGCATGTCCTCCAGGAACAGCACGCAGATGTCCTCCGGCGGCGTGTCATCGGCCGCGATGCCGCCACGTCGGGTGAAGCGCGCCCGCACCTGCAGCCGGCGGTCGTCGCCTTCTGCCAGCGGCAACACGATCTCACGCGCCTCGGTCGGCCAGCTGCCCTGCAGGTAGGCCTGCTCCAGCGTTTGCTGCAGCACTTGCAGGCCGGGCTGATCGGCCAGCGGACAGGGCAGCGTCATGGCTTGGCCCATCGGCCCCAGCAGCTCGCGCGCCGCCGGGTTGATGGCGCGCACCCGGCCTTGGCGGTCCATCACCAGCACACCGTCGCTCATCTCCTCGATCACCAGGCGGTTCAGCAAGGTTTGCTGGCGCGCCACCTCCTGGCTGCTGCGGGCAGTGCGCTCCTCGCGCGCCAGCCGTTGCGCCAACTCACTGGCGAGCAGGCTGATCAGGAACATGCCCGCACCGGCCAGCCCGGCCTGGGACAACTGCAACAGCAGGTCACTGCCTTCGACAGCGGCCGGCCAGACGCCGATCAGCAGCATCAAGGTGACCCCAGCGGCCGTGGCCAGCGCCAGCCGCCGCTGCGTCAGCACGCCCGACATCAGCACCGGCAACACCAGCAGCGCAGCGTAGTTCAGCTGGCCCTGCGGGTCGAGCAGGCGCAACAGCGAAAACGCGCCCAGATCGACACCGATGGTCCAGAACCACTGGGCCGGCAAGAGGTGGTCGGCCAAGGGGTTTTTGTCGGCCGGATCGTGCAACAGCCAAAGCGACACGGCTTGAGCAGCGTAGGCCACGCACAGCGCCATCAAGGGCAGCGGCGTGCGCCCGCCCATCAGCGATGCCAGCCAGGGCGCCAGCACCAGTGCGAGGCCGAGTGCCGCGCGTGACGCGACGTAGGTGCGCAGGATGCGCGGCAAGGCAGCACCTTCGCTCGCTGCCAGTCGCTTGGCCTCGCGCGCCATGAAGCTGCCGTCGACGCTGCCGGGCAGGTCGCTATCGGCGCCTGCGCTGGCACCGGGGTTGCTGCCCGGACCGGCACCCGCGCGCCCACGGCTGCGGCTCGGGTCACCCCAGACGCTGAGCCAAGCCTCCTCGGGTGACGAGCGAGGCGGTTGGCGCCGGTCGCCCTGGCGCCGGTCTAGCCGGCGTCGCTCCGGGACCAGGCCCATCAGGCCGAACCCACCACGCCGGCGTGCTGCGGCGGTCTGGCTTTGCCCGCTTCGCGCTCGGCGGTGGTGAACGCCACCTTGTCGCGCAGGTACAGCGGCAAGGCCTGCTCTGGCGGCACGGCCTGGCCCTTCGCCCAGGCCGCCTGCGCCAGCCGCAGCAAGGCGGCAGCCCGGTCGGTGGTGTCGGGCCACAGCGTTGCGCTGCCCCAGGGCAGTCGCCCGGCAAAGGCGGCGACCGCGTTGCCGGCCAGGCGTTGGGGTGGGTCGACCGTCCAGGCTTGTGCCAGCGCGGGCAGGGTCCACAACTGGGGCGCCACGCGGGTCTGCCAGCCGTCAGCACCCAGGTGGTAGCACGCGGCATAAACCTCGTCCATGCGGGCGTCCATCGCCACCCACCAGTCCTGGGTTGCGGCGACGGTCGGGGCGGGCTGAGATGGCAGCGCCTGGAGCCGGGCGTCTTCAGCCACGATCAGCAGGCTGTCGATGGCCAGCACCGGCGTGTCATGGGCCAAGGCCAAGCCCTGGGCCACGGCGCAGGTGGTGCGCAAACCGGTGAAGGCGCCCGGCCCCTGGCCGAAAGCGATGGCCTGCAGCCCTGCCAGCGTGGCGCCGGCCTGGTCCAGCAACTGCAGCAGCGACGGGATCAGCCGAGCTGAGGCCACCTTGCCACCCACCTCGTTGACGCAGATCCGGGCTCGGGGGGTCAGCAGTGCCACCGACAGGCATTCGGTCGAGGTGTCGAGCGCCAACAAACACGGTGTCTGCGGGCCCAGTGGCTGCAAGTCGAGGCCCGGCGGGCCAGGCGAGATCGCGAGACTGAGGTCCACCTGCTGTGCCCGCAGCCGCAGGTCAGAACGGGTTGTTGGCCGCCCGCGACACGGCCTGGGCGCCGATCCGCGAATGGGCGTTGGGCCCGAGATGGCGGTCGCTGGCCCACAGATGGGTGTTGTAGGCGGCGCCGCTGACCAGATTGCTGACGTCGCAGTTCAGCACGGCCGAGGCCGCGGCGTCGGCGCTCGCGCCATCCGGGACGACGCAGGCCGGCTGGCTGGTTATGGCGGGCGCCGACAGGTAGGCTGTCGGCTGCTTGGCCATGGCTGCCACGATGTCGTCGGCCAGCACCAGGCCGTAGTTGCGGCCGTCATAGGCGGCAGCGTCGATGCGGGTGCGCAAGAAAGCGTTGAACTCATAGCTCAGCGTGCCCATCAAGGCCGACGCCCCGGGGTTGATGCTGTTGGCCGCAACCGCATAGGGCGATGAGGCCAGGTTGGGCACGGTAATGACCAGCGCCCGGGCGCCGGTGCTCAGGATCGCGTTGACCTGGTCGGCCACATGGCCGCCCCGACGCCGGACCTCGTCGATCGCATCGTTGTTGCTCAAACCGGCTTGGGTGCGTTCGTACACCTCGATGATGTCGTTGGTGCCGATCATCACGGTCACCAGATCGCGTGCGTTCAAGCCGCCCTGGTTGGCAATTTGCTGGGCCAGGCCGGTCGTCGGGTCATCCACCCGGGCCAGCCGCAAGGCCCGGATGAAGGCCTGGGGCGATGCCGTGTTGGGGTTGCACTGCTCGAACACGAAACCGTAGTGGCTGGCCACCAGTTGCACAAAGATCGGCAGCGCCAGGCATTTTCCGGTGGATGGGCTGCGGTCGTTGATGCCGTACTTGAAGCCGTCGTTGTTGGCATCGTTCTCGATCAAGCTGCTTTCGTCACCAAACACGATCAGGCGCAGCGGCTGGAATTTCTCGACCTGCTGGGTGCCGCCACCGCAAGCGGTCATCAGTGCAGCCATCACCAGGGCCGGGGTCAGCACAGAGGCGCCCAAGCGGCGCAAATCACGAAAGAGAGTCATCAGGGTTTCCATCCATCCCACAGGGCGGCGCGTCAGGCGTCGGTGTGAGGGTGTCGTCGGGTGTGTGGTCGGGCGTGCGGTCGGGTGTGTCGTGGCGTGAGCGGTCGGGCTTGCAGAGAGGTCGTGCTGCGGATCGTTCGGGTCGGAACTGGCGACGGCGGATGCGGCTCAAGCACTGGCGGCCCGGCGCAGCCGGTCGGCCACGCCCTCCCATGCCGGCCCCGCGGGTGTTTGCTCGACCCAGATCTCCGCCCGGCCCTCAGCGTCGAACTGGCGCAGCACGGCAAACAACTCATGCGCCACCGCCGCCGGGTCGTCGGGCATGCACTGCCAGCGCAAACCCGGGGTGTCGCCTGCCGCGCGTCGGGAATATACCGCCAGCCCGGCCGGCAGCATGTCCGGTGCGTGAAGTGCGGCCACCAGCCGGTCTGACGGCCACAGCCGCAAGCGTGCCGCCGGGGCGTAGTGCGAGGCCAGCGTGCCGGGCGCCCGCGGGCTTGTTGCATCGGGCGCCTGCAGCGGCTCACCCAGCACCGCCTCGATTTCAGGGCGGCTCAACACGCCTGGGCGCAGCAGCACCGGCATGCCCCGGCTCAGGTCGACGATGCTGGACTCGATGCCCAGCGCGCAGGCCCCCCCGTCCAGCACCCAGAGCGCGGGGCCAAACTCTTGCTGCACATGGGCCGCGCAGGTCGGGCTGACGTGGCCAAAGCGGTTGGCGCTGGGCGCGGCCACGCCGGCCACACCCAGCGCCGCGGCCTCGCGCAGCAAGGCCTGGGCGGCAGGATGGGCGGGGCAGCGCAGGCCGATGCTGGACTGGCCGCCCGATGCAGCCTCGGCCTGGCCGGCGGCGCGCGGCAGGATCAGTGTCAGCGGGCCAGGCCAGAAAGCCTGCGCCAGGCGGCGGGCGGCGGCGGGCAAGGCCGTGGTGAACACGGCGGCCTGGGCCAGGTCGCAGACATGCACGATCAGCGGATGGTCGGCCGGCCTGCCCTTGGCGGCAAATATCGCTGCCACGGCGCTGTCGCTGTCGGCGCGTGCGCCCAGGCCGTACACCGTTTCGGTGGCAAACGCCACCAGGCCGCCCTCGGCCAGTCGCTGGGCGGCGGCGCGCAGGTCGGCCGGGCGATCACCGTGCAGCAGCGTCATGCGGTTCAGAAAGCCGGCAGACCGAGCAGGGCCGCCGCTTGCAGCGCCACTGACCGGGCCTGCGCCGGGTCAGCCGCCGTCACGGTCAGGTGGCCCATCTTGCGGCCGGGCCGGGCGTTGGCCTTGCCGTAGAGGTGCAGGTGCACACCCGGCAGCGCCAGCAATTCGGCCCAGGGCGGGGTCTGCTCGGCTGAGCCCGCGCCCTGCGGCCACCACAAGTCACCCAACAGGTTGAGCATCACGGCGGCCGAATGCTGGCGCGGCGTGGTCAGCGGCAGGCCGGTGAGGGTGCGCACCTGCAACTCGAACTGGCTGACATCGCTGCCGTCGATCGACCAATGGCCCGAGTTGTGCGGGCGCGGGGCCATCTCGTTGGCCACCAGCCGGCCATCGGCCAGCACAAAAAACTCTACGCACAGCACGCCGACATAGTCCATCGCACTGGCCAGGGCCAGCGCGGCCTCGGACGCGGCCTGTTGCTGCGCGGGCGTAGCGTCGGGTGCGGGCACCTGGGTCACCGCCAGGATGCCGTCGCGGTGCAGGTTTTGCTGCACCGGCAGCAGCACGGCCGCGCCCGACGCGCCGCGCGCCACCAGCACGCTCAGCTCGAGCGCCAGCGGCAGCAACTGCTCCAGCACGCAAGGCACCTGGCCGAGTTGGTCCCACGCGGCGGCCAAGGCGGCCCGGTCGGTCACCCGGGCCTGGCCTTTGCCGTCGTAGCCCAGGCGCACGGTCTTGAGGATGCCGGGCAGCAGCGTATCGGGCACGGCGGCCAGGCGCTCGGGCGTATTGATCAGGGCATGCGGCGCGCAAGGCACGCCGCAGCGTTGGAACTCGGCCTTCTCGGCGGCGCGGTTCTGGCAGATGGCCACGGCGTCGGCGCCGGGTGCGACCCGGCGGTGGGCGCCCAGCGTGACCAGCGCGCCGGCCGGCACGTTCTCGAACTCGGTGGTGATGGCCTCACAGCGCTGCATCAACTGCGCCAGGCCTTGTTCGTCGAGGTAATCGGCGGCGATGTGGTAGTGCGCCACCAGGCCGGCCGGCGAGGTGGCATCGGCATCGAGCACAGCAGTGAAGTAGCCCAGCGACTGGGCCGCCTGCACAAACATGCGGCCGAGTTGGCCGCCGCCCATCACGCCCAGGGTCGCGCCGGGGAGGATCGTCTTGCCGCTCATCGGGTTGGGCGCGCCTGGTGGTGCTGGTTCATGTTGCGGGCTTGGGTTGGGCGCAGGGCGATCAGGTCAGTTCGGCTGTCATGGCCAGGGCGGCGGCCGTCTGACGGGTGCGGTAGGCGGTCAGCTTGTCCCGCAGCAGCGGATCGCCCGTGGCCAGCATCGCCACCGCAAACAAGGCGGCGTTGGCCGCACCGGCTGCGCCGATGGCAAAGGTGGCCACCGGGATGCCCTTGGGCATCTGGACGATGGAATGCAGCGAATCCACCCCGGCCAGGTGCTTGCTCGCCACCGGCACGCCCAGCACGGGTACCGTGGTCTTGGCGGCCAGCATGCCGGGCAAGTGGGCAGCGCCGCCAGCACCCGCGATGATGGCGCGCAGGCCCCGGCCGGCAGCGGCTTCGGCGTAGGCAAACATTTGGTCGGGCATGCGGTGGGCCGAGACCACCCGGCATTCGTGGGCGATGCCAAACTCGGTGAGAATCAGCGCTGCCTGGCGCATCGTTTCCCAGTCGCTGGCAGATCCCATCAACAGGCCAATTTGTACGCTGACCTGTACGCCGACCCCTGAAGGCTGATGGACTTGCGCATGGTTTTCCAGGTCGGGCAAGGCGGGGCTCCGGCAGGTCTGCAAAGCATTGAATTGTAGGCCGCGGCCCCAATTTGCCGCCCTCTGCCCTGGCACCACCCACCCACCCCGATAGACGGGCTAAAAAATGAGTGACATCACCATCCAGAACTTCGAGGCCGACCTGATTCAGGCCTCCCTGCTGCAGCCGGTGCTGCTCGACATCTGGGCGCCCTGGTGCGGCCCATGCCGCGCGCTGGGCCCTTTGCTTGAAAAGATCGAGGTGGCTTACGCCGGCCGCTTCAAGCTGGCCAAGCTCAACAGCGACGACCAGCCCGAGATCGCCGCCCAGCTGAGTCAGGCGTTTGGCGTGCGGTCGATCCCGTTTTGCGTGATGTTCAAGGACGGCCAACCGGTGGACGGCTTTGTCGGCGCCCTGCCCGAGGCCCAGATCTGCGAGTTTCTCGACCGCCATGTGCCCAGCGCCGAGGTGCTGGAAGCGCAAGACCAGACCGAGCAGGCCGAGGCGCTGGAGGCCGAGGGTGACACCGACAGTGCGCTCGCCCGGCTGCAACAGGCGCTGGCCACCGACCCGGCCAACGACCAGGCGCGCTACGACTGCGTCAAGCTGTTGATCGAGACCGGCCAGGTCGCCCAGGCCCGCGCTGCCTGGCAGCCCGTGGCGGCCAAGGCCCTGGTGGATGGCCGCATCGCTGCGCTGGGCCTGTGGCTGGACGCCTGCGAGAAGGCGCCGAGCGCGCGTTCGGCGCAAGCGCTGGCCGAGGCCATCGCCGCCAACCGGCGTGACTTCGAGGCCCGGTATGAGCTCGCCCAAACCTGGTGGGCGGCCGGCCACTTTACCGAGGCGATGGACGCGTTGCTCGAAATCGTGATGCGTGACAAGACCTGGAGCGAGCAACTCGCGCGCAAAACCTATGTCGCCATCCTGGAACTGATGAGCAAGCCTGCGCCCAAGACCGGCCCGGGCGCTGAGCCGGCCAAGGGAGCACTGGAGGTGGTGGGGCGCGCGGCCGTGGTCGCCGGCGACCCGGTGATCGACCAGTACCGGCGCAAGCTCAGCATGGCGCTGAACTGAAATTGTCAGCCCTGCACTTCACCGTCCCAAAGCGCAGGCAGTCTGATCTGGCGGGCAGGGCGGCCCCCCCTACAATGCCCAGTTGCCCCGCCGCTGCGCGGGCACCCTGACAAGGACGTTTATCGTGTTTATTTCTCAAGCTTTTGCCCAGGCCGCCGCACCGGCTGCGGCCGCCGGTGGCATCGAGTCGATCTTCGGCTCGCTCGGCCAATTTTTGCCCCTGGTGCTGATGTTCGTGGTGCTGTACTTCATCATGATCCGGCCGCAGATGAAGCGCCAGAAGGAGCACAAGGCGATGATCGATGCGCTCGCCAAGGGCGACGAGATCGTCACCACCGGTGGACTGATCGGTCGGGTCGCCAAGATGGGCGAGAGCCTGCTCAACGTCGAGGTGGCCAACGGTATCGAGCTGCAGGTCCAGCGCAGTGCCGTGGTGCAAGTGCTGCCCAAAGGCACCTTCGGCAAGTGAGCCGGTGGCAGCTGCCGGCTGCGCTGGCCGCGACGGACGCTGTCCGCCCTCGCCGCATCGCCTGCTTTTCACCCGTTGCGGGTGACCCCCGAATTAGTTGATCCACCTGACGGCTGCCTGAGCCTCGGGCCGAGGAACGCACGATGAACCGCTACCCCTGGTGGAAGTACACGATCCTGGCGCTTGCGTTGCTGATTGGGCTGCTCTACACCCTGCCCAACCTGTACGGTGAGGCGCCTGCGGTGCAGGTCTCCAGCGGCAAGGCCACGCTCAAGCTCGACGCCAGCCTGGTGCCGCGCATCGAAAAGGCGCTGGCGGCCGCCGGCCTGCAGCCCGACTTTGTGCAGTACGAGGCCGGCTCGGTCAAGGCCCGGCTGCGCAGTACCGACGAGCAACTCAAGGCCAAGGACGCGATCGCCAAGTCGCTCAATCCCGACCCGACCGACCCGGCCTACATCGTCGCGCTCAACCTGCTGAGCCGGTCACCGCACTGGCTGACCGCGCTGCACGCACTGCCGATGTACCTGGGGCTGGACTTGCGCGGCGGGGTGCATTTTTTGATGCAGGTCGACATGAAGGCCGCGCTGACCAAAAAGGCCGAGGCCACCGCCGGTGACCTGCGCAGCTTGCTGCGCGACAAGAACATCCGCCACGCTGGCATCAACCGCGACGGCAACCTGGTGGTGGTGCGCTTGCGAGAGCAGGCCGCGCTGGCCCAGGCGCAAAAGCTGCTGGCCGACGTGATGCCCGACATGGACTGGTCCGCTACGCCCGATGGCGCCGAGTTTCGCCTGACCGGTGGCCTGAAGCCGGTGGCCGCCCGTGCGGTGCAAGACGGCGCGATCAAGCAGAACATCACTACGCTGCACAACCGCGTCAACGAGCTGGGTGTGGCCGAGCCGGTGATCCAGCAGCAGGGCAGCGACCGGGTGGTGGTGCAACTGCCGGGTGTGCAAGACACCGCCAAGGCCAAGGACATCATCGGCCGCACCGCCACGCTCGAGGTGCGCCTGGCCAACTCCAGCGCCGAGGCGATGGAGGCGCTGCGCGGCAGCGGCCCGGTACCGTTTGGCAGCGAGAAGTACCTGGAGCGCGACGGCTCGCCGATCATCGTCTTCCGGCAAGTCATCCTGACCGGCGAGAACCTGACCGACGCCCAGCCCGGTTTTTCGGGCGATCAGCCCGGCGAGGCCGCTGTGCACCTGACGCTCGACGCGAAGGGGGCGCGCATCTTTCGCGACGTCACGCGCGAGAACATCAACAAGCGCATGGCGATCCTGCTGTTCGAGAAGGGCAAGGGCGAGGTCGTGACCGCCCCGGTGATCCGGTCTGAAATCGGCGGTGGCCGGGTCCAGATCTCGGGCCGCATGAGCACCGCCGAGGCGGCCGACACCGCGTTGCTGCTGCGCGCCGGCAGCCTGGCCGCGCCGATGGAGATCATCGAAGAGCGCACCATCGGCCCGACTCTGGGCGCCGACAACATCGCCAAGGGTTTTGCCAGCGTGGGCTACGGCTTTGCGGCGATAGCGCTGTTCATGTGCGGCTACTACCTGCTGTTCGGGGTGTTCTCGACGCTGGCGCTGGCGCTCAACCTGCTGCTGTTGATTGCGGTGCTGTCGATGCTGCAAGCCACGCTCACGCTGCCGGGCATCGCCGCCATTGCGCTCACGCTCGGCATGGCGATCGACTCCAACGTGCTGATCAACGAGCGGGTGCGCGAGGAGTTGCGCGGCGGCGCCTCTCCCCAGGCCGCGATCAACGCCGGCTACGAGCGGGCGTTTGCCACCATCCTCGACTCCAACATCACCACCCTGATCGCCGGCCTGGCGTTGCTGGCCTTCGGCTCGGGCTTCGTGCGGGGCTTTGCGGTGGTGCACTGCCTGGGCATCATGACCTCGATGTTCTCGTCGGTGATGTTCTCGCGCGGCCTGGTCAATCTCTGGTACGGCGGCCAGAAGCGGCTGAAATCAGTGTCCATCGGCCAGGTCTGGCGGCCGGCGGGCTCGGTCGCTGCCGGGCTGGACCTGCCGCCAGCGGACCTGGCGACGACCCTGGCGACGAATGCGGCGGCCGATGACAGCTTGACCCGCCCGACCAAGACACCGGCGGCCAAGCCGTCCACCCCGCGCTGAACCGGAGAGCAAAAAAATGGAATTCTTCCGGATCAGCCGCGACATCCCGTTCATGCGGCATGCGCTGGTGTTCAACATCGTCTCCTTCCTCACATTTGCGCTGGCGGTGTTTTTCCTGTTGACGCGCGGTCTGCACCTGTCGATCGAGTTCACCGGCGGCACCGTGCTGGAGGTCGAATACGCCCAGACCGCCAACCTGGAGAAGACCCGCGCGGCGGTGGATGCGCTGGGCTTCGGCGAGGTTCAGGTGCAGAACTTCGGCAGCTCGCACGACGTGCTGGTGCGCTTGCCGGTCAGGTCGCAGATCAAGCAGGTGGATGTGGCACCGCTGGTGTTTGGCACCTTGTGCAGCGCTGAGGGCGGCACGGTGGCCACCAAGGCCTACACCTCGCCGCAGGGCGAGCAAGTCAGCCGGCCGTCTTGCACCACCCCGGCAGGTATCGAGCCGATCAAGCTGTCACGCACCGAGTTCGTCGGCCCGGCGGTGGGTGATGAACTCGCCAGCGACGGCGCCAAGGCCCTGGCGTTTGTGGTGCTGGGCATCATGGCCTACTTGGCGATGCGCTTCGAGTGGAAGTTCTCGGTCGCGGCCATCGTCGCCAACTTGCACGACGTGATCATCATCCTGGGCTTTTTCGCCTTTTTCCAGTGGGAATTCTCGCTGGCGGTGCTGGCGGCGGTGCTGGCCGTGCTGGGCTACTCGGTCAACGAGTCGGTGGTGATCTTCGACCGGATCCGCGAGGGTTTCCGCAAGTTTCGCAAGCTCGATACGCCTCAGGTGATCGACCATGCCATCACCAGCACCATCAGCCGCACCGTCATCACCCACGGCTCGACCCAGATGATGGTGCTGTCGATGCTGCTGTTCGGCGGCCCGACGCTGCACTATTTTGCGGTGGCACTGACCATCGGCATCCTGTTTGGCATCTACTCGTCGGTGTTCGTGGCGGCGGCCATCGCGATGTGGCTGGGCGTCAAGCGCGAAGACCTGATCAAGTCCGGTGCCAAGGAACAAGACCCGAACGACCCCAATGCTGGCGCCGTGGTATAGATAGCGACTTCTCCGCTGCCCACCCTCAGAGCCCGCTCTCACCATGGCGAAAGCCACCGACAACGCCCAGATCGCCCTTCAGGCCCGTCAGCGCTACATCGACGAGTTGCTGCGGGGCCTGCCCGGGCTGGTGGCGCACCTGGTCGGCAGTGCGCGTGAGCTGCTGGACAAGCCGGCGGAGTACCTGACAGCACAGCGCCGGCGCGACCTGGTGCAGGGCCTGATGAAGTTGTCGGGGCCATGGCAAGACGCGGTGAGCACCGGCCTGCGCCATGTGCTGCAGCACGGCATCACGGCGGTGCCGATGTCCGAGTTGCCGCCGATGTTGGGCGACCCGCTGAGCCTGGTGGACAACGACACCATCGAGCGCGAAATCCTGACCTCGCGCCTGGCGCTCGCCATCATGGACCGGGCCGGTTGGGAGTTCACCGACTTGCGCTCCCGGGTGGCGATGCTGGAGCACCGCGCCGAGATCGACACCCACGACATGTTGCGGGCTCACATCCTGGCCCGCGTGGTGCTGGACGGTTGGCGCTCGGTGGGCCTGTCCGCGACCGACTGGCGCGAAGCCCAGACCCTGCTGCACGAGGGCTTTGCCGGGCTGGCTGAAGAGGCGTACCACGAGACCAACCGCTGGCTGATCGAGCAGCATGTGATGGTGGATGTGGACCTGCGGCCCTACATCCGGCGCAACACCGAGGCCTCCGGCCCGGGCGCTGCCGCCCCGGCCGGAGGCCCCTCCGGCGCCAGCGGCGCGTCGCGTCCGGGCAGTGCCCGCAGCCCTGCCGGCTTGCCCGAGCCGGGCGCCTCGCACACCCGCACATCGCCGGGCTCGGGTGGTGGGTCCGCTTACAGCAGCGCGGCGCGGCCTGCGGGCGAGCTGGGCGGCAGCCGCCGCGCCATGCCGTCCGAGCCGGCGGGTCAGCGCGCCTGGCCACGGGATGCCAGCAAGACACCGCCGCCAGCGCTGCCCCGCAGCCGAGCCCCGCCGTCGGCAGGCCAAGAGCGCAGTGAATCGGTGGGCGAAGAAACCCGCATGATGACGCGCGCCGGCCCCATGGGCTATGGCAGCGACCATGCCGAGGCGGTTCTTGGCCGGCTCAACCGTCTGGTTGGCCGGCATTTGCCGGGCTTCTCGGACACCACCCACGCCCGTCCGGTGAACGAGACCCTGACTTCGGCCATCAACAACGCGCAGCAGAACCTGCGCAAGCGCTTTGCGCCCGCTGGAGGCGGCGTGTCGCCGGCCGGCACGCCGCTGCCAGTGCTGGTGCCGACCGGACCGATGCTGCTCGACGAGTTGCAGCAGAACAAGCAAGCGCTCAAGCGCGCTGCCAGCACACCGGCAGAGCGGGCCACCATCGAGATCGTGGCGATGATGTTCCAGAGCATCCTGACCGAGGACCGCATCCCGGCGGCGATGCGGGTCTGGTTCGCCCGCTTGCAGATGCCGGTGCTGCGGGTGGCGGTCGGTGAGCCCGATTTTTTCGGCTCGCTCGACCATCCGGCGCGTCGCCTGATCGACCGCATGGGTGCTTGCGTGATGGGCCTGGACAACGCCAGCCGCACCGTGGGCGACGCGCTCGAGAAAGAAATCAAGCGTGTGGTGCAGGTGGTCGAGGCTTACCCCGACACCGGCCGGCGCGTCTTCCAGACGGTGCTGGTCGAGTTCGAAAAGTTCCTGGAGCATTTTTTCAAGAACGAGAACGAGGCCAGCAAGCGTGGGGTGTCTTTGGCCCAGCAGGTGGAGCAGCGCGAGACCCTGGCGATCCAGTACACCATCGAGCTACGCCGCATGCTCAACGAGGTGCCGGTTCAAGAGGGCGTGCGCCAGTTCCTGTTCCAGGTCTGGGCCGACGTGCTGGCGACTTCGGCGGTGCGCTTCGGCGGCCAGGGCCCCGAGACCAAGACCATGAAGCGGGCGGCCGCCGACCTGATCTGGTCGGCCAGCGCCAAGGTCACCCGTGAGGAGCGGGCCGAGGTGATCCGCCGCTTGCCGCCCCTGCTCAAGCGCTTGCGCGAGGGCATGGCCTCGGCCAAGATGAGCGCCGAGCGTCAGGAAGAGCGCATCAACGCGCTCAACAGCGCGCTGGCAGCGGCTTTCACTGCCAAGGCGGCGGTGATCCCGAATGATCGGCTGCAAGACCTGATGGAGCGGCTGGAGTCGCTCGAAGAGTTGCTGCCCGGTGCCGAGGACATCGAGATTGACGAATCCCTGGTGCTCGACCTGTCGGGCCACGAGAGCTCGGAGCTGGAGGTGGTGTCGGACGGTGGCACCATGCCGTCGGCACCGATGATCGCCTGGTCGCGCGAGCTGCTGGTGGGCAGCTGGTACACCCTGGAGTACCGCAACCGCCATGAGCCAGTGCAACTGGCCTGGCACGGCCTGCACCGCCAACTCTCGTTGTTTGTCACGCCCAAAGGTCGCTGTGTGCTGTTCCAGCAGCAGCGGCTGGCGGCATTTTTGCAGGCCGGTTTGCTGCTGCCGGCGCAGGACGAGGCTTTGACCGTCAAGGCTACGCGCAACGCGCTGGCCAAGCTGGACGCTGATCCCTCGCGGTTGTTGAGCTGAGCCAGACCTGGGCCGGGTCAGGCGCCCAGGCTCCAGGCTCCAGGCCTCAGTGAATCAGCCGTTCTTCGGGCGCGACGAACAGCTCGTCGAGAATCAGCGCGTCGGGCTCTTCGCCCAGGCTCCAGAACACCATCAGCACGATGACCTTGAGATCTTCGAGCGCCAGCGGGCTGTCGCCCACGGCGGTGGCGCGGTCGATCACCATCTCGCGCATGACTGGCGGCAGCACACCGGCGGATTCAAGAAATGCCACAAATCCGATCGAGTCTTCACCCAGGCGGTCGATCTCGGCAGCCGAGTAAACCCGCAGGCTGTCGGGCGACTGCTCACCGGCATGGGCTTGCGCCGTCTCGGCCAGGCCGTCCAGCCAGGTCAGGGCATCTGCAATTTCGTCGGTTTCGAAGCCGACGGCCGACAATTTGCGGGTGAGCTGGTCATGGTCCGGGCAGGCATCGGGCCGCCAGTAAGTTTCATAGAGATAAACCAGAACCTCGAACATGAAACCACTATACCGCAGGCTCCGGGCGCTGAAACTGACATGAAAACCCTGGCGTCGGGGTGTACACCGGCGGTTCAGCCCGGGGTAGTTCCGGACAGCGCAGAGCAGCCCGCTGGCCGGCCTTCAAGACGATTGACGGCGCTGGTACAGGCCGCCCGGCAGGCGTGCCACGAGACCGTCGAGCTCCAGCGTCAGCAGGTGCGCTGACAGGGCCGGGGCCGACCAGCCGCAACGGCTGATCAAGGCATCGAGCGAGAGCGGATCGTGACCGAGCGCCCGCAGCACAGCGTCCTGCCCAGTGGCCTGGGCCGCGACCGGCGATGCGGGTGGCTCAGCCAGCGCGTCCAGCAGCGACAACGCCGGCAGGCCGTTGAGCTCATCGAGCACCTGTTCGGGCGAGGTCACTAGCGCCGCGCCTTGGCGGATCAGGGCATGGCAGCCGTGGGATTGCGGCGCCAGCAGCGAGCCCGGCAGCGCCATCACCTCGCGGCCCGCCTCGGCTGCCAGCCTGGCGGTGATCAGCGAGCCCGAGCGCAGCGCGGCCTCGACCACCAGCGTGCCCCGGCTGAGGCCGGCAATCAGCCGGTTGCGTTGCGGAAAGTTGGGGGCCAGCGGCGGCGTGCCCAGCGCCAGTTCGCTCACCAGCAGGCCCTGCTCGGCGATGCGCTCGGTCAGGGCCTGGTGACTGCGGGGGTAGATGCGGTCCAGGCCGGTGCCCACCACCGCCACCGTGCCGGCGCCGCCTTCGGCGTCGAGCGCGCCCTGATGCGCCGCTGCGTCGATGCCGGCGGCCAGGCCCGAGACGATGGCCCAGCCGTTCTGGGCCAGGGTTCGGGCAAAGGCCCGCGCATGGTCCAGGCCTTGTGCGCTCGCCTGGCGGCTGCCGACAATGGCCACTGAGCGTGCGTTCAGCAGCGCGGCCCGGCCCTGCAGGTACAGCAGCAGCGGCGGGTCGGCGCTGTGCAGCAGCAGCGGCGGGTAGTCGGCATCCCCCAGCACCATCACCCGGCGCGCCGGGGCAGCGCTGCGCCAGGCCAGGGTCTTGGCCAGGCGCAGGGCATGGCCTGTGGGCGCTTGGGCCAGCGCCTGGGCGAGCTTGGGGTTCACCAAACCAGCCAGATCGGCCGGTCCGGCGGCCACGACCGCCTGCGGACTGCCAAAGTGGGCCAGCAGGCGGCGCGCCGTGTCGCGGCCCACCCCCTCACTGTGCAGCAGGTGCAGCCAGGCGGCGAGTTCGTCGACGCCCAGGGGCGCTACCGGGGCCTCGGACGTCGGTGCCGCCACGACCACCGGCTCAGGGCTGCGTGACGCGGTCGCCCGACCGCACCGGCTCAAACGCCGACAGGATCAGGGCGTAGGACACCCGCTCAAACACCCGGAACACGAACAACAGACCGCTGCGCTCATCGGGCAACTGGATCGGCTGGGCGCGGGGGCCGGTGCTGTCGGTGGCGGGCTTGCCGGCCCGCCACAGCGCCAGCACATGGCCGCGCTCGATGCCGTCGCGCAGGCCGCGGTTCAGGGCCACGATCTGGTTCTGGCCGGCGGTGAGGGCCTCGCCGTAGACCGTGATCACCTGGCCGTTCATCGGGGCTGCGGGTGGATGCGGCACGTAGGCGCTGAAGTCGCGTGCCGGTACCGGCGCCAGCCGGTCGCCCACGCCCGCCTCCTGGCGCGCGCTGGTCATCACAAAAGTGGCCGGCACGGGCAGACCGTCGCTGGCGGCCACGCCCTCTGCACGGACCAGGTCGGCGGTGCCCACGTAACCGGCCTCGAAGCCGAGCACCTCGCCGGTGGTGGGATCGCGCAAGGGTTTGCTGTCGCGGAACAGCGTGAAGCTGCGTTGGCCGCGCAAGTCGCCGCGCACGTAGGCGGTTTCACCGCGCGAGACCATCACCCGGCCTTCTTGGGTGGCCACGATGCGCGGTGCGCCGGCGAGTTCGTCCTGGCTGAACACCATCGCTTCATTCAAGAATGGGCCGATCGACTGCAGCGGGAACGAGGCGATGGCACCGTTCTCGAGCAACTGGCTACGCACCCGGGGTGAGAGCTTGACGGTGTTGGTGGGGGGCTGGTCGGAGCTGGCTGCCGCAGCGCCATCCGCCCTGCCGCCGGCCAGCCGCAGTTGCACAGTGTCGCCGGTCTGGGTCAGCACCAGCACCTGGCCCGGGTAGATCAAATGCGGGTTGGCGATCTCGGCGAGGTTCATGCCCCAGAGCTCAGGCCAGCGCCAGGGGCTCTTGAGGAACAGCGTGGCGATCGCCCACAGCGTGTCACCGCGCTGCACCGTGTGCGAGGCCGGTGCGTTGTCTGCCAAAGCCGACAGCGGCACCCCGGCCCGTGCCACTTGCTGGGCTGCGGCGCGCTGAGCCGGGCTGACCGGCTCGTTGGCCCGCGCCGGCGCGGCCAGCATCAGGGTTGAGAGCAGCGCCAAGAGCACGCCCGGCAGCATGCCGGCCAGTGCTGCAGCGCGCAGCGCCTGCGCCAGCGGTCGCTGCGCCGTTGCCTGCAGCTGACCGTTGCCACGCCGGTTTCCGCGCTCGGTGCTGGCAGGGCGGGGCGGGCATGCGGTCATCGTGACGGTCTCCGGGGTGGGCCGGTGCCACAATCCAGGCCCGAATGGTCTGGTTTGCAGCACCCGCAGCAGGCTGGCCCGATGGGCCGGCTCTTGTTCATGCTGCACCGCAGATTCTGCCGGTAAACCCTTGATATCGCAACGAAAAGCACTGGCGGGGCAGCCCGCAGTCGGCCCGCCTGCCCGTGCTGGCGTTGTTGAATGTCCACTTTGTATCCCCGTGTGTCGGCGGGCATGACTGCATGCCCGAGCCCGCTTTTTGCGCCGCCGGCGCGCCATTACCCGCTTGTAGTCCATGGCTTTGCTCCCCATCCTCTGCTTTCCCGATCCTCGCCTGCACACCGTGGCCTAGCCGGTGCAAGCGTTTGACGCCAAGCTCGCTCGCTTGATCGACGACATGATCGAGACGATGTACGAGGCCGACGGTGTCGGCCTGGCGGCCACGCAAGTGGACGTGCACCTGCGCTTGCTGGTGATGGACACCTCCGAGGCTCGCGACCAGCCGCAGGTGTTGATCAACCCCGAGTTGGTCGCCCACAGCGAGGAGTGGAAACTCAACGAAGAGGGCTGCCTGTCGGTGCCCACGATTTACGACCAGGTTGAACGCTACGCCTGGGTCACGGTGCGGGCCACCGGGCGCGATGGTGAACCGTTCGAGTTCAAGGCCGAGGGCCTGGCGGCGGTGTGCGTGCAGCACGAGATGGACCATTTGCTGGGCAAGGTGTTTGTCGAGTACCTCAGCCCGCTCAAACGCGAGCGCATCAAGACCAAGATGATCAAGAAGGCGCGTGATGAACAGGGCCGGCGCGGCCGTTGACCGTGCCAGACACCGCACTGACCTGCAGGCCGCCGCGCGTCGCCTTCGCCGGCACGCCTGAGTTTGCCGCCGCCGCGCTGGCCGCTCTGCTGGCCGCCGGCCACCCCGTGCCGCTGGTGCTGACCCAGCCAGACCGGCCCGCCGGTCGCGGCTTGAAGCTGCTGCCCTCTCCTGTCAAAGCACTCGCGCTGCAGCACGGCCTGGCACTGGCCCAGCCCCGCAGCCTGCGGCTGGACGGCAAGTATCCCGGCGATGCCCAAGCCGCCCAGGTCGCGCTGCTGGCGGCTCAGGCTGACGTGATGGTGGTGGCGGCCTACGGCCTGATCCTGCCGCAGTGGGTGCTTGACCTGCCGCCGCTGGGTTGCCTCAACATCCATGCCTCGTTGCTGCCGCGCTGGCGCGGCGCCGCACCGATCCACCGCGCAGTCGAAGCCGGCGATGACCGCACCGGCATCACCTTGATGCAGATGGATGCCGGGCTCGACACTGGCGACATGCTCTTGCTGGCGCAAGAAGATGTGCGCGCCGATGACAGCACCGGCAGCCTGCACGACCGGCTGGCGCTGCTGGGCGCCCGCCTGGTGGTCGAGGGGCTGGCCCGGCTGGGCGATGGCCGGGGCTTGGCGCGCATGCCGCAGCCGACCGAAGGCGTGAGTTACGCCCACAAGATCAGCAAGGCCGAGGGGGTGATCGACTGGACCGAGCCGGCGGCGCAGATCGAGCGCAGGTTGCGGGCGTTTGACCCGTTCCCCGGCGCCAGCTTTGGGCTCGACGGCGAGGCCGTCAAGCTCTGGCGCGCCCGGCTGCGGCCCGAGGTGTGCGGCAAGCCCGGCGAAGTGCTGCGGGCGCAGGGCAGTGAATTGACGGTGGCCTGCGGCGAGGGCGGGCTGGACCTGCTGGCGCTGCAGCGCCCGGGCGGGCGCCGGCTGGAGGTGGCGGCATTCTTGCAATCGCTGCAAGGCCGGCCGGCATTGCTCGGGCGTGTGCTGGGCTCTGCCGGCAACTGAGTAGCCGCGCCCGGATTGAACTTGAGGCCGCGGCCCGCATCTGACCGGCTGCTCGAGCCGAGCGCCACACGAGGACCTGCCCGATGTTCAACCTGATGAAAACCGCCATCCTGATGGCGGCCATCACCGCCTTGTTCATGTTGATCGGCCGCTGGATGGGCGGCCAGGCCGGCATGATGCTGGCGCTGGTGGTGGCGCTGGGCATGAACTTCTTTGGCTACTGGTTTTCGGACAAGATCGTGCTGAAGATGTACAACGCCCGCGAAGTGGACGACAGCACCGCGCCGCAGTTTGTCGCGATGGTGCGTGATCTGGCGCAGCGCGCCAACCTGCCCATGCCCAAGGTCTACCTGATCGACGAGGACGCGCCCAACGCCTTTGCCACCGGGCGCAACCCCGAGCATGCGGCGGTGGCCGCCACCACCGGCATCATCCGGGTGCTGGGCGAGCGTGAACTGCGCGGCGTGATGGCGCATGAGCTGGCCCACGTCAAGCACCGCGACATCCTGCTGTCGACCCTCAGCGCCACGATGGCCGGTGCGATCGGCATGCTGGCCAACTTCGGCATGATGTTTGGCGGGCGCAACAACGAGGGCCGGCCGGCCAACCCGGTTGCCGGCATCCTGGTGGCGATCCTGGCGCCGCTGGCGGCCAGCCTGATCCAGATGGCGATCAGCCGGGCGCGTGAGTTCGAGGCCGACCGGGGCGGTGCCGAGATCTCGGGCGATCCGGCGGCGCTGGCCTCGGCGCTGGACAAGATCCACCGCTACGCCCAGGGCATCCCGCTGGGCCCGGCCGAGCGTCACCCCGAGACCGCGCAGATGATGATCATGAACCCGCTGTCGGCCGGTGGCCTGCGCGGGCTGTTTTCAACCCATCCGCCGACCGAAGAGCGGGTGGCCGCGCTGATGGCGATGGCGGCCGGCGCGCGCGGCGGCTGAACGAGGGGTCGGGCGGCACGGCTGACCGGCGTTTGTCCGGCCTGGGGCAGCGGCCTCAAGTCGGGCCGCCGGGCGGCCGATAACCCGCCCATGCGCCGCCCGTTCGCCCCATTGCTGCTGTGTGCCTTGTTGCTGGGCTGCGACCAGCTGGGCATTGAATCGGCCAGCACCACCACCGCCCGCAAAGAGGCCGACGGCAAGGCCATCGGCGGCGCATGCCGCCACGCCGGCCGTGCCATCGAGGACTGCTACACCCTCAACAAGAAGGCCGACAAGGCGGCGATGTACGGCGGCTGGCGCGAGATGAGCGAGTACATGCGCGAGAACAAGCTCGAGCCGGTTGTGCCGGTGATCCCGGTCGATCCGCCCAAACCACCCAAATCTGCCTCGGCGCCGGCCGACGGTGAGGCGGCCGATGAGGCGGCAGAAGCCAAGCCGGCGGCCAAGAAAAAATCGGCGCATTGAAGGCGCATTGAAGGCGCATTGAAGGCGCACTGACGGCGAATTGACGGCGAATTGACGGCGCACTGACGCCGCGCCGGCCCCACCGTTGCGCGGTCTCACTCGGTGGTTTGCGGCACCGTCACCCGGTGCGGATTGATGCCCAGCTGCGGAAAATCCAGCATTGCCGCCGCAAACAGCGGTGCCAGCAGCGGCGCGCTGTTGCGCTGGTAGCTGTCGCTGCTGGCGCGCGTCTCGAACAGGGGCTTGCCGCTGGCCCGGTCGCGCAGCAGCACGGCAACCTCCCGGTCGTAGCGCGGCGCAGGGTACAGCAGCGAGCCGCCCCAGTACGGGCCGCGCCAGGTCCCGTGCCGCCAGCCGCCGTAACCACCGAACCCCCCCCAGGCGCCACCCCACCACAGCGGGTCGTCCCAGGGCGACCGCTCGTTGCGCGTGACGCGGGCGCCCACCTGTACCAGCACATCGGGCTCGGCGCCAGCGGCTACCGGCACAAAGCCGGCACGGGCCAGCGCGGGACGGGCAGCGTCCTCCAGCGCCTGGGCGGCCTGGGCCTGGGCTTGCTGCGACGGCAAGCGCTCGAACGCATAGCTGCCGGCGGCACGCCCGGCTGGCCAATCACCAAAGCTCGCCACATCGGCCGACAGGGTGCTCACCGCAGCGCAACCCGAGAGCAGCGCCATTGCGCCGAGCGCTGCAGCAAAGCTGCCTGGCCCGATAAATCGCCTGAGGTTCATGCTGTGCTCTCCTGGTCTGCCTGGCTACGAGCCGCCAGTTTGCACCCAAATCGGCCACCCGGTCACCTGGGCGCGCGGCACCTGCAGGGGCGCATGGGCAAAGGCGCCTCGGCAGCAGTCCTGCGGGCTCTGCACATCGGCCCTGGCCGCTGTGCCTTCGCGGCATCCGCAGCCGCCCGCTTCAGCCCCAGCCGCCCGCGTCAGCCCCAGCCGCCAGGCGGCCGGTCTTCGGCCGGCATCAAGCGCACGGCCTGCGCCTGGCCTGCGGCAGGCGCGGCACAAGCCCCGTCGTCCTCGTCAAAAGCCATGTCGCCGGCTGCATCGGCGCGGCCGCTGGGCACCAGCGTGGTGAACGGGAACAGCTTGCGGTCCATCAGGTGCGACAGCGTGATGTTGCCCATCGCCCGCGCCATGTTTTCAACCCGGCCGGGGTACTGGCGTTCCCAGTCGTTGATCAGCTTCTTGATCTGCACCCGCTGCAGGTTGTCCTGGCTGCCGCAGAGGGTGCAGGGGATGATCGGAAACTGCTGTTGCTCGGCCCAGCGCACCAGATCGGCCTCGGCCACGTAGGCCAGCGGCCGGATCACGGTGTGCCGGCCGTCGTCGCTGACCAGCTTGGGCGGCATGCCCTTCAGGCGGCTGCCAAAGAACATGTTCATCAGCAGCGTCACCACCATGTCGTCGCGGTGGTGGCCGAGTGCAATCTTGGTCGCGCCCAGCTCGCTCGCCACCCGGTACAAGATGCCGCGCCGCAGCCGCGAGCACAAGCTGCACATCGTTTTGCCCTCGGGCACCAGGCGGGTGACGATGCTGTAGGTGTCCTGGCTTTCGATGTGGAAGGGCAGGCCGCGCGCCCGCAAGTAGTTGGGCAGCACCTCGGCTGGAAAACCGGGCTGCTTCTGGTCCAGATTGACAGCGATCAGCTCAAACCGGATCGGTGCGCGTTTTTGCAAGCCCAGCAGGATGTCGAGCAGGGCATAGCTGTCCTTGCCACCCGACAGGCAGACCATCACCCGGTCGCCCGCTTCGATCATGTTGAAGTCGACGATGGCCTGGCCCACCTGGCGGTGCAGGCGCTTGCTGAGCTTGTTCACTTCAAACGCCTGCTTCTGGGCGGCAGGCGTGGCCGGCGTGGCAGGGGTGGCGGCGGCAGCGGCGGCGGTGCTCACATCGCCGCCTTCATGCCAAACACCTCGCAGCCCACGGCGTCGCAATCGGGGTAGACATCGGGCTTTTCGGTGGCCACGCGGGCGGCGCGCACGCTGGGGTGAGCCAGCATCAGGCGCAGCACATCGTCGGCCAGGGTTTCTTGCAGGTGGATGTGGCCCTTGGAGACCCGCTGGGTGATGGTGCGGCGTATGAAGTCGTAGTCCAGCACCTCATCGAGCTGGTCCTGCGTGGGCGTGGACTGGGCCAGCGGCACGTAGAGATCGACATTGATCTTGACCCGCTGCTCGCCCTTTTTCTCGAAGTCGTGCACGCCGATGTTGATCCAGACCTCGTAGTCGCGCAGGAACAACCTGCGGCAGTCCATCAGGCTGGGGTTGGTGAGCAGGCTTTGCATGTCAGGTATCTTTCAGAAGCGAAGGCGCCAGCTGCTGCTGCGCGAGAAACAGCACATCGCGCGGCTGCCCCAGCAGATGCTGGCCACCGTCCACCACCAGGGTATGGCCGGTGATGGCGGGGGATTCGAGCAAAAAGCGCACCGCGCGGGCGATGTCCTCGGGCGTGGACGAGCGCTGCAGCGGCGTCAGGCGGTGGGCGGCGTTGAACTCGGCCTCGTTCATGGTGCCCGAGACCAGCGTGACACCCGGTGAGACAGCGCAAACCCGCAGCCGGGGCGCCAGTGCCTGGGCCAGCATCACCGTGGCCTCGGCCAGCGCGGCCTTGGACAAGGTGTACGAAAAGTAGTCGGGGTTGGGGTTGATCAGCTTCTGGTCCAGCAGGTTGACGACGCAGCCGCTGGGGGGCGCCAGGCCGCAGGCAGCGGCCACATCGGCCCGGCCCAGCAGGTGCTGGTGCAGCGCGCGCGCCAGCATCACGGCCGGTGCGGTGTTGCTGCGCCAGGCCCGGTCGAGTGCCCGGCTGCTGAAGCTCGCCACGCTGTCGTACTCGAACAGCGAGGCGTTGTTGACAACAGCATCGAGCCGGCCCAGCGCAGCCACCGCAGCCGGCACCAGGCCCTCACAGGCGGCCTCGTCGCTCAGGTCGGCGGCCAGCACCCGGGCTTGCGCGCCCATTGCCCGTGCCTCGTCGGCGCTGGACTCGGCGTCGGCCAGCGAGGGCGCGCCGCCCCGGCAATGCAGCACCACATCCCAGCCGTGGCGCGCCAGATCGAGCGTGATGACCCGGCCGATGCGCCGCGCTGCGCCGGTGATCAGGGCCACGGGCCGGTGGGCTGGCGCCGGGACAGTGCCTGGCGCAGAGGGGGGAGTGGGGGCAGGCATGCTTTCTACAATGACGGGATGGCCCCGATTCCAGACCGCCCCGCAGACCCGGCAGGGCAATCCGCCAGTGTAGCCAGCGCGCAGGTCGAGGCGCCGCCTGAGGCCTTGGCCGGGCTGATCCGGCGGACCGTGGTGGACAACGGCGGCTGGCTGCCGTTTGACCGCTTCATGGCGCTGGCGCTGTATGCCCCCGGCCTGGGCTACTACGCCAACCACCGCCGCAAGTTTGGCCGCATGCCGGCCTCGGGCAGCGACTTTGTGACCGCGCCCGAGCTGTCGCCGCTGTTTGCACAGGCCCTGGCGGTGCAGCTGGCGCAGGCGCTGGTGGCGGTCGAGGCGGCGGGCGGCACTGCTGACGTGATGGAGTTTGGCGCCGGCTCGGGTGCGTTGGCCGAGGGCTTGCTGGACGCGCTGGCCGCTGCGGGCGTGGCGGTGCAGCGCTACGCCATCGTCGATCTGTCAGGCACGCTGCGTGAGCGCCAGCAGGCTCGGCTGGCGCGGTTCGGCAGCCGGGTGCAGTGGCTCGATGCGCTGCCCGAACACTTTGATGGTGTGCTGCTGGGCAACGAGGTGCTGGACGCGATGCCGGTGCAGTTGCTGGCCTTTGACGGCGCAAGCTGGTCCGAGCGCGGCGTGGTCGCCGACGCGGCAGGTTTTGCCTGGTCAGACCGGCCGACGGCGCTGCGCCCGCCGCTGGCCGATGGCTTTGTGCCTGGCAGCGTCACCGAGATCGCACCGCAGGCCGAGGCCTTTGTCCGCACCGTGGCCGGCATGCTGCGCTGCGGCGTGGCGATCTTCATCGACTACGGCTTCCCCGAGGCCGAGTTCTGCCTGCCGCAGCGCCATGGCGGCACGCTGATGTGTCACCAGGCCCACCGCGCCGATGCCAACCCCTTGGTGGACGTGGGCGCAAAGGACATCACGGCCCACGTCAACTTCAGCGCCATCGCGCTGGCCGGGCAGGACGCCGGGCTGGACGTGATCGGCTACACCTCGCAGGCGCGGTTTTTGCTCAACTGCGGCTTGGTGGATTTGCTGGCCGGCGCCAGCTTGGCGCAGCGGGCGATGGCGCAAAAGTTGATCAACGAGCATGAGATGGGCGAGTTGTTCAAGGTCATCGCGTTGGCCCGGGGCGTGCCACTCGATCCACTGGGTTTTGCCCAGGGCGACCGGACGCACCGGCTGTGAGCTTCGTCGCGTCCCCTGCGCCCGTTACGCCGGTCGTTCGCAGCAGACGGCGACCATGCGCTGGCTGATCGTCTTCTTCCTGGCGCTGATCCTGTTTGGCGGCCTGCAGCGCTGGCTGCGCAAGATCGGCCTGGGTCGGCTGCCGGGCGACTTCACCCTGCGCTTTTTCGGCCGCGAGTTCTACGTGCCACTGGCGTCCAGCCTGGTGCTGAGTTTTTTGGCGATGCTGGTGGGGCGGTGGTTTTGAGGATTTTCTTTGCGCTCACAGCAGCGCAGTGCCTCCGCAAGCCTCTGACAAAGCCCGCACCCGCGCGGCCGCAATCAACTGTCCAATCGCCGGGCCCGCCAAGCATTTGGCCGCCGCAGCCTCAGCCAATGCGGTGGTGTCGACCGCCCGCGCCAGCACCAGCGCCGCCGCCAGCCGCGCGCGCTGCGGGTAGGGGGCGTCTTGCAGCCCGCGCCGGCCGCGGGCGTCGCACTCGCAGGCCAGCAGCAGGCCGGCAAAACGGTCTGGCCGGCGCCAGGCGTCGCAGCGGTCGAACAAGCGGATGGTGGCGGCCGCGTCCAGCGTTCCGCTGCGGTGGATGTTGCCGTGCTCACGCGCGGTGAGGTCGGCCAGTTCGCGGCAGTCGGTGGGCACACGCCAGCGCTCACCCACCACCCGGGCCAGTTTGGCGCTGCGCGCCTCGTGGCCGATGTGGCGCGGCAGTTCATCGGCCGGGGTGAGTCCTTTGCCCAGGTCATGGCACAGGCAGGCGTAGCGCACCGCCAGCGGCGCGTCCAGCCGGGCCGCCATCTGCAGCACCAGCATCAGGTGCGCGCCGGTGTCGACCTCGGGGTGGTGGGCCTCGGGCTGGGGCACGCCCCAGAGCCGGTCTACCTCGGGCAGCAGCCGGGCCAGTGCGCCGCAGCCGCGCAGCACCTCGAACATGCGTGCCGGCTGGGCCGTCATCAGCCCTCGGGACAGCTCTTGCCAGACCCGCTCGGGTACCAGGTGATCGAGCTCGCCCTCGGCCACCATCTGCGCCAGCAGCGCCTCGGTCTCGGGCGCGATGCGGAAATCAGCAAAGCGTGCGGCCAGCCGGGCCAGCCGCAGCAAGCGCACCGGGTCGTCGACAAAAGCCGGGCCGACATGGCGCAGCAGCCGCGCTGCGATGTCGCGCAGGCCGCCGAACGGGTCGGTCAGCGCACCGGTTTTCGGGTCTTCGGCAATCGCGTTGAGGGTCAGGTCGCGGCGGGCCAGGTCTTGTTCCAGCGTGACCTCGGGCGAGGCCTGCACCACAAAGCCCAGGTAGCCCCGGCCGGACTTGCGCTCGGTGCGGGCCAGGGCGTACTCCTCCTTCGACTTCGGATGCAGAAAGACCGGAAAGTCGCGGCCGACCGGGGTGTAACCGGCCGCCACCATCTGCTCGGGCGTGCTCCCCACCACCACCCAGTCGCGGTCGTTGACGGGCAGGCCGAGCAGCCGGTCGCGCACCGCTCCGCCGACGACAAAACAGTTCATCGGCGGCGCGGGTCAGGCGGATTGAAGTGCGCGGCCAGGATGTCGAGTGAGGCCGGCGTGATGCCCAGCGCTGCCAGCCCGGGCAGCTGGCCGCTGGCGATGTTGGGCACCCGCATCGACAGTACGTTGTCGCGCGACATCAGCGGCTCGCCCGGCATCAGGCCCATCGCTGCGGCCTGCAGCAGGCCCAGGGCCTCGGGCAGGCCCAGCACCGGCCGGGCGCAACCGGCCATCGCGCCAACCCGCTGCACGATCTGCTTGAGTGTCAGCACCTCGGGGCCGGCGCATTCGACCACCGGGCTGTCCGGGCCCTGACCGGCCAGGCTGTTGACCACCGCCTGGGCCACGTCGCCCACCCACACCGGCTGGAACTGCGCGCCGGCCCCGGCCAGCGGCAGCACCGGAAAGACCCGCTGCAGCGACACGAACAGGTTGGTGAAGCGGTCTTGCGCGCCAAAGACCACCGACGGCCGCAGCAGGGTGATGTCCAGCCCTTGAGACGGCGTCTGACCGGACGCGTGACCCTGGCCGGACCCGTAGAGCTGCGCAGCCTGCTGCCAGACCGCCTCGCCGGCGGCCTTGCTGCGCAGGTAGGCCGAGGGCGCATGGCTGGCCACGCCGAGCGCGCTGACATGCACCACCCGCTGGACGCCTGCCGCAGCGCAGGCCGCCGCCAGGTGGCGCGGCAGTTGCACATGGACCCGGTCGAAATCGGCCTCGCTGCCGTGCAGCACCGCCACCAGGTGCACCAGCGCATCAGCGCCGTCCAGCACGGCGCGCTGGGCAGCGGGGTCGTGGATGTTGCATTCGACCAGGTCGACGGTGGGCAGCAGTTGCACTTGCCGGCCGCTGGCAAGGCGCCGGGTCGGCACCACCAGCCGGGTTTGACGGTTGTGCTCAAACAGCCGCTCGATGACGCTGCGACCGACAAAGCCGGTGCCGCCAGTGATGACGATTTTTTTCATGGGTTTGTGGCTCTGGCCAGGTTCAGCCGGCGTTGTACGGCTCAAGGCAGCTCGGTGTTGCTGGCGGCCGCGCCGGCGTCCCGGGGGCCGATGCCGGCGCCCAGGCGGGGGCGCAGTACCGGGGCCTTTTGGCTGTCGATCAGCGCGCTGTAGATGGCGGCGTTGGACAGCACTTTCTTGACGTAGTCGCGGGTTTCGTTGAAGGGGATGTTCTCGGCCCAGATCGCGGTCTCGACCGTCGGCCCCTCGCGCCAGCGGCGCGGCCGGCCCGGGCCTGCGTTGTAGGCGGCCGCAGCCATCGCCTGCGAGCCGCCCAGATCGTCGAGTACCAGCTTGAGGTAGCTGGTGCCCAGCTTGAGATTGACCTGCGGGTCGCTGATCATCTCGGGGTTGCGCCAGTCCATGCCGATCTTCTTGGCCACCCACTTGGCGGTGGCGGGCATCACCTGCATCAGGCCGGCGGCGCCGACGCTCGACTTGAGCTGGGGCATGAAGCGGGTTTCTTGCCGGATCAGGCCAAACACCAGCGCCGGCTCCAGCCCGGCGGCGCTGGCGGCCTGGGTGATGTCGGTGGCAAAAGGCATCGGGTAGCGCAGCGTGGTGTCGATCTCGCTGCGGCTGCGCTCGGCGGTGTTGATGCAGAGTTGCCAGTCGCTGCGGTCACAGGCCAGGCGGGCGGCGGCCAGCAACTCGCGATCCGTCATGCCGCGCAGGCTGAAGTTCCATTCGCGCCGGGCTTCGTCGCGCAGGCCCAGGTCTACCAGCAACAGGGCCCGTGCCAGGCCGGCGTTGGCCTTGGCGGCATCACGCTCGGGCGCGGTCAGCGGCACCGGCGCTGCAGGCAGGCTGGGCACCCGGCCCAGGTCTTCGCTGGCCAGGCTGGCGTAAAAGTTCAGGCCGGTGGCAATCGAGTCCAGCAGCCGGCGGGCCTCGCTGCGCTGGGCCTCGCCGACTGGACCCTCGCCCGCCTGGGCCTGCACCGCGCGGGCCTTCCAGTAGGTCCAGGCCGGCTCGCGTTGCTCGGTCGGGCTCAAGGCCTCGATCAGGCGCTGCACCTGGGGCCAGCGCTGGGCCGGTGGGCTGTTGCGCAGTGTGGCGCGCACGCCCCAGGCCAGGGTGTCGTCGGACCAGGCGGCGGCGCTGCGCAACTCTTCAGCGCGCCGGTTCGCAGACCTGGGCTCGGCGCCGTGCAGCAGGGCCAACGCCCGCTGGTAGTACAGCGCCGCTTCCGGCGACAGCTTGAAGGCCGCTTGCCGGCCGGCGTAGGCCCAGTGCCAGGCGGCCAGCACCGGGTCAAGACCCAGGGTGTCACCGTTGAGCAGGGTGGTGGCGGCGTCCAGGTCGCTCGCAGCCAGGCGCATCAAGGCCAGCCCACGCAGTTCTTGCGCCAGGCGGGCGCTGCTGGCGCCAGTGGGCCCGCTGCTGCTGCCGCTGCTGCGGCGCAGGTAGCGGGCCGGGTTGTCGATCGCCTCGGCGGCTTCACGCGCGGCCGCATTGCCCAGCAGGCCGACCGCCGCCTTGGCAGCACCCGGGCGCTGGGCCTCCAGCGAGAGCCGGGCCTTGCGCCAGACATCGTCGGGGGTGAAGCGCTTGGCATCGACCATCGCGGTGGCCAGCAGGTTGCAGCCATCGTCGAGCTCTTTCTGGGCCCACCAGGCGGTGCGCGCGGCATCGCGCACATCACGGCCCGCCAAGTGCTCGGTGAACAGCCACCAGCAGCTGACCTCGCGGTCGTCGTTCATGCGAAAGCGTGGGTAGTCGCGCGCCAGCGCTGGCCAGTCACGGCGCCGGCCCAATTCCAGCAGCCAGTCGTTGCGCAGCCGGTCCTCGACGTAACTGCCGGGCCAGCGGGCGTAAAACGCCTCGACCTCGGCGGTTTGCACCTCAGCCAAGCGGTTGCTCAAATCCCAGTACTCCACCCAGGGGGTCAGCGGATGGTTGCCGGCTTGCAGCGCGGCCCGGGCGGCGGCCAGCCGGTTGCGGTCATGTTTGCGGGCAGCGTCGCGGGCCTCGACCACGGTGGAGTCGAGCGGCGAGGGCTGGGCCCGGGACGCGACGGGCAACGCCAAAGCGCTGGCCGCAAGGGCGGCGCAGAGCACGCCGGGGCCGGTCAGCGCCAGCTTGCTCGCCCTGCGGCGCACGCTGCGCCAGGCGCAAAACAGGAGATTCAGGCGGGTCATCGAGAGGGGCGTGCGCCAGTGGCACCGCCGGGTGTTGCTGCAAGGCACAGGGTGCTGGCGGCACAAAATTGCCGCCCAAGCCAATGTAACGCAGCCCCTGTACCTGCGCTGGCCAGGGGCGCAGCCGCGTCAGCGGTGCTGGCGGAACGGCTCTTCAAAGTCACGGAAATCGCGCTCGGCCAGCGCACCCTGGACCCAGGCCGCCACACCCGGGCTGGCCCAGAGCCGGTCAACAAAAGCCGCCACATCGGCCGGCAGCGGCAGGCCGTAGGTGCGCATCCGGCTGGCCACCGGGGCGAAGTAGGCGTCGGCAATCGAGTAGCTGCCGAACAGAAAGGGCCCACCGCTGGCGGAAAGGGCCTGCTGCCACATCGCCACCAACCGGGCCAGGTCGGCGGCTACTGCCGGCTGCTCGGCCAGCACCCGCGCGCCGACTTCGGGCAGCGCGGCCTCGATGTTCATCGGGCAGGCGCTGCGCAGCGCGCCAAAGCCGCTGTGCATCTCGGCGCACAGGCTGCGGGCCCTTGCCCGGGCGGCTTGGTCGCGTGGCCACAGCGCATGCTCCGGAAAGTTCTCGGCGGCGTACTCGGCCAGGTACTCGGCAATCGCCAGCGTGTCCCACACCACCAGGTCGCCATGGATCAGCACCGGCACCTTGGCCACCGGTGACAGCCGGCTCGCCGCCTGCTTGAACTGTGACCCGGGGCCAAAACCGTCAAAGCGCAGCATCAGCTCCTCGAACGGGATGTCGAACTGGCGCAGCAGGACCCAGGGCCGCATCGACCAGGAGGAGTAGTTCTTGTTGCCGATGGCGAGCTTGAGCATGGGGGGTTCTCCGGTCAACGGGTGGTGGGTTGCGGGCTGATTCGGTGATGCTAGATCAACGTGCCCAGGGCAAGCTCTGCGCGGGCGGCGGCGTGGGCCTTGAGGTAGAGCACCCCGTTGACGACGATCGCCACAAATTGCCCATCGACCTACACCCCGTTGCCGCCCAACATGCGGCGCGCGCGGGGCTGGCCCGGGGCGGACAGCCATTGGCTGCAATGCGCCACAAAGCCGTTGTTGACCAGCATGGCACACAGACTGGGCGTGGCCGGGGATGCGCTGTGCGGGTCTTGCGCCGACAATTGCGGTGATGAGCTCAACCTTCAACCTCAGTTTCGAGCCGTCCCAGGACAAGGGCGCGTTGCGCCGCCAATTGCAGGCCGAACGCCTGGCCATGCTGGACCGGCACCAGCGCGCGGTGCACTTGCAGCAGGTGCTGCGGGTCTGGCTGGTGGGGCGCGAGGACAGCACGGTCGGCGCCTACTGGCCGATCAAGGGCGAATTCGACGCGCTGCCCGCGCTGTACCGCTGGAGCGAAGCCGAAGACCGGCGCCGCATCGGCCTGCCGGTGATCAACCGCGACACAAAGCAACTGCGCTTTCATGTCTGGTACCCGGGTTGCCCGATGGAGGAAGACGCCTACGGCATCCCCAAGCCCAAGGACACCGAGGCGTTTGAGCCCTCGCTGCTGCTGGTGCCCTGCGTGGGCTACGGTCCTGACGGCACCCGGCTGGGCTACGGCGGCGGTTTTTATGACCGCACGCTGGCCGCGCTGACGCCGCGCCCGTACACCGTGGGTGTGGGATACGCCCACGGCTACATCCCCTGGCTGAAGGCCGAGCCGCACGATGTGCCGCTCGACGCCATCCTCAACGAGGACGGAGTGGTCTGGCAGCGGCCGGACTGAGCTGGCCGCAGCCCGTTGATCGGGGCGGCCAGGTTTCATTGCCGGCTCACCGTGCTGGCAGGTTGAACTGGTAGGCGATGGCCTTGAGCTCGCCGATGAAGTAGGGCCGCTGTCCTTCCGGCCGGATCCAGGCGGCCTCACCGTGGGTCGGCACCAGCATGCCGCTGCGCCATTGGTAATTGGCAACGCTGCAATCCCAGGGCAGCATGACGCTGTCCTGGCCCACCCCGGCGCCCCTGGAGTCGGCATGCACCGAGCTGATCAGCCCGGCCTCGTCGAAGCGGAACAACAAGCTCAGGCTGATCTGGCCGTCGACCAGCGTGGCCCGGGCGGATCGGTCGTCCACCGCCTGCCAGTGCACGCCCTGGCTGGGCAGCAGCGCGGTCGGGTACCAGGGCATCTCGGCAAAGTAGCGCATCAACTCCCCCCGGGCGATCTCCCCGGCGCCTTGCACCTGTGCCACCGTGAACAGCCCCAGCATCGCTGCATGCAGCGTGCCCACACCGGCGATGTAGCTGTCGTGAACCCGCACGGCCAGGCCCGGCAGCATCTGCACCCGGCCGTTCCACAAGAAGCCCGGGCGGTGGGTCACGGCGCGCTGCGTCGAGGAGAACGGCTTCCACTGCTCACCCCCGGTGGCCGACAGGTTGAAGCGGCCGGTGAACTCGAAACTGGCCGAGGAAATCAAGGCCTGACCGTCTTTCAGCACCGCGCGGAAGTAGCGCTGCACTGGCGCGGGCAGACCGTCGAGCTCGCGGGCGTCATAAACCTTGTTGGTGCCCGCAGGCGCCGGCACCCGGGCGGCTTCGAGCCGCGCCATTTGCGCCAGGGTTGCGTCGGCCCAGCGGGCCTTGCCAAAGGCAAGCAGCCCGATGCCGGCGGCCATCGCCAGCACCAGGCCTGATGCTGTCCAACCCAATGCGTCCATGCTGATGACATCCTTGGTGACGCCGGTTGGCGGAGAACTGTCGGCACCCATCCGGGCGGTGCTGCGCAAACCGCACCAGTTCGGGACAATGGTGCTTGAACGCATTCACACAGCCAAATGATCAGTGTCCTTCGTCCACGCTGCCTCGGACCTGCGGCACGTCAAGAAAACCCCGGCTTGGCAAGCTGCCCACACTGCACCGCCCACCCCCGCACAAGAAAGTCATCATGAAGACCTACACCATCGCCACCATCCCCGGTGACGGCATCGGCAAAGAGGTGGTGCCTGCCGGCCAGCAGGTGCTGGAGGCGCTCGCCAGTTCGAGCGGCAGTTTCAGGTTCGAGTTCGAGAACTTTGACTGGGGCGGCGACCATTACCGAGCCCACGGCCTGATGATGCCGGCCGACGGCCTGGACGCGTTGCGCCGCAAGGACGCGATCCTGTTTGGCTCGGCGGGCGACCCGGACATCCCCGACCACATCACCCTTTGGGGCCTGCGGCTCAAGATCTGCCAGGGGTTCGATCAGTACGCCAACGTGCGGCCCACCCGCATCCTGCCCGGCATTGACGGCCCGCTCAAACGCTGCGGTCCCGATGACCTGAACTGGGTGATCGTGCGGGAGAACTCCGAGGGCGAATACTCGGGCGTCGGCGGCCGGGTGCACCAGGGCCACCCGATCGAGGCGGCCACCGACGTGTCGATCATGACCCGGGCCGGTGTGGAGCGCATCATGCGTTTTGCGTTCAAGCTGGCGGCGTCGCGGCCGCGCAAGCTGCTGACGGTCGTCACCAAGAGCAACGCCCAGCGCCATGCGATGGTGATGTGGGACGAGATTGCGCTGCAGGTCTCGAAAGAGTTCCCGGACGTGACCTGGGACAAGGAACTGGTGGACGCCGCTACCGCGCGCATGGTCAACCGGCCCGCCACGCTCGACACCCTGGTCGCCACCAACTTGCATGCCGACATCCTGAGTGACCTGGCCGCCGCGCTGGCCGGCAGCCTGGGCATTGCGCCCACCGGCAACATCGATCCCGAGCGCCGCTACCCCTCGATGTTCGAGCCGATCCACGGCTCGGCCTTCGACATCATGGGCCAGGGCCTGGCCAATCCGGTTGGCACCTTCTGGTCGGTGGTGATGCTGCTGGAGCACCTGGGTGAGCCCGAGGCGGCCGCTCGGGTGATGCAGGCCATCGAGCGGGTGACCGCCAACCCGGCGCTGCACACCCGCGACCTGGGCGGCCCGGCGACCACCGTGCAGGTGACTGAAGCGGTCTGCGCGCTGCTCGCGGCAAACCCGTAACGCCAAGCGGCCTGAAGCATGACCCGGCAGACGGGCCCAGGCAGGAATGGCCATGAAGACACGCCCGGGCCGGCACGCCCAAGCGCCCCAGCTTCTGCGGCCAAGCGGCTGATCGATTGAACCTGGCGGTCAGCCAGCGGTGAGGTTCGCGGCGCACAGTGTTGGCGCGGCGGCATACTCCGCCAGAGCGGACTTGCAGCACAGGCTACGCACCACCGCCACACGGTGGTGCACCGGCCCGAGCTGCGGGCACCAGACCCTCCCCTGTGAAACCCTCACATTTCAGGACCTTCACGATGAGCACGCAACAGCCGACCATCATTTACACCCTCACCGACGAGGCGCCAGCGCTGGCGACCCATGCCTTTTTGCCGATCGTGCGTGCCTTCACCGCGCCGGCCGGCATCCGCGTCACCACCGCCGACATCTCGGTGGCGAGTCGCATCCTGGGTGAGTTTCCCGAGTTCCTGACCGAGGCGCAGCGGGTGCCCAACACGCTGGCCGACCTGGGCAAGAAGACGCTGCTGCCCGACACCAACATCATCAAGCTGCCCAACATCAGCGCGTCGCAAAACCAGCTGGTGTCGGCGATCCGTGAGCTGCATGCCAAGGGCTTTGCGCTGCCCGACTTTCCGGAGGCGCCGCAGGACGATGCGCAAAAGGCGATCCGTCAGCGCTACAACAAATGCATGGGCAGTGCGGTGAACCCGGTGCTGCGCGAGGGCAACTCGGACCGCCGCGCGCCCAAGGCGGTCAAGGAGTACGCCCGCAAGAACCCGCACAGCATGGCCGAGTGGAGCCAGGCCTCCCAGAGCCACGTCTCGCACATGCACAGCGGCGATTTTTACCACGGTGAAAAATCGATCACGCTGGACCGTGCCCGCGATGTCAAGATGGAGCTGATCACCCGGAGCGGCGCCACCATCCTGCTCAAGCCCAAGGTCTCGCTGCTGGACCGCGAGGTCATCGACAGCATGTTCATGAGCAAGAAGGCGCTGTACGAGTTCTACGAGCAAGAAATCGAGGACGCACGCAAGACCGGCGTGATGTTCTCGCTGCACGTCAAGGCTACGATGATGAAGGTCTCGCACCCGATCGTGTTCGGCCACTGCGTCAAGATCTTCTACAAGGACGCGTTCGAGAAGCACGCCAAGTTGTTTGACGAGTTGGGCGTCAACGTCAACAACGGCATGGCCAACCTCTACGAAAAGATCGCCGCGCTGCCGCAAAGCAAGCAAGACGAGATCAAGCGCGACCTGCACGCTTGCCACGAGCACCGGCCCGAGCTGGCGATGGTGGACTCGGCCAAGGGCATCACCAACTTTCACTCGCCCAACGATGTGATCGTCGATGCGTCGATGCCGGCCATGATACGGATTGGCGGCAAGATGTGGGGCCCGGACGGCCGCCCGAAGGACACCAAGGCGGTGATCCCCGAAAGCACGTTCGCCCGGATCTATCAGGAGGTGATCAACTTCTGCAAAACCAACGGCAACTTCGATCCGGTGACCATGGGCACAGTGCCGAACGTTGGCCTGATGGCCCAGCAAGCCGAAGAATACGGCTCGCACGACAAGACCTTCGAAATCCCGGAGGACGGCGAGGCCCGCATCGTCGATATCGCCACGGGCGAAGTGCTGCTGGCGGTGAACGTCGAGGCTGGCGACATCTGGCGCATGTGCCAGTGCAAGGATGCCCCGATCCGCGACTGGGTCAAGCTGGCCGTCACCCGCGCCCGCAACTCCGGCATGCCCGCCCTGTTTTGGCTGGACCCGTATCGTCCGCATGAAGCCGAGCTGATCAAGAAAGTCGAGACCTACCTTGGGGATCACGACACTGCGGGCCTCGACATCCAGATCATGTCGCAGGTGCGCGCCATGCGCTACACGCTGGAGCGCGTCGCGCGTGGGCTGGACACCATCTCGGTGACCGGCAACATCCTGCGCGACTACCTGACCGACCTATTCCCCATCATGGAACTCGGCACGAGCGCCAAGATGCTGTCGATCGTCCCACTGATGGCGGGC
>JANYKR010000046.1 GCA_025358155.1 Betaproteobacteria bacterium
ACAGATAGATCTGTGTGCGCAACATGGTGTACAACATACAGCGTCCCGTGATCGTCGCAAAGTCTGCGCGATCGAAGTACAGCAGGCACCGCTTATCTCACGCTCACCAGGCAAACCGCCCACGAACCGTGCGACTATCCATGCGTGGACGACGACACCATCCAGCTCCGCCAGCCAGCTGACGATCCAGTCGCGCTTCGGGCGTACCTCGCGCCCATCGCGGCGGCCTTCGGCGAACCGGTCGATGACGCCGAGTTCGAGGCCGAACGTGCGATCTGGGAGATCGACCGGACCATCGGTGCCGTCGATGTCGCGGTCGACAGCGACAGATGGGTCGGTGGCGCGGCTGCCTACACGTTCCGTCTGACCGTACCTGGGCGTCGCGAGGTCGGGGCCGCCGGCATCACGGCCGTCGGTGTTGCGCCGGACTATCGACGTCGCGGGATCCTCACGAAGATGATGCGCTGGCTGCTCGACCAGGCAGTCGAGCGCGGCGAACCTGTCGCCGTCCTCTTCGCCTCTGAAGGGAGGCCCGCACCCGGCTCGGCCTGGCCTTGGCCGCCAGCGCCTGAGCCCGCTGCTGTGCGGCTTTGCGCGACCGTGTGCTGCCGTGCAAGGCAGCACACGATTGCGGGTTCTCCCCAGGGTGATCGCCGACAATCGGGGATGACCGAATCCACCAAGTCGCCCTCCTCCCGCCCTGCTGCGGCTTCAGCCGAGAGCCCGGCTGCGAGCTCAGCCACCGCCCCGGCCACCGCCCCGGCCACCCCCCCGGCGGCGGCGCGGACTGCCACCCAAGCCACCGCCCCATCCACCGCCCCGTCCACCGCACCCTCCACCGTCCAAGCCGACGGGCCGTCCTTCAGCACCCTGCCCTTGTCGGCCGCTACGCTGGCCAACCTGCAGCAACTGGGCTACCGGGCGATGACCCCGATCCAGGCCGCCAGCCTGCCGCTGGCCCTGGCCGGGCATGACCTGATCGCGCAGGCCCAGACCGGCAGCGGCAAGACCGCCGCGTTTGCGCTGGCGCTGCTGGCCAAGCTGAACCCGCGCCTGAGCGCCGGCGTGGCGCCGACCCAGGCGCTGGTGCTCTGCCCCACCCGCGAGCTGGCCGACCAGGTAACCCAGGAGATCCGCCGCCTGGCCCGGGCCGAGGACAACATCAAGGCCTTGACGCTGTGCGGCGGCGTGCCGATCCGCAACCAGCTCGACAGCCTGGTGCACGGCGCCCACATCGTCGTCGGCACGCCCGGACGCATCGTCGACCACCTGGACCGCGGCACGCTGCCGCTGGGCGCGCTCCAGACGCTGGTGCTCGACGAGGCCGACCGCATGCTCGACATGGGCTTCATGGACGACATCGCCAAGATCGCCGCGCTGTGCCCGCGTGCGCGCCAGACCCTGCTGTTCTCGGCCACCTACCCCGAGGGCATTGCGCAGATCAGCCGCAAGTTCCTGCGCAACCCGCGTGAAGTCAAGCTCAACAGCCAGCCCACTGCGGCCAAGATCCGCCAGCGCTTTTACGAGGTCACTGAAGCCCAGCGGCTGCACGCCGTCGGCCTGCTGCTCAACCACTACCGGCCCGAGCGCACGCTGGCGTTTTGCAACACCAAGGCGCAGTGCCGGGATCTGGTGGCCGTGCTGCAAGCCCAGGGCATTGCCGCGCTGGCGCTGCACGGCGACCTGGAGCAGCGCGAGCGCGACCAGGTGCTGGTGCAGTTCAGCAGCCGCAGCTGCCCGGTGCTGGTGGCCACCGATGTGGCGGCACGCGGCCTCGACATCAGCGGGCTGGAGGCGGTGATCAATGTCGACATCAGCCCCGAGGCCGAGTTGCACACCCACCGCGTGGGCCGCACCGGCCGCGCCGATGCCGAGGGTTGGGCCTTCAGTCTGGCCAGCCTCGACGAGATGGGCCGGGTCGGCCGAATCGAGGCGATGCAGGGCCGGGCCAGCGAGTTTCACCCGCTGGCCGAGCTCAAACCCACCGGCAGCGGCCCGTTGCTGGCGCCGATGGTGACGCTGCAAATCCTGGGCGGCCGCAAGGAAAAAATCCGCCCAGGCGACGTGATGGGCGCCTTGACCGGTACCGCCGGCTTTGCCGCCGCGCAGATCGGCAAGATCAACGTCAACGAGTTCTCGACCTACGTGGCGGTGGCCCGTGACATCGCCACTGCGGCCTTGCGCGCGCTCAACGCTGTAACGGTCAAGGGCAAGCGGGTCAAGGCCAGGCCGATCGAGGGTGCGTCGAGCAGCGATTGAGCCGGGCGCACCGGGCCTGCCACCCGGCGCCTGGCGCCGTCAGGCCGTGCGGATGGCGGGCGGTGCTGCCCACTTGCGCAGCACCACGTACAGGCCCTGACTGCCCATCGCCGTCTCGGTCTCGCGCCAGCCGGTCTTGGCATAGAACGCCCGCGCCCGGGTGTTGACCAGCACACACTTCAGGCGCCAGGGTTTGTCGGGCTGGCTGTCCACCACCGCCGCCAGGATCGCCCGGCCCACGCCCTGGCCTTGAAATGCGGCATCGACATAGAGGTGGTGCACAAACGAGCCGGGTTCGTAAACCGCGATGAAGCCCCGCAGCACGCCGTCGTCAGCGCTGCAGACGTGCACCGTCTCGCAGGACGAGTTGCGCTTGAAGTCGGTGTCGGGCTCGGCGCCAGCGGGCAGCCAGTCAGCGCCGCGCAGGGCCCGCTCGAAGATGCCTTGCACCGCGTCGTCGTCGCGCGGGTCAGCCAGCCGCACGGTGTGCATGGGAGTCCAGCCAGGGGATCGAAAGGCCGGGTCGGCCGGACGCCGGTCGGGTTCGACGCGGCACGAGCACCGAGTGTCGGCGATCAGCGATCGGCGCTGTCCACTGGTGCAGTGTTGTCCACCGTGCCGAACACGGAGCTAGACCTTGATGTGCCGCGCAATGGCCCGGTCCAGCTGCTCGATGCTGGTGTCGTCAGGCAAGGTCTTCATGTCGGCCGAGATTTCAGACAGCTTGCCCTTGAGAAAGGCTTCGTCGACAAACGGCACACCGATCTGCTCGCGAAACAGCAGCTCTCCGGCCGACATCGAGCGGTCGGTCAGGTTGTCCGACGCCCAGGCGCCGAGCCGCACGCCGGCGTACAGAATCCGGGCCTGGAGCGGGCTGCAGCCACCCGCCAGGCAGGCGAAATAGAACATCACGTCGGCGTCCTTGCGCGGCACGCTGGGTGAATCACAGGCCACATCGTGCACCACCGACGCGCGGCGGTAGTCGTCGGTGTACGGGCTGCCCACCGTGGACCAAAGCGGCCGCGGAATACTGGCGCCGTTGATGACCGACCCCTTGGGCGCGGGCCAGACCCGACCTGCTGGATCCTTGTACCAGAACGCTGCCAGCAGACGCATGTTGCGGTCTTCGGTGCCAGGCTCGGTCAGCCACTCGGTCTTGGGGTTGCCCGAAAACGAGCCGTAGGGGTTGGCCATGGTGATCTCCATCAGGTCAAAACCGGGGTGGGCAGTCAGCTTATTCAGCGCTTGCGGCGGGGTCCATCCCCAGCTTTGCAGGCACCGGGACTTGGCGTTGATGTCGGCGCGGCGGGTGGTGGCATCAGGCAAACAAGCCCTGCAGGAACCAGCCCGATGCGGCCGGCTGCCCGGCCTCGCCATCCGGCAGCCGGTGGCGGTAGACCCACACCAGCGCACCGCTGCGGGTCTGCGCAATGAAGTAGTCTCGCACCGCCGGGCCGGGCTCGTCCCACCAGCCGCACTCCAGCCGGTCGGGCCCGGCCAGCAGTTGCAGGGCCTGGCCGTCCAGCAGCGGGCCTTGGGCTTGTGCGGCCAGGGCGCGTGGTGTGGGCAGCAGCCACAGCGGCTGCGCCGCCAGGGTGTGGGCCGCAGCGCCGGCGGGCAGCGGCGACTGGGCCTGGGGCTGGGCGCCCAGCCGCGCCGCGTCGGCCGGCTGCCAGCGGGTGCCGTGTTCGGGCCGGTGGTCGGGCATGGCGGCCAGGCATTGCACCTGGGCCGTGCCCAAGCGCGCCTGCAGGCGGTCCACCAGCCGGGCCAGGCCCTCACGCTCGCTGGCGTGGCTGGCAAACAGCTCGGCATTGGGCGGGGCGCCGGTGCTCAGGTGCTCGCAGCGCAGGCTGAGCTCCAGCGCGGGCGCGGCCAGCGGCAAACGGCCCAGGCGCTCGGCCAGCAGGCTGTAGAGGTGCCGGGGGTCGACCGAGGGCAGCGCCGGGGCGATGTCGAGGCGGCTGTGCTCGGGGGTCTGGCTGTCGCGGCGGCGCCGCCGCTCGTGGTGCATCACCAGGCTGAAACGCAGGATGCGCGACTGCCGCGCACCTGCCCAGGCCAGCAGCCGGGCCAGCAGTACCTGCGCGCCGGCCAGCACCTGGGCGCTGGTGTCGGCACGGCACAGCAGCTCGATGCGGCTGTCAAATTGCGGCGGCAGGCTGAGCCAGACCTGGGCCTCGGGCGCATGGCCACGGGCCTGGTCGATGCGGGCCAGCAGCTCGGGCCCGAAACGCCGCGCCAGCCCGGCGCGCGGCAGCGGGCGCAGATCGGCCAGGGTGTGCAGGCCCATGCCTTGCAGCGCCTGCCACTGCTGCGGCTCGGGCCCCAGCAACTGCAGCGGCAAGGCATCGAGCAGGCGCTGCAGCGCCGGATGCCCGGGCTCGCTGTGCGGGCCCAGCGCCAGGTCGTCGCGCCAGGCGGCCAGCAGGGCAGCGCCCAGCGCGGTGGGGGCGCAGGCGATGCGCAGGGTATGGCCCAGCGGTGCCAACGCGCTGCGCAGTCGGTCCAGCAGCGCCGGCAGGCCACCAAAGTAGCGCAGGCAGGACTGCACCTCCAGCCGCACGCCCACCAGGGCCGCACAGGGCGCCGGCCGGGCATCGCTCGCCAGGCCGCTGGCCCGTGGCACGGCCGCCAGCGCGGCCGGCGTGGCCCAGGTCACCGCCGGGCTGAAGGCCAGCGCCACATGGGCCACGGCACGCAGGGCCTGAGTGTCGCGGCGGGCGTCGGCTGCGGCCAGCAGCAGGTCGGGCGCCAGCGCCAGCGCGGTGGCGCGCTTCATGCCGGGCCGCACGCCGCGCTCGACGGCCAGCGCATCGGCATGCAGCACCTGGTGCTCCTGCAGCAGCGCCAGGGGCCGCCCGGCGTGTTCAGGGCTGCGCGTGGCGGCCGCCGATTCGAGCGACAACAGCGGCAGGTGCAGGGCGAGCCAGAGCATGCGGACGGGGGATCAGCAAGGACGGGCGAAGGACGGGTCGGCTGATGGGTCAGCTGACGGGCCGGCTGACGGACCGGCGCTTTGGCGGGCGGTTGACGCGGCCTGGCGGGTCAGCTCGTGCGCCTGGGCCCGGGCTTGCTGGCGCGGGGTCAGGGCCGAGGGCAGCGCCAGGCGCAGCGGCCGGGCAAGCGGCGGGCCGCGCCGCTTGAGCAGGCGCAGCGACAACCCGTCCACCCCGGCCGGTTGCAGCAGCAAGCGCAGCGGTGCCGGGCTGGGTTTGCTGCGGACGAGCGCATCCCGAAAGACAAACACCGGCCCGTCGTGGGCCTGGGCGGCGATCTGCAGGCGGCGCAGGGTGTCGGTGCCCAGGTGGGTGGGCAGCCAGGCCAGGATGGCCCCCACATGGCCGCTCTTGAGCGCCTGCTCCAGCGCCCAGAGCACATCAGCGTTGGGCAGCAGCGGTGCCAGCCGGTTGGCGCTGCGCGGTGCCCCGGCCGCTGCCACCCGGCCGGGGCTGGGCCGGGCCTGCACCACCAGCCAGTGCCGGCTGTTGATGCCGCACTGCAGTAGCGCCCAGGCGCTGAGCGCGGCGGGCGGGTCGAACAGCATCACGCAGCGGCCCTCACCCGCCAGCGCCGGGGCCAGCAAACGCAGCTCGCCCACGCCGGGCTGGGGCAGCAGCAGTTCGGTCAGCACGCCGTGCGGCCAGCCGCCGCCAGGCAGCTCGGTGTCCAGCGCCGCAAAGCCGCTGGCCGTGACCCGGCCGGGCGCCGCACCGATCTGGCTGGCGCGCCACAAGCCCGGGTGCAACTGGCTGAGCCGGGTGGCGCGGTTGACAGCGTCTGCCGGCTGCGCCGGGGACCACGGCGGCAGGACCGACGCCGGCGCCGCCTGCGCCCCGCCACCGCCCGGCTGCGGCGGCAGCGGCGCATCGTCCGGCAGGTCAAAAAAGGGCAGCGACAGGTTCACACCAATACTGTACGTTCATACAGTATTGGTGGCAAGCGATGGGCCAGCGGTGGGCCAGCGGCAGGCCAGCAGCCAGCAAGCCCACCGCCCCGTGCTGCCGCGTGTCGGTCGGCCGCCACAGTCCGGGCAGAGGCGTGGTGGGCGGACCGGATAATCCGCAGCGAACCGGCTTGGCGCCCGCCAGGCGGCCACCCGGCCCGTCAAACGCCAGGGGCCGAGTCTGCCCTGTCCGCCCCGCCCCGCCCATGCCCACCCTGCTGCAGCGTTTCGCCCGCATCGCCCCGTACTTCCGCCAAGGCCGGATCGGCATCGTCGTGGCCTTCATCGGCTCGTTGGTCGGCGCCGCCACCGAGCCGCTGATTCCGGAGCTGATGAAACCGCTGCTCGACCAGGGCTTCACCGGCGGCAAGCTGGCGCTGTGGATGGTGCCGGTGGCCATCGTCGGCATTTTTGCGGTGCGCGGGGTGGCCGGCTTCATCGCGCAGTACGCGCTGTCCTGGGCCGCCTACCGAGGCGTGCAAGACCTGCGCGAGGCGCTGTTCCAGCGCATCCTGACCGGCCAGCCGGCGATGTTCGGCCTGCGCAGCGCCAGCAGCCTGACCAACACCCTGGTCTACGAGGTGCAAAACGGCGCCACCCAACTGGTCAACTCGATCCTCACCCTGGTCAAGGACTCGCTCACGCTGCTGGCGCTGCTGGGTTATCTGTTCTGGCTGAACTGGAAGCTGACGCTGTTTGTCGGCGTGTTGTTCCCGGCGGTGGCGCTGCTGATGCGCACGGTGGGTGCGCGCCTGCACCGGCTGGCGCGCGAGGGCCAGGACGCGACCGACTCGCTGGCCTACGTGGTCGAGGAGAACGTGCTGGCCTGGCGCATCGTGCGGCTGCACGGCGCCGCCAGCCGCCAGGCCCGGCGCTTTGATCAACATGCGCTGACGCTGCGCCGGGTGCTGCTCAAGATCGTCATCGCCAGCGGCGCGATGACCCCGGTGACGCAGGTCTTGACCGCGCTGGCCTTGTCGGCGGTGATCGTGGTGGCGCTGTGGCAGAGCAGCGCCAGCGGCACGACGGTGGGCGGTTTTGTAGCCTTCATCACCGCGATGCTGATGCTGGTGGCGCCAGTCAAGCACTTGTCGGATGTGATCGCGCCCATCACCCGCGGCCTGGCGGCGATCGAGCGTGGGCTAGAGCTGCTGGACGACTGCCCGGCCGAGCAAGGCGGCAGCCACCGGGCGGACGGGCCGGGCCCGGCCACGGGCCCCGCCACGGTCACCACCGCGACCACCGCCGCCAGCACAACACCCGGGGCCCCGGCCAGCGGCCGCGCCCAGGGCCACCTGGTGCTGAGCGAGGTGGTGCTGCGCTACCGCGACGACCAGGCACCGGCGCTGGCTGGCCTGTCGCTCGACATCGCCGCCGGCCAGACGGTGGCGCTGGTCGGGCCGTCGGGCGCCGGCAAGTCGTCGTTGATCAACCTGCTGCCGCGTTTTGTCGATCCCACCTCTGGTCGCATCACGCTGGACGGCGTGGCCCTGGTCGACTGGCAGCTGGACGCGCTGCGGCGCCAGTTTGCGCTGGTCAGCCAGGAGGTGGTGATGTTCAACGACAGCATCGCCGCCAACGTGGCGCTGGGCGACACGCTGGACCCGGCGCGGGTGCGCGCTGCACTGGCCGGTGCCCACCTGCTCGACTTTGTCGATGCCCAGCCGCAAGGCATGCACAGCCTGATCGGCCACAACGGCGGCCAGTTGTCGGGCGGCCAGCGCCAGCGCCTGGCCATCGCCCGGGCGCTGTACAAGGACGCGCCGATCCTGATCCTGGACGAGGCCACCTCGGCGCTGGACAGTGAATCCGAGCGCGCGGTGCAGGCCGCCCTCGACACCCTGATGCGCGGCCGCACCACGCTGATCATCGCGCACCGCCTGTCCACCATCGAGCATGCCGACCGCATCGTGGTGATGGACGCCGGCCGGGTGGTCGAGCAAGGCTCCCACGCCACATTGCTGGCGGCGGGTGGGCTGTACGCCCGGCTGCATGCGATGCAGTTCAGGACCTGAGCGCCGGCGCCGGCGCAGGAAATAGGGGAAACTGATGCGGTGTTCCACACAGTGTCGAACAGTGCACTGGACCGGTCTCGGACCCCGACACGGAGGGAGAATTTTCATGCAACCCCGCCTTGCCTCCTCGCCCGCGAAACCAGCGCGCAGCCTGGGTCTGAGCGGCCGGGTCTTGAGGGCAATGCATAGCAGCTTTGGCGGCAAGTACGCCCGGCTGCATGCTGTGCAATTTCGCAGCCGAGCCCTTGCTCAGCTGGGGTGCAGTGCGGCGCTCAGGCCGGCATCGCCGCGAGCTTGCCGGGTTTGGTGCGGCTCAGGCGCTCACCGATCACGGTGCTGGACCACTCATCGTGAAAAAGCTTCTTCGTCTTGCCGAAACGCCACCACTGGATCAGCAGGGGGACCATGAAGATGTAGAGGTAGAACACGACCGACCGCAGCACGTTGCGCAAGCAGGCGCGGAAGAAACCGATCCGCTGGCCCTCACTGTCGGTGATCTGCAGCTTCATGATCCGCTTGCCGGGGGTGGCCTGCCAGGAGGACGACTCGAACAGCGGTACGACAAGATAGAAGGTGAGGAAGAAGATGACCCCGACCACGTCGTTGGTGTCCTCGCCGTTGGTGTCGTTGGCCACCAGGCCCGTGCCCAGCAAAACGAAAATGACCACAATGATCCACGCCAGTACGAACGCGAAGAGGTAGTCGAGCGCCAGTGCCCCGGCGCGCTTCCAGACCACGTTGCGGTAGTACTTCTGCCGCCAGTCAGCGTCGACCTGGGTCGCGTCAGCGCCCAGACTGCCAGCCCGGGTCGGGGCGGGTTCAGGTGCTGCGGCAAAGGCTGGGGCCATGAACGGCGCGGGCACCGCAGCGGGCCCGGCTGGTGACGCACGCCCGGTGTCAGCCGTGGCCTGAGGCATCAAATCCACCGCACGCAGCGGGTCGGCCGGCGGCGAGGCTGCCACAGTGGCGGCAGGCGGCGGCGCCAGCGGCACGTCGCCACGCTGCGCCAGGTCGTTCAGCGACGCGTAGATGTCCTCGATGACGACGGTCAGCGCATCGTCGGGCGTGGGCCACGCCTGGCGGCTGTTCATCGGCTGCAGGTTGCGCGGCAGCACATTCAGACGCGCAAACGGCGTCGCCTTCCACATGCAGTTGCGCACCAGCAGCGGCACCATCACCGCATTGCCGGTGTTGTGCCGCTCGGTGACCTGGCGCACGCGGTCGTAGACCTCATCGTTGCCGATGAAATCGGCGCTGATGAGCACCAGCACGATGTCGGCATCGAACAGTCGCTTGCGGTACGCCGCGACATCAGCGCCGCTGGGGATGTCGAAATCGCTGTTGACCTCGATCGGTACCCTGAAGTCGCGCACCACGGGGCGCAGGTGCTTGCCGATCGCCTGGCAGACCTCGCGGTCCTCGGGTGCAGCCAGCAGGTAGACCAGGATCTTGCGTGTTGTGAGCTCGTTCGAATTGACAGTCATGGGCCAGTTCTCCTGTGTTCTGCGAGCACGCCCTGCTTCAGGCCGTGGGCCGCGGCCGCGCGAGCAGCTGATCGACCAGCCTCTCGAGCTCAACCGCGACCTCAGTGAAGGCGTCGTCACGGTTGTCGTAGTCCATCACCGGCGCGCCGTTGCGCGGCAGTGCCTGCAGCTTGGCGTAAGGCATGCTGCTCCACTGACAGCGGCGCAGGATGATCGGCACCACCCGCGCGCTGCCGGCCTCGTGCCGCTGCATCGCCGAGGCGAGCTCCTTGTCCCAGATGAAATCGGAGGCGTTGAAGTCGACGCTGACGAGCAGCAGGATCACATCCGCTGCAGCCAGCTCGGCCATGATGGCGGCGTCCCACTCCTGGCCGGCGATCAGCTCGCGGTCGTTCCAGACCTGGATCTTCGACGAGCGCTTGAGCACCTTCAGGTACTTGTCGAGCTCCTTCTTGAGCGCCTCATCCTCATGCGCGTAGGAGATGAAGATCCGCACCCCGGCCAGTGACCCCTCCGCCATCGACGCCCCCTTTGGAGATGAAGCTCTAACGCCAAACCGTCTGTCGGGCAGCGTAGCCCGCAGACGACCCGCACCGCAATCCCACCGAGGATACGCGGGCGGCCGCGCGCCGTCACGGCTTTCCCGGTCAGGGTTTTCAGCGGTTGATGTTTCGGCCCACGGCCGGGCTGCGCAAGGCGGCTGTGCCGTGCGAGGCAGTGCCTGTTCAGCCTGCGCCGCAGCAGGCACGCACGCTATGCTGCAGGCCTCATTCGCCCACCCCCAGGACACCGCATGACCGCCATCAGCCGCTACCCCGTGCCCGAGCTCAAAGACCTGCCCGACGACCTGCGCGAGCGCATCCTGGCGGTGCAGGAGAAGGCCGGCTTTGTGCCGAATGTGTTCTTGGCGTTGGCACACCGGCCGGCCGAGTGGCGCGCCTTCATGGCCTACCACGATGCACTGCTGGTCAAGGACACTGGCAGTCTGAGCAAGGGCGAGCGCGAGATGATCATCGTCGCCACCTCGGCTGCCAACCACTGCCTGTACTGCGTGGTGGCGCACGGCGCGATCCTGCGGGTCTACGAGAAAAAGCCGCTACTCGCCGACCAACTGGCGGTCAACCCGCTCAAAGCCGACATCACGCCGCGCCAGCGTGCGATGCTGGCCTTTGCGATGAAGGTCTGCCAGCGCTCGCACGAGATTGATGACGCCGACTACGCCGCGCTGCACGCCCACGGTTTTGATGACGAGGACATCTGGGACATCGGCGCGATCACCGCGTTTTTTGGCCTCAGCAACCGCATGGCTAACCTGTCAGGCATGCGGCCGAATGACGAGTTCTTCTTGATGGGACGCTTGCCCAAGGCCGCCAAGCTCGCTCAGCCGCCCCAGGCTTGAGGGCGGTTTGATGGCCGTGATGCACAACCCGGCCGGCCTGTCGCCCATCGTTGCCGGAGCCTGGCGGCTGGCCGAGTGGGGCTGGACGCCGCAGCAACGCCTGGCCTGGATCGAGGCCAACCTCGACCTGGGCGTGACCAGCTTCGACCATGCCGACATCTACGGCGGCTACAGCGTAGAAGCCTTGTTTGGCGAGGCACTGGCCTTGCGCCCGGCGCTGCGCAGCCGGATGCAACTGGTCAGCAAATGCGGTATTCAGCTGGTGGCGCCGGCCCGGCCGGGGTTTGGCGCGCCGACCCAGGTCAAGCACTACGACACCGCAGCAGCCCATGTGCGGGCGTCGGCGGAGCATTCATTGCGGGCCCTGCGCAGCGACCACCTCGACCTGCTGCTGATCCACCGGCCCGACGCGCTGACCGATTTTGACGAACTGACCGACACCTTCGAGGCGCTGCGCCGCGAGGGCAAGGTACGCTGTTTTGGCGTCAGCAACTTTGCGCCGCACCAGTTGGCACCGCTGCACTGCCGGCTCACTCTGGCCACCCACCAGATCGAGCTGTCGCCGCTGCACCTGGATGCGCTGCACGACGGTGTGCTGGACCAGTGCCAGGACCTGGGGCTGAGGCCGATGATCTGGTCGCCGTTGGCCGGCGGGCGCATCTTCACCGCCGACGGCGAGCGTGAGCGCCGGCTGCGCCAGACGCTGGAGCGCATGGCCGGCGAGTTGGGCGTGTCGGTCACCACGCTGGTGATCGCCTGGGTGCTGCGCCACCCCAGCCAGCCGCTGCCCATCCTGGGCTCACGCCGGATCGAGGTGGCACGCGACGCGATGGCCGCGCTGGGTATGCAGTTGGGCGCCCAGCAGTGGTGGCAGATCTGGACAGCGGCGTCGGGGCGTGAAGTGCCCTGAGCGTGAGCCAGCCAACCCATCAATGATGAGGAGACCTGCATGAAACGACTGATGATGATCTTGGCTGCCGGGCTGCTGGGCCTGTCACTGCCGATTTTTGCTGCCGACTACCCGGCACCCCAGGAGGCAGACTGGGTGGCACGCGACTTCCGCTTCCACACCGGCGAGGTCGCGGCCGAGCTTCGCATCCACTACACCACAGTGGGCAAACCAGGCGGTGAGCCGGTGCTGGTGTTGCACGGCACCGCAGGCTCGGGCACCGGCATGCTGACACCGGCCTTTGCGGGTGAACTGTTCGGCCCGGGCCAGCCGCTGGACGCCAGCCGGTACTTCATCATCCTGCCCGACGCCATCGGCGCAGGCAAATCCGCCAAGCCGTCGGATGGCCAGCGCGCCAAGTTTCCACGCTACAACTACGACGATATGGTGCAGGCCCAGATGCGGCTGGTGACCGAGGGTCTGGGCCTCAAACGGCTGCGCCTGGTGATCGGCAACTCCATGGGCGGCATGCACACCTGGCTTTGGGCGGTGAAGTACCCCGAAATGGCTGACATCTGGGTGCCGATGGCCTGCCAACCCACCGAGATGGCTGGCCGCAACTGGCTGCTGCGCCGCATGCTGACCGAGTCGATCCGCCAAGACCCCGACTGGCTGGGTGGCAACTACACAGTGCAGCCCCGCAGCGTCAGGTTCAGCAACCTGTTCTACGGGCTGGGCACCATCGGCGGAAACCAGGCGCTCTACAAGGCCGCCCCGACCCGTGCTGCGGCCGACAAGCTGTTTGACGACCGCCTGGCCGCACCCTTCACCGCCGATGCCAATGACTTTCTCTACCAATGGGAATCATCACGCGACTACAACCCCACCCCAGGCCTGGAGCGCATCCGTGGCAGCGTGCTGGCAATCAACTCGGCCGACGATGAACGCAATCCGCCCGAGTTGGGCATCATGGAGCGCGAGCTGCCACGGGTGAAAAACGCTCGGTTGCTGCTGATTCCGGCCAGCGCTGAAACCCGTGGGCACGGCACCACTGCGTTCGCCAGGTTCTACCAGCAGGCGCTGCATGACATCCTGAAAGCCGCACCTCGGCTGGCCCCCTGAAACTTGCTGAGAGCCGCACGATGGCAGCTTGCTGCACAGGCCCCGGGCAACGGCCGGTTCAGAACCGCATCTTCAGGCTGCTGCCCAGTGCCCAGGCCCGGGTTCGCGGGCTGGCGGCGTCGTGGCGTGGCCAGAAGTGACCGCCCAAAACCTCAACCAGCAGCCAGTCGCGGTACACCGGCTGTTGCCATTTGACCTGGGTGCCGTAGTCTGAGAGGCCAATGCCCGCGCCCGGTGTGCCGTCCATCAGCAGCTCCCAGGTCAGCAGCCGCTGGCGGGCAAACGACTGGTAGGCGCCCAGGGTGCTGCTCATCGCGAACTTTGGCGACGCCTGGGTGATGGTGGCGGAGGCCAGCCAGCGCAGAGCCAGGGTGGGCGACAACGCGTGTTCCAGCGACAGCGCCGAAGTCGACCCGAAGCGATCGCTCTGGGCCCAGAACAGCGTCTCGCGGAAGTCAACCGAGGTGCCCGACGGCAAGACCCAATCGCGCGTGTACCGGGCCTGGGCAAACGGCTTGAGACCACCCCGAAAGCCCACGCGCAGCGCCACCGAATTGGGCAGGTTCAGCCCCAGGCCCGCCACAAACGACGGCGGGTCGGTGCGGTCACGGGTGATCCGCTGTTGGCGTGAAAATTCGGTCGGCTTGTCGGTGATCACGTCGCGCGGGTCGTCCCGACCCAGAAACACGTACGGATACTTTTCGGCGTTGGGCAAGCGCAGGTGCACGCTGAAGCGCAACGCCGTGTCGAGCGACTCGCCCTGGCGCTTGAGCAAGGACAGGCTGATCCGGCCGTTGGAAATCTCGCCGCCGTCCTCAAACGGCTGATCGCCAAACCAGCCATCCACACTGCGTGCCAACCACACGGTTGCCGAGCGCACCGTCTGGCGCGTGGACTCGGCGAGTGGGTTGGTGTCAGGCTGCGCGGATTCTGTTGTGACGGTGCTGGCTTCAGGCGTTGCAGCCGGTGCCGCAGCAACGGTTGGCGTAGCCAGTACCGCCCAGAAGGCCAGGCCAATGCCCGAACCTGCTCGAATGCGCGCTGTTGCTGAGTGCCTGGGCTGGGAGGACATGCGGGGGGGGGGCGTCTTCACGGCAAGGGTGTTGCGCCAAACGGCGCGCCTTGGCGGATGCTGCCCAGATTTTGCCTCGGGTTCTGTGCGGCGCCGCACCCCGTTTGGGGGTGCCCGTCAGCACGTCTTCCCGTCAGCCAACGCCAGTGCCCAGCGGTGTTGTTGCAAAGCCTGAAACAGATCAACCGCGCGCGGCGTCCGGCAAGGCAGAGCGCGCCTGGTCGGCCTGCGGCGCGGCAGCCTTGGCCAGCAACGTGGCGGCGTGCTGCGATGGACCGTGATCGACTGCGACTCGGCAAGGGTTGAGGCGGGTTGCGGTCTGGCGGCCCGTCTCGGCAGCCAGCGGGCTGCGGTCGAACGGATCGCTGTCGGCCGCCGGGCCGGTTTCAGGCCAGCTTGCTGCTTTTGTTCATGAAACCGGCAATGCGGGCATCCATGTCCGGGCCCCGGCCCTCGCTGCGGTGGATCTCGTGTGACAGCCCGGCGCGCAGCGGCAGGCCCTCGGTCTCGCGGTACAGCCGCTTGTTGGCACGCAGGCTGAACCAGGAATTGGCCAGGATCGCCTGGGTGAACGTGGCCAGCTCGGTCTCGAACATCGCGTCGGGCACACACCAGTTCACCAGGCCCATGGCCAGCGCGGCCTGGCCGGTGTAGCTGCGTGCGGTGTAGGTCATCTCCTGCGCCCGGGCGATGCCGACGCGGCGCGGCAGCCGCTGGCTCATGCCCCACACTGGCGTCAATGCCCAGCGGGCGTGGGTGTCGGCAAACTTGGCCGATTCGGCCGCAACGATCAGGTCACCTGCCAGTGCCAGCTCCAGCGCGCCGGTGTAGCAATGGCCGTGCACGGCGGCAATCACCGGCTGCGGCAGCTCGGCCAGCAACTCGATGGTGTCGGCCTGGAAGCTGGGCTTGGGCGGGCGCTCGCCCAGGGAGATGTCGGCCAGGTCGTGGCCGGCCGAGAAGCACTTGCCGGCGCCCCGCAGCACCACCAGGCCGACCCGCTCGGTTTCGCCGGCGATCTGCAGTACGTGGTCTTGCAGCTGCTGGAACATCGCCACCGTCAGCGCATTGAGCTTGTCCGGGCGGTTCAGGGTCAGGGTGGCGAGACCGTCGTGGTCCTCGCGCAGCACCAGTGGCGTCATGCGGTTCTCCTCAGGGCGCGGCCGGTATGCGGGACTGCAGTGCGCGTTGAATCTTGTACGTCAGTCTAGGCAGGGCCGATGGCTGCCCAGTGTCACAACCGGGTCAACCGTACACCGCCAGCGCTGCCGACAGCCGCCGCCGCACTGCAGCCACCAGGCTGTCCGGCGCCAGCACCTGCACTTGCTCACCCTGGCGCAGAATGTCCATCACCAGTTCGGTCTCGTCGACGTAGGGCAGGGTCAGCTCCCAGCTGCCATCGGGCAAAAACCGGCCCTGCTGCGCCGGGTGCCACTCCTCCTGGCTGATCCAGGGTGCCGCCTGCGCGCTGAAGCGCAACACCGCCTCCCGGCGCGTGCCGCCGGCAAAGATGCCGTAGCCGGTGTCCATCTCGGCTTGCACCTGGCGCATCGCCACGTCCTTGGCGCGGGTCTCCTGCACGCTGGCCTGCTGCACCGCGTCCAGCGCAAACCGCAGCAGCCGCTCGCGCTGGTGGCACCAGGCGTCGAGGTACCAGGTGTTGCGGTAGTGCACCAGGCGCTGCGGTGAGACCTCGCGCTCGCCCACCTCGCCCCGGGCCCGGGTGAGGTAGCGCATCTGCAGCCGGCGTCGGCGCATCAGCGCCTCGCCCATGCGCTCAAAACACTCGGGCGCCACCGGCCGGCGCAGCGCGCTGATGATCTTGACACGCTTCATCAGTGCCTTGGCATCGGTCTCGCCGCCGGGGCCCAGCAGGTCGTGGATTCGGTCGAGCAACGGCTGCAGATGGCGGCTGAGCATGCCGTTGGCGTCGATGCCGCTGAGCAACTGGTGCGCCATCAGCAGCGAGTACAGCTCGCGCTCGTTGAACCACAGGCCCGGCAGCTCATGGCGCAGCCCGCTTGCGGCCGGGGCGCCTGCCGAACCAGGCGCGCCAGCCGTGCCGGCGGCGCCAGTGGCAAAACGGTAGCCGTTGCTGCTGCGTTCGTACTCGATCGGCGCGCCCAGCTGGTCTCGCAAGTATTCAAGGTCACGTTTGAGCGTGGCCGGCGACACCTCCAGCGCGGCCAGCAGGTCGGCGAACGGGATGCTCCCGCGCTGGCGCACCAGCAGCTCGATCTTGTACAGGCGGTCAGTCTTGGGCATGGGTGGCTCCGGGCAGGTTCTGCACAACAACACGCAACGCTCAAGTCTGCCACGCCAGGGGCTCAAAGGCTGAGCCTGAGATGCAATCGAGCGAAACTAAAAATATCTTGCTGATGGCTCAGTCCTTGAGCCAGCTGGCACAGACACTGGATTTGTCGGGGCTGTCCCGGCGCGCAACCGACGAGAGGTTCCCATGGCCCAAGCCGCCTTTGAATTCAGCCCCCTGAGCCAGCCGTCCAGCGCGGCTGAGGCCACCGGTCGGTGTGGTCAGCCCGCCACCGCCGCCGGCAGCACCGCGATGGACAGCACCGGCTTCGAGATCGGCTGGGACCACGCCCACCACCGCCTGATACCGCCGCTGCGCCACCTGCATGACCACAACCCGGTGCGCCAGGGCTGGGCCGCCGGCCGCGCCGCGTTTGGCAACCGCACCCTGGCCACCACCGGTGCTGTGCGCCAGTGGCTGGCGCTGCGGCTGGAGGCCTGGCAGCACGGCCAGTCGTTTGAAGAGGTTCAGGTCAACGCCAGTTTTCTGGCCCGCATCGCCGCTGATGAATGCCCCGTCAGCCGCCAGCCGCTGACGTTGTGCGCGGCGCGCACTGGCGACGCGGTCGATGCCAACCAGGCCCGGGTCTGCCGGCTCAACCCGGAGGCAGCCTATGCCGCCGGCAACCTGGCGGTGCTGAGCCAGCGGGTGGCGGACGCCCAGAGCACCGCAAGCCAAGCCGGCGACGACCCGCTGAGCGCCGATGAGCGCATCCGCCTGAGCGTGCTGGCCAGCTTTGCCACGCCGCTGCCGCATGCCCAGGCCGCACTGCTGCCGCTGCGCCTGCTGCCGCCCAACCGGGTGCGGGTGATCAACCCGGTGCAGGCGCTGCAGGTGATGCTGACGCTGCAGTTCACCCAGGCTGGCTATGCCCGGCGGCTGCTGGGCCTGTCGGCGCTGATGCCCAACAGCGAGGCTCGCCAGTTGTTCCAGATCTTCATGCACACGATGCTGGCGCGGCGCCTCTCGGCCGGGCAGGCGGCGGGCGCACCGACGCTACGCCGGGCGATGGAGGACAGCTGGGCCGATGCACTGGTGAACCGGCGCTGGCAGCGCCTGGCCAACCGGCTCAGCGCCGCCGACTGCGAGTTGCTGCTGCAGCGTGCCAGCCAGCGCTCGCTGGTGGTGGGCGGCAGCCGCTGGGTCAGCAGCGACAGCGCCACCGAGGGCTGGGCGCTGCAGCACAGCCCGCCCGTCTCAAGGCCTGCTGCAGGCCAGTTCAGCCCGCCAGCTTCCGCCAGCCCGGCACGTCAGGCTGCAGCGGTCTCGGCCACGGCCAAGCCCGGCAAGACCCGCAGCCTGGGCTCGCAAAAGCTGGCCAGCTGAGCCGCACTGACCTGCACCGGCTCGCGCCAGTAGTGGCGGGCCGCGCCGATGTGGGTGGCCAGGCATTCCAGCACCGGCGGGCTCGGGTCAAACTGGCAGAGCAGGTTGGCACCGCGCCACAGCGCCGCCGTCGGCTGCTGGCGCTGCCCGGCCACCGCCATAGCCTGGGCAATGCACTGCAGCATGATGTCGGCGCGCCACTGGCGGCGCCACAGCCCGGGCTCGTGCAGCCGGCCATCGCCGCCCTTGTAGCTCAGGCACAGCAGGCCATTGCCGTGCACCAGCACCGCGTCGGGCTGGGCCTGCAGCGCGCCGGCGCGGTAGGTCTCGCGCTGGCCCTCAGGCACCAGCAAATGGGCCGCGCTGCCGCGCAGGATGGGCACCTGGCGTGCCACAAAATCCGCTCGCGCATCAACCTCCGCCGGATCAAAAAACCAGGCGCGGATGCGCACCCCCAGCAACTCGGCCTCGTCGTGCCAATTCAGGGCGTCGCTCATCGCAGATCCGCAGTCAGCAGGGGACTGAGCACCAGCGCGGTGGTCACCGCGCCGGGCGTCACGGGCAACGCGGCCCAGCCTGGCGCGTCATGCACAAGGTTGCGCGCAGTGACGGGTGAGGCCTCGGGCGGTGCCGTCAGCAAGGGGTTGGGCATCGGGCTGGCCTCGGCAGGGGAAAAATCCGGCGTTGTGACCGGCGTTGTGACCGGCGTGGGCACCGGCCTCGGAGCCAGCATGCCGGGCAGCGCAGCCGCTGGCGTCGTCGGCTTGAGCGCAGGCCCAACCAGCGGCGCCAGTGCAGCGGCGGTAGGCTTGCCCAACCCGCTTTGCGCAGCCCACAGCGCCGCGACCAGGCCCAGGCCGGTCAGCAGCAGCTTGAGCAACGCCAAGCTCAGCAAGCTGCCTTCATCGGCCGGATCGCCTGGCCTGGCATGGGCAGCGGCCAGGGCTGCAGCAGGAGTCGGTGACGCAGAGCTTGCTGCGTCGCTGGGGTCAAGCAGTACCCAGCGAACGCCCTCCACCCCCAGTGGACTGAGCCGGCTGGCTATCTGTATCTGAATCATCTGGGCTGGCCTGGCAAGGGGGTCATTTGACGGTCTCGGCAAGAGGAGGGGCGACGATCAGGCGCCGAAACTGCTGCTGGCAAAGCGGCGGGCGTCGACGGGTTCGATGGCTGCGGGTGCTGCAGGCTTGAGCGCGGCATCGGGTGAGCTTGTGACCGCAGCAGCAGCCAAAGCCGCTGCTGCAGCCTCGGCAGGACGGCGCTGGGCTGCGGTGCTCGACCGAGCCGGCTGCTCGGCGGCGGCGCTGGCCAGCGTGGCCCGCACCATGCCGGCCAGTGCGGGGCCGGGCAACTCGGCATGACGGTGCGTGGCCAGCCGGCGGCGAAATGGCGTCAGCAGCGCACACAGCGCACCGCTCGCAAAGCCGAAGCCCGCAAACAACTCGGCCGCAGCTTGCGCCTGCGCGGGTGCGTACAAAGCCACTCCCAGCGCGGCAAAGCCACAAGCACCGCTGGCGCCTCCCAGCAACACCGCCAGCACCGGCCTCAGCATGGCATTGCCACAGTGAAGCCGCGCCGCACCCTGGGCTGGCGCCCGCCTGAAACCGCGTAGTGGACTCTCATGAGACCTCATTTCGACCCGCCGGGCCGGTTCTTGAGGCTGGGTGGGCCGGCCAACCCAGCCGGCACGGGGTGCAATGCACTGAACTCAGGCTGCTGCATCAATTCAGAGGCCCGGGCGCGATAAATCCACCCGCAAATCAATCGTGCCGAACCTGGCAAAGCGCTGCATCGCCGTCTCTGCGGCCTCATGCGCGTGCTTCTCGCCCAGCGCACACATCAAGGCGCTGCCGCCCATGGCATCGAGCACGGCCGAAATCACGCCTCCATGCAATCGGCCGCAGTGGAAATGCCCCACCCGTTCGGGCCGCATCTCAATACCCAGTACCCACTGCGGCGCCAGCGCCTGCACCTTCAAGCTCAGCACCTGGTTGAAGCTGATGCGGTGCTCGATCAGGTCGGTCAGTGCGGCATCGAGCCGGGCTTGTTCGTTGGCGTTGCGGCGCGCCAGCTGGGTTGCGGTCATGCCGCCCGGCATGGCTGCCGCTGTCTTGCCTATCATCGGTACCACCATGCCTGCTGCCCACCGCCCTCGCCTCGCTGCCTTGTGGATGACTGGCCTGCTCGCTGCGGTCGGCGCCGGCGCCTGGGGTGACGCCTGGGCCCAGCGTGGCGACGCCGCGCCGCGCGCTGTTGCGCCCCGCGCCGCGCTGCAGGCCGACGAAATGGCCAACATCGAGGTGTTCAAGCGGGTCTCGCCGTCGGTGGTGCACATCACCACCCTGGCCACCGAGCGCGACCTGTTCAGCCGCAGTGTGCAACAAGTACCCCGGGGCACCGGCACCGGCTTTGTCTGGGACAACGCCGGCCACATCGTCACCAACTTCCATGTGATTCAGGACGGCAGCGGCGCCCGCGTCACGCTGGCCGACCAGAGCACCTGGCCGGCCACCCTGGTCGGTGCTTTTGCCGACCGCGATCTGGCCGTGCTCAAGATCAATGCGCCCGCAGCCAAGCTGACGCCGATCCCGATCGGCCTGAGCCGCGATCTGCAGGTCGGGCAAAAGGTTTATGCCATCGGCAACCCTTTTGGCCTGGACCAGACGCTGACGGTGGGCATCGTCAGCGCGCTCAACCGCGAGATCGAATCCTTCAACAACCGCAGCATCCGGGGCGTGATCCAGACCGATGCGGCGATCAACCCCGGCAACTCGGGCGGGCCGCTGCTGGACTCGGCCGGCCGGCTGATCGGCGTCAACACCCAGATCGCCAGCCCCAGCGGCGCCAGTGCAGGCATCGGCTTTGCGATCCCGGTCGATGAGGTCAACCGCATCGTGCCGCGCCTGGTGCGCGACGGCCGCATCACCCGCCCGGCCCTGGGCATCAGCGCCGGCAACGAGAACCTGCGTCGCGCCTTGCGCCTGCCAGAGGGAGTGGCGCTGGTACAGGTGACACCGGGCGGGCCGGCGGCCCGGGCTGGGCTGCAGGCCTTCAGCCGCAACCGCGATGGCGGCATCAGCCCGGGTGATGTGATCACCGCGATCAACGACGAGCCCATCGCCAACCTGGACGACATGCTGACCCTGCTGGAAAAGCGCCACCCCGGCGACAGCGTGAGCCTGTCGCTGTGGCGCGACGGCCGCAGCCGCAAGCAGGCGGTGGTGCTGACGGCCAGCGAGTAGTGCGCGCCCCGGTGCAGCCACACCGCATCGGCCCCGTTTTGCAGCAGTGATGGACAAGCCGCAGCGCTGCGGCGATAAACCCGCACTGTTCGCCAATCCATTTCAAACAGGCCAGAGGCCCGCCCATGACCCCCACCCTGCCCAGCCCGCAGACCTCGGCCGGCGCATCACGCGATGCGCCACCCGGCCCCCAGACCCACTACCGCATCTGCCCGCTCTGCGAGGCCTGCTGCGGCCTGGAGATTCGCACCCAGGGCCAGCGGGTTACCCGCATCCAGGGCTGGCAGACCGATGTGCTGAGCGCCGGCTACCTCTGCCCCAAGGCCGTGGCGCTGAAAGACCTGCACGAAGACCCGGACCGCCTGCGCACGCCGCTGATGCGCCGCAACGGCCGCAACAGCCCGCTGGAGCCAGCCAGCTGGGACGAGGCGCTGGCGTTGATTGCGCAGCGCCTGCCGGCCATCACCGCCGCCCACGGCCGTGACGCGCTGGCGCTGGTGGCCGGCAACCCGTCGGCCCACAAGATGGGCCTGCTGCTGTACTTTGCCCGGCTGGCGCGCGCGGCGGGCAGCAAGAACCTGTTCTCGGCCAGCACGCTGGACCAGATGCCCAAGCAGTTGCAGTCGGGCCTGATGTTTGGCCACTGGCTCAGCATCGGACTGCCCGACATCAGCCGCACAGATTTCATGCTGGTGATCGGCGCCAATCCTGTGGCAAGCAACGGCAGCATGTGGACAGTGCCCGATTTTCGCGGCAAGGCCCGCGCCTTGCGGGCCCGGGGCGGCCGGCTGGTGGTGATCGACCCGCGCCGCAGCGAGACAGCCGAGATTGCCGACGCCCACCACGCCATCCGGCCCGGGGCCGATGTCTACCTGCTCGCGGCCATGGTGCACACCTTGTTCGCTGAGGGGCTGGTGCGCCTGGGCCCGGCCGCACCCTGGGTCAACGGCGTGGCCGAGCTGCAGGCCGCTGTGGCCGGTTTTGCGCCCGAGCGGGTGGCGGCACGCTGTGGCATCGGCGCCGACACCATTCGCCAGTTCACGCGTGATCTGGCGGCCGCGCCCAGGGCCTGTGTCTACGGCCGGATCGGCACCTGCACCCAGGTTTACGGCAAGCTGGCCTGCTGGTTGATCGACCTGCTCAACACCCTCACCGGCAACCTCGACCAGCCCGGCGGCGTGATGTTCAGCAAAGCGCCGGCGTTTGCCGCCAACACCGCAGGCAAGCCGGGCAGCGGCCGGGGCGTGGCCACCGGCCGCCACGTTGGCCGGGCGAGCGGCGCGCCCGAGGTGTTTGGCGAGCTGCCGATCGTGCAACTGCCTGACGAGATCGAAACCCCCGGCCCCGGCCAGGTGCGGGCGCTGATCGTGGTGGCCGGCAACCCGGTGCTGTCGGTGCCCAACGGCGCAAGGCTGGCTGCGGCACTCGACACACTGGACTTCATGGTCAGCCTGGACATTTACTGCAACGAGACCGCGCGCCATGCCGACGTGATCCTGCCCGGGTTGTCGCCGCTGGAAGAGGGCCACTACGACGTGCCGTTTCCGCAATTCAGTCACCACAACCAGGCGCGTTACAGCCCGCCGGTGTTTGCAGCTCCTCCCGGCCAGCCGCCCGAGTGGCAAATCCTGATGCGGCTGGCGGGCATCCTGAGCGGCCAGAGCGATACCGCGTTGCAGGCGGACGGCGCGCTGGCGCTGGACAACGAGTGGCTGATGGACGACCTGCGGCGCGCCAACCCGAGCCGCATGGACGAAACACTCGCCGCCCTGGCCGACTGGCAAGGCCCCGAGCGCCTGGTGGACCTGGCGCTGCGCAGCGGCCCCTACGGTGACGGCTTTGGCCTGCGCCCCGACGGGCTGACGCTGGCCAAGGTGGCGGCCCGGCCCGGCGGCATCGACCTGGGCCCTCTGCAGCCCCGCCTGCCCGAGATGCTGCGCACGCCCAGCGGGCGGGTCGAGCTGGCGCCACCGTTGCTGCTGGCCGACCTGCCCCGGGCGCTGGCCGACCTGGCCACACCGGCGCCCGACATGGTGATCATCGGCCGGCGCGATGTGCGGTCCAACAACAGCTGGATGCACAACCTGCCCACGCTGGCCAAGGGGCCGGTGCGCTGCACTTTGCTGTTGCACCCGACCGATGCCCAGCGCCTGGGCCTGGCCGATGGCGCGCTGGCCCGCATCCGGCGCGGCAGCGCCAGCGTGACCGCGCCGGTGCAGATCAGCACCGCACTGATGCCCGGCGTGGCCAGCCTGCCGCACGGCTGGGGCCACGACCTGCCCGGCGTGCAGCTGCGGCTGGCGGCAGAGCGGCCCGGCGCCAACCTCAATGCATTGCTCGACGATCGCCTGATCGACCCGCTGTCGGGCAACGCGGTGTTGTCGGGGCTGGCGGTGGAGGTGGCGCCGGCGTTGTGACCGGGCCGGTGGGCCATGGGCCTCGCGAGAGGACCTGGCAAGGTCCTCGCCCTGGCCTCCGGTTACGATGCCGCGCCGCCGAACGTCCGCGCACCCTGAACCGCCCACCGGAGCCCCCGCCATGCAAGTTGTCTGCCTCGATCTCGAAGGTGTGCTGATCCCTGAAATCTGGATCGAGTTTGCCCAGCGCACCGGCATTGCCGAGTTCAAGCGCACCACCCGCGACGAGCCCGACTACGACAAGCTGATGCGCTACCGGCTGGCGCTGCTCAAGGCCCACGGGCTCAAGCTGGCCGATATCCAGAACGTGATTGCCGGCATGGCGCCTATGGCGGGCGCCGAGGCGTTTCTGGACGAGTTGCGCGGCCGCTTTCAGGTCATCATCCTGTCGGACACGTTTTACGAATTTGCTGAGCCGATGATGGTGCAGCTCGGCCGGCCCACGCTGTTTTGCCACAAGCTGGTGATAGCCGCCGACGGTTTTGTGGCCGACTACACCCTGCGCCAGCCCAACCAGAAGGCGCATGCCGTGAATGCGCTCAAAAGCCTGAACTTTCAGGTGATTGCAGCCGGCGACTCGTACAACGACACCGGCATGCTGGGCGCGGCTGACGCCGGGTTTTTCATCCACCCGCCTGAGGCCATCGTGGCGCAGTTTCCGCAGTACCCGGTCAACCGGAGCTATGCCGAGTTGAAGGCCAGCATCGACAGCGCGTCGGCAAGATTGCTGGCTGCGGCCTGAGGCTGCGGCCGGCTGATGTCGGCGGCGCCATCCATCAACGGGCCGACGCAGCCCCACCCGCTGCCGCACCCGCAGACGCACCCGCTACGCAGCGTCCAGCAACACAGACTGCACCAGGGTCGGGCGTGAACTGACAGGTGCCGGCCATGCCGCTGCTTTGATTGCGGCGCTTGGCTGCGGAACTCAACGCCGCTGCCCAGGCTTTGAGCTGATCCGCCGAAGCCGAGTTGCTGGCGTACGGCAACCACTGCTCGGGCCCGCCGCAGGGCTTTTCGCCGATCGGCAGGGTGAGGCATTGGCGGTCGTCGCTGCACCTGGCCTCAGCCACCGCGCCGCGGATGCGCGCCAGCAACGCCGCCTCATCCAGCGGGCCGGCAGGGGGCTGGGCCTGGCAGGCCTGCAGGCCCAGCCCGGCCAGCACGGTTGCCGCCAGCGTCAGCCAGCGGGCCGGGGCAGGCCGGCGGCTCAAGGCCTGGGTCGGGCGGTGGTTCAAGCGGAGGTACGGGCGGCGAGTCATGGCAAGGGCTCCTGAGCGGCGGGCACTACCCCGCCAAAATTGATTGATCTTGCACCCAACGCGTGGCTGGCTTGTTGCGCTGACGCTGGTCACGGGTGCTGCCTGGCAACGGGCCGCGCCAGCGATAAGGGCCTCAAAACAAGACCCACCGCCGGCAAAGCCCTGCGCGCCGTTGCATGATGCAGCCCATGATCCCCTTGTCCGTCCTCGACCTCGCCCCGATCACCGAAGGCAACGACGCTGCCACGGCGCTGCGCCACACCCTGGACTTGGCGCAGCACGCCGAGGCCTGGGGCTACCGCCGCTACTGGCTGGCCGAGCACCACAACATGGACGGCGTGGCCTGCTCGGCCACGGCGGTGCTGGTCGGCCACGTGGCGGGCGGC
>JANYKR010000092.1 GCA_025358155.1 Betaproteobacteria bacterium
TCTCGCGAATGTGTTTTAGCTCTTGCTCGTAGTAGGGCAGCAACTTCGAATGCATTACCAATTACCTGTCAGCTCGGCTTGCTTTCGACTACTCGTGTCTGACCACTTTCCAGATCGATATCAGTCCGCATATAGATCTCGATTGGCATGGGTTGCGACCACAACTGACCTTCGATCCGAAAAACTATCACGTTATGCGACATTTCGTCCATCGTCTCCGCATGAACCCGCACGGAGCCCGGGATAAGTCTCGGCTCGAAATTGAGCAACATATCGCGCAGGGCCCGGGTCAGTTCAACGAGCTTCAAGCTCGAGGCCGGACATCCGGACAAGGCAGGAAGACCAAAATTCAGCACTGATTTGGCGGTCTCAGGATACTGGTCTGAGTCCACATCCATCTGGGTCGCGTTGAACAGCCAATTCAAGTCCTGCAGAACCGACTCGCGCAATCGACTCATTGACGCCATCCGCGCTTCGACTGGCTCAGAGCGCTTCGACGGCTCCTCGTCCGTCAATCGATCAAGCAGTGAAGGGTAAAGCCTGTCCCTGGCTGCAACTTCAGACATCGTCTGACAGCTCTGGCTGCCTTGGGTCACTCACAGCCGACTGAAATTCAATCAGACGCACGTCCATGAGCGCGTATTCCGCCCTGTCAGTGACCAGCATTTTTTGACCACAACCAATCCAGGTATCGACTCCGTTGGCCTGCCACTCAGTACTCCGCGCCATGCGCAATCGGTCATCCGAAAGGTTTTCCACACCGGGATACCGGGTTGGTACCAAGGCCACATTGGACCCACCAGAAGTAAAGGTTAAGGTTACCGGCGTCCATACCAAATCACGCAAATCTGCGGGAGGCTCTATTTCAATGCGAACCAAACGCTCCAGCGGAATCCAATAATACTTGCCGTTTAACACCGCTTCCAATACGGGGCCCAGACGGGAATCTGCGTCCGCCAACCATTCAAAAGCTTCACCGTCAACCGTACCGCTGGTCGCAGGAGCTGCAGCCATAGCCTTGTCGCGCCACTGTTGCGCTTGCTCGATATGACCTAGCGCCAACAATCGGTTAGCCTCCAGCAACCAAGCCAACCAGTCACGTGGATCGCCCAAGACGAGAGGGGTGCGTGTGCCGGCGAATACGCCACCACGTAAAAACTCGCAGTTCAAGGCTTCCCGGTAGGTCTGAACCATCGGCAAGGCCTCGACGTCGAGTTCTTCTATGACCTTTAATTGCGTGATGGCCTTGACCCAAGCACCTTGCAGGCAGTAGACCTGAAAGAGAAAGATCCGCAGATCGACGCGCTGCGGCTCTTTGCGGATGCGCGCCTGAAGTGCGGATAATTGAGCCAGCGGGTCGGCAGACGAAAACTGCAGACTCAAATTAACGGACATAGCATTCCAGAATGAGATAGGCGTCGGCCCGTTCGGCATTGCCGTCGCGCCGGCGCTTGAACTGAAAACGCGCCGTGATCGCGCTGATGGCGACGAGCTGGTGGAGAAAAGACACCCACCCGCCGCTACAAGTCAGACCTTGGCGTTCTTCAGCACACTCCAGCCGAAATTCTTTGCCGCTGCACCGCTGCCGTCCGCCTTCTGCTCGGTGTAATCAACAACAACCTGCGAGAAATTCAGCGTTACGTTCGCCGTCTGCCGCTCTTCACCGCCAGACCCGCCTGTCGAAACACTGGTGACCAGAATATCTGTCAGTTTTATTTTCAAGTATTCCAGTGGCTTCTCACCTGCCTTGCGGGCGACCAGGGTCGCAGACGGGATGTGTTTGCCACTTGCGCAGTGGTACATCAACGCAGTTGACGACGCATCAACATGGTGCGTGAAGCTCAGGTCCTGAAAATTCGCCTTGCCGGCACCACCGCCACCGCCCGAGTGCCCGATGCCGGTTTGCGACAAACCCCAGCTAAAGGCCAGGACATCGATTTCACCAGCGTGCTTCGAGTCTTTGGACTCACCGGGGATACCTTCAATCTTGAGGAAAAAGTCAACAGCCATTTCAAACTCCTAATAACCCACTGACACTAACTCTCCTGGCCCGCCCTCGCGCAGCCGGACTATCAAGCAGCCTTGGAAGAAGGCAGCTTGGATACCAAACTCAAGGAAATATTCATCCCCTCAAGCTGATAATGTGGAATCAATCTGAATCTTGAATTATAGAAGCCGGGATTTCCTTCTATTTCTTCAATAACCACCTCGGCCCCAGACAGCGGGCGCTGCGCAAGCGACTCAGGGCCGGCGGTTTCTGGACTGCCATGAACGAACTGCATGATCCAGTCGTTGAGTTCACGCTGCATTGAGGCAGCACTGCCAAACTCGCCGACCTTGTCGCGTACCATGCATTTCAGATAATGGGCGAAGCGGCACGTCGCAAACAAATAAGGCAAGCGCGCTGCAAGATTTGCGTTGGCTGATGCATCTGGATCATCATACTCTGCGGGTTTTTGCAGCGACTGCGCACCTATGAATGCCGCCATATCACTGTTCTTGCGATGAACCAGGGGCATGAACCCGTTTTTTGCCAGCTCCGCCTCCCGGCGGTCCGATATCGCAATTTCGGTAGGGCACTTGGCATCCGTACCGCCGTCATCGGTCGGAAATGTGTGAACCGGCAGGTTCTGAACTGCACCACCCGAATTTACGCCACGGATCGTCGTGCACCAACCGTACTGTTTGAATGCACGAGTGATGTTGGTGGCCATGGCATAAGCCGAATTGGCCCAGACGTAGCGGTTGTGATCCGTTCCTTCGACATCCTCCTCAAAATTAAAGGATTCAATGGGATTTGTTTTGGCGCCGTAAGGAAGCCGTGCTAGAAATCTTGGCATCGCCAGCCCGATGTATCTTGAATCTTCAGATTCGCGGAAAGACCGCCAGCCCGCGTACTCGGAGTTCTCAAAAATCTTGGTCAAGTCACGCGGGTTGGCCAGTTCACGCCAGGAATCCATCTGCATGGTTGTCGGGCTCGCCCCTGCGATGAAGGGCGCATGCGCTGCAGCACAGGTTTTAGACAACTCGGACAACATTTCCACATCGACCGGGCTGTGATCGAAATGGTAGTCACCCACGATGCAACCGTAGGGTGCACCACCGAGTTGTCCGAATTCTTCTTCATAAATCTTCTTGCAGATCGGACTCTGATCCCAGGCAGTGCCTTTGTAGCGCTTGAGGGTCTTGTGCAGGTCCGTCTTGGAAATATTCATGACGCGAATCTTCAATTGCGCGTCTGTCTCGGTGTTGTTGACCAAGTAATGCAGTCCGCGCCAGGCACCTTCCAGTTTGGTGTACTCCTCGTGGTGCAGAATATTATTGATCTGCTCTTCTAGTTTTTTATCGATTGCTGCAATCAGGCCTTCAATCGTCGCAAAAACGTCAGAAGACACTAGCGCGGTATCGGCAAGTGCTTGCTGTGCCAATGTATGAACTGCCGTCTGCACCGCCGACTTGGCTTGGTCTGTTTTTGGCTTGAATTCCTTTTGCAGCAGGGCTGCAAAGTCATCCAGTTCGCTGAGCGCGGCTGAGCCTTGCACTGATTCCTGTTGGGTAGCCATCCGTTCGCTCCTTTAGTCGTTGTTGGTGGCGTGCAGCGTCACTTCGCAACCTCGCCAGTCGCAGGTTTTGGCGCTGCCGCCAGTGACTTCAGTAATTCTGGATCATTCAGCACTTTACTCATGAGCTCTTCGGCGCCAACCTTGCCGTCCATGTAGGTGAGCAAATCTTTTAGCTGGGTCCGCGCCTCAAGCAGCTTTTTCAAGGGCGCCACCTTGCGGGCAATCGCCTCAGGAGAGAAGTCTTCCATACTGTCGAATGTAATGTCTACGCTCAAGTTTCCCTCACCCGTCAGGGTGTTGGCCACATTGAACGCAACCCTCGGCTTCATGGCTTTCAGGCGATCATCGAAGTTGTCGACGTCAATTTCAAGAAAGCTGCGGTCCGAGACTGCCGCCAGCGGCTCTGCTGGCTTGCCCGACAAGTCAGCCATCACGCCCATAACAAAGGGCAGTTGGACCTTTTTCTTGGCGCCGTAAAGCTCGACGTCATATTCGATCTGCACGCGGGGTGCCCGATTCCGGGCCATGAATTTCTGACTGCTACCTGTGGCCATGTTTTCTCAGCTCCTGAAATATATTGACAATTCAGCACTTTCGCCGCCGCTCATTCGCTGGACGCATCCAGCGAAACGCCACCCAACAGCTCTATCCTGTCTCGGGCGTCAGGCATCAACTCTCTCACAATAGCGGCGAAGTCCATTTGCAAGACCTTGACCGCCCTGTCCACAAACATTGGTGCCGGGCTGCTCGGCTCGGTTCGCCGCAAAAAAGCGGAAACTTCCTTGAGGATTCGCACAGCATCTGCCCGTGACGTCAGCCCACTGTCGCGGGACATCACTGCGCCCCCAGCGAACACAGGCACTGGGCCTTGCGAGGTCAGTATCCCTTCCGGCTCGCCGCTGCGCAAGCCTCCATCGCCCTCGATCGAGGGGGCTGCATCCTGTGCCAGCAGGTCATAGAACTCCTTGATTCGGCGCAGATTCTGTTTGAGTCCGTCCAGGTCGGGCCGCTCACTCGAATGCTCGCGGAAAACGGCTTCGATCTCGCTGATTGCCTTGAGCGCATCACTTACGCTGTCTCGCCTGGCGAAATTGGCCACTGGATCACCGGACTGCCATGCCGCAGCCAATAGCTTTGGGGTTGGCGGGCTGACCCCCTCTGGCGCTGGCAGGCGTCCGCTGGACATGTCCAGGTCGCGTAAATTGAAGCGACCGACGGCACGGGACTCAACGATGGGCACCCGGCGCAGGCTGGCCAGAAATCCGGACGACGCATTGAGGTACGCCAGCGCATTCAGGCGTTCAATCGGGTCGTCGCCATCGTCTTTATCGAGCTGCGGATAGACGGCATCCCAGTAGTCATTGACAAGGCGTGCAGTGAGCAACAGGCCCCGGCCAATCCCCGCCAGCCCTTCCAAGGCCAACTCCGATCGAGTCAGGATGCAGGTGACCCGCAAATCCTTGGTCCGGCTCAAGAGCTTTGCGGCATCCAGGCTGACCTTGTTCCAGTCGGGCTCTTCCCCGCCGGTGATTGCTTGGGTCTTGGGGTCGAGCACTCCTGGCGTTCCGGCGGCCAGCCGTTCAAGTGCTGCGAGATCGGTGTACTCAGTGTTTTCACCAACCGGGTCAGTCTCGGAAACAGGCTCGGCCAAGCCATCAATGTCAATCACGCGGCAAACCTCGGGTTGTCAGGGTTCGGACCGGAATCCCGGTCACACCCAATCATGTTGCCTGAGTCTAAGGCTTGGGCTCGCGTCGGCGTGCAGGCTTCATCAAAATCAATTAGGTGTCTGCGCGTGCATCACTTGTGCGCCGCCAACGCAGACCATTCGCCAGTTAAAAAGCCGGGAAACATGCTGGTTTCCACTAGGCCGCTTGCACTGAGCAGCGAGATTGGAACCCGTTCGCTGCCCCACGAAAAAAAAACCGCGGGGCTGGTGACCAACTCGGCACAAGCCCTGGCAGCCAGCGCCGGCGGCGTACCTTCAGGCAACACCCGAACCCTCGGGTCAGGATTTGAATCGGCGATCACTGCGGCGCGGTCTGGCTCGAGGTCATAAGGAACGGTCATCGCCAGCACCTGAGCGTCAAAGTTTTCGAGCGGCAGGTGCGGGTCGAGGCCTGTCAACGCCTGGTCTTCAAGGTCGACCCACCGCTCGTCGTTATCGGACACCAGCGCCGGCTCACTTGCATCAACGGGCACAGGCGCTGCGACCGTGAGCGTGAAATGACGTCCGACACGGTCTACGCTTGGATACCACAGGCCGATCCAGCCTTGTGCACCCGCCAGCCCTGGGGCCAAGCGAAAGCGCCAGACAGGCGCCGACAAATAGACCTCAAGCCAGCGCTCGCCCAGTTGCTCTCGAGCTGCCCGCAGGCCCCGTTGCATCCAGGCATCCCACAATTCAGTAAATTCCCAGGGCAAGCGGCGTGACACGAAGTCGCCCTGGCAAGGAATCTTGCCGTAGAAACCGAACAGCATCGTCACGCGCCCACTCAACCCGGGCAACGGAACTGCGCGAGTTCGGGCAAGCGCAGCGGATTGCGGACGTTGGCCGACCGCAACTCAAACTGGAGCTTCCGATCTCCGATTGTCATGCCCAGCAACATCCGATCCGTGGTGCCACCTTCGTTGCGGGTCGAATCAACAAGATGGAAAAGGGCCCAAGCGCCGTCGAAATTGACGGAAGGGCCCTCGGCACCTTTGGCGCCAGCCAACGACACACGAATTTGAGGCGCCGGCCGGATGCTGGGCCACGTGATGCGCACGCCCTGACCTGAGCCCGCCGCAGCCAGCTTGGTCACTTGACCATCGACATTGAACTGGACTTCACTGATGCCATCATCGACCTTGGTCAATATGAGGTCAGCCTGAACCGAGGGGCTGGGCATGCCACCCGCAAAAAATGCGTCCCGAATCACGGCCGCTCGCTGGAAGTTGGCCACAGACGCTTCATCGACCTGCGCAACCCCGTCAACCTTGAGGGCACGCCAGACGGGTCCGCTCATGTCCACCAACCCTGGCAAGCTGGTCTTGGCGAAGGTGTCCAGCATGCCGCCGGGCTTGAAGATATTGCTGAAATCACCCAAAGGAACCTCCTTGCTCTGCTGGCTGCGCGCAAATGGGTAGCGTCCTTCGATGGCCGGACGGCAAAGAACAGCCACCTGTCCAGCCAGCAGCTTTTGGACGCCTTCCTTGGCCACTTGTGCCGCCTGACCACCGCTGCTTGCCACCAGACCGTTGAGAATTCCGCTCACCGGCGGTGGCATCCGATCAGCTTCGCTCTTGATGCGCGCCTTGATCAGCGCATCTGACTGTGGTGAGGTACCGCGCAGCGCCGCCTCTTGGTTGGCGCGAAGAAAGACCTCGTACTCTTTGAGCACGCCCAGCACCGCGTCGAGCGGCGCCTGTCCGCCCGCCGGCGCCTGCACTACCCTGTGCAGCTGCTCGAAGTGCTTTTCGACGGCCATCTCTGGGCGCAATTCAGTGGTTGCGTTGGTGGACTTGCTGTCGCCCAGCAGCCGGTCGATCCCTTCTCGCACCGAGCTCGCTGCACGGTCCACGAGCTTGCCGGCCGCCTGCTCGGCACTGCTGACTGGCGCCGAGGCGAGCCGAGTCTCCCGGGTGACTGCCTGCAGCAACTGTCGCAGTGGCGAGTCACCGGCCGCCAACAAGGTCATCGCCTGAATGCTCGCCTGCAATTCACGGGTGGGAAGCAGACGCAGATCGCCCAAGAGTTCATCCCAGGTTCTCATGTACTCATTGAGATAGAGCCGCTGCACATCTTCCAGAACCTTGGGCACTCGGGCCAGCCCACCGCCGCTGGCCTGCGGTCCCAGCACCCAGGCCTCTTCAGTGGCCAGCCGGGTGATCATGACTTTTGCCGATCCGTACAAAACCTTGTTGTAGCCGTTGATGGTGAACATCGCGGCGACACCGTCGGTCAATGGTTTACCCGTGCTGCGGGTGAACACCAGCGCCGCTGACGGTCCTGCTGCCTCGTTGAGCTTGAAGTCGGGCACACCGGTCACGCCCAGCCGCTTGAGCCTGCTGTAGGCCCGCTCGGCCAATGACGCTGCGGCCAGTTGACGCCTGGCATCGTCGACCAGTGCCCGGTTTATCGGCAGCACCGCTTCTAGCGGTTGTTGCGACAGCGCGGCGTGAAGATGACCCGCCAGACGAGCCTGATCAGCGCGGAGTTCACCATTGCGCGACCAGTCTGCGGTGATCCAGGCCTCCAGATCTTCAGCGCTCAAGTGCTTGGCGTCATACAGCATCAAGTAGGCTTTTAGCGCTTCGTAACGCACCTCTGGCGACACAGCCTCTCTGATTTGCTGCTCCAGGCGCAATGCCACGCGGGGCATGAAAGCGTCACGCAACAGGTTGGCATAGGTCAGACCCGCCTGCGCGCCCAGCTTGTGCCCCTGGTACAAGCCCAGGCTGAGGGTGAGAGGCACATCCGCATCGCGGCTTGCCGGACCCCCGGGCATCAAATTCAAGGCCTCAAGCGCCGGCAAGGCCACCCGGACATCGCCGAGCGGCAGCTTGGGGACCTCGCTGGCCAACTTGGCAACTTCGCCAGCCGACTTCTCTACTTCCGACACCAACGCCTGGTTACGCACAAAACTCACAGTCCAGCCAGCCAGCAGGCTGACCGAGGCAAGGGTCATCAACGCATAGCCGACCAATGCCATGCGGCTGCGGCGGCGCTCAATCTCGGCGCTGCGCCCACCCAGGTCCGATTCGCCAAACACCACATCTCGCAGCAGCCGGGTGAGGAAGAAACTCCGGCCCGACCCGAACGCTGGCGGGGCCATCTGCCGCTCCAGGCCAAACGCGCGAGAAATGTTGCCCAGCACCCGATCGATGGGGCTGCCCTCCTGGGTCCCGCTGGTGAAGTACACCCCGCGCAACATCGGCGACTCAGCAAAGGCGGAGGACTGAAACACCTCGTCCAGAAAGGACTTGCAGAGCCCTTTCACGCCGGCGAACTGCTGCGGGAACGCAAACAGGGTGGCACGTTTGGCGGGGTCACGTTCTTCTTCCATCCGCGCAAAGAGGCGGCCGTTCAGCCTCTGGACAAGTGCATCGAAGTCGGCATCAAACTGCGCTGTCGCATCCTCGACCTTGGCATTTGCCATGTACGGGAAGGTCATGCCCCAGACTTGCGCTCGCGCCTCGCGTCCCATGTCCGAGCAGTACTCGGTAAAGCCGGCAATCAGGTCGCACTTGGTGACCATGACGTAAAGCGGAAAGCGCAGGCCCAGGGTTTTGTACAGTTCCTGGATGCGGGCACGGACTTCACGCGCGTACTCGGCGCGCTGTTCTGCGGATTGAGTCAGCAGGTCCGAGATGCTCAGCGTGATGATGGCGCCGTTGAGCGGCTGGCGTGGCCTGAACCGTTTGAGCAGGGCGAGGAAACCGGACCATGCCGCAGCATCTACCTCCTGATTGCTGCTCTGGGTGGTGTACCGGCCCGCAGTGTCGAGCAGCACGGCTTCATCGGTGAACCACCAATCGCAGTTGCGTGTGCCTCCTACACCTTTGATCTCGACACCTTTGCCGCCCTGCTTTTCCGACAGCGGGAAGCGCAGCCCCGAATTGATCAGGGCCGTGGTCTTGCCTGAACCCGGCGCGCCGATGAACATGTACCAAGGTAACTGGTACAGGTAGTTTCGACGGCCCGACTTGTCATCGAACCGTGCGGTGCGCAGGGTTTGCATCGCGTCGTCGAAACGCTTCTTTAGTTCGGCGACTTCGCGCTGGGACAGCGCAGAGTTGCTGGCTTCACCGCCCGAAGTCAGCGCGGCCAGCATGGCCCGGTTGGCCCGCCAAGCCCGCCAGCGCTTAAAGCCCTCCCAGGCTGCAAAGGCCAGCAAGATCAGCGCTATCAACCCAATGCGAGCGCCGGCGCTGCCCAGAGGCCTGCGGTCGTAGATGGCAATTGCGTCTCCGGCGAACCAGATCAACATCGCAATGACCAGCAAGCCAATGACAGATAGCACCCATCGGCTGCTGAAAAACAGTTTGAGTTTTGCCCACATATTTCGGTGTCCTGATTCGGCTCAAGCGGCGTACCGAAGTGTGATTTCCACCCGTCGGTTCTTGGCGCGGCCTTCGGGGGTGTCGTTAGGGGCAAGGGGCCTGGCCTCGGCGGCACCTTCAGTCCGGATTCGGTTTCGATCTTTCAACTTGCTGTCAATCAGCGCGGCCACGCCACGGGCGCGCTCGAGTGAAAGCTCGAAATTCGAAGGAAACCGGAGCGACCGGATGGCTTTGTCATCGGTGTGCCCGGTCACCACGATCGACCCGGGAAGCTTGTCCATGGCCTCGGCGATTCGATGGATCACCGGGATCAAATCGGCCTTGATGTCAGCCTTGCCGGGCGCAAAAAAGCTGTCGCCTCGAATCACGACATGACTGACCAGCGCGTCTTCGGTCACTTCGAGTTGTCCCGCCTGGATTTCAACGGCCAACAATGGCGTGAGCCTCGGAGCCGGCGCAACGGGTAGGGGCGAGTTTGGCACAGCAACAGGCTCGTACTTTCCAGGATCGGCTCGAACCGCCGCGAGCGCTGCAAAGACGGGGTCGGAGCGTCCAGCCAACAGCATGGTGAAGGCGACGAAAACCACAAACAACAACAACCCCGCCGCGGCCAGAACGAGCCAGGCCGGCACCCGCCGCACCAGCGGCTGGGGCGCGCGCTCAACGCCGCGCCACTTGCCCGACAGGTCACGTTCGGCCTCACCACGCTCACGGCGAATGGTGGCATTGACCTGATCGCGCAGCGTATCGACCTGCGCGCGACCGTTCTCGATGACGTGGTAGCGACCCTCGAAGCCCAGCGCCAAACTGGCGTACATCAGTTCCAAAAGATCGAGGTTACGGCGCGGTGACGCCATCGCGTCGTCGAGATATTTGAAAAACTTCTCTCCCCCGAAAGTCTCGCCGTGCAGCGACACCAGCAAACTGCGCTGTGACCAGCCGGAGCTTTCACCCCAAGGCATCAGACTCACAGCTTCGTCCAACATCGTGCACAAGCAATAGCGCGCGATTTGAATTTGCTCCGGGTTGCAATTGGCCTCTCGAGCCCCGTGCTCAAACTCACCAATAGCCCGCAACAGATCTTCACGCAGCCCGCTGGGGTCACGGTGCGACAGGGTTCGTCGTATCGTGGCAACCGCATTCAGCAATGGTGAGGCTTGTGTCAACAGCGGGTTGATGCCAACCAGAGGCAACCTGGCGTCCAATTCAGATTCGCCGGGCGAAGCCGGCCGCGCGGCAAAGCTCGTTTCGGCCTGCATCGTGGTTGCGGCTCCAACATTGGCGGACGCCGCGCGACGCCCGCCGGGGCGGGGAATCATGATGGTGGCGTCGGAATCCGGAGGCTCGGGCGGTGGCGGTTGGCTCATGTGGGGTAACCGGTTCGGTACTCAGGTAATAATCAATGGCCGTGCCGGCCGGGCCAACATTACGGGCGCAACGCCCACATTTCGAGTTGCAATCCAGGAAAATCTCCTGAGAAATGCAACACCATCGTGCGTGTTGCCTCTAGAGATTTCCAGAATTCACTTTGACGGTCGAGTTCAAAGTAGACGAAATCGGCAAAGTATGGCAAGCGCGGCGGCGCCATTGGCAACGGTCGCGGCGCAATGCCTGACAGCGCCAGCGTCGATATCTCCTTGATCTTTTCCGGCGGACCGATCTTGAGCTGGGTTGGCAATCGCTGCCGCAGCGCTTCGCCCGGCATCTGGGCTTTGACAGCAAGTACAAACATCGCCGTGCGCAGCAGCTCGAGGTCAGGAACAATCCCCACGTACAAACCTTTGGCACGCTCCTGGAGCGCGATCTTGATCGCATTGGGATTGATCACATCCGTCAACAGTTCGCGGATGTCCGACATCAAGGCCTCAAAGCTTCCCCGCAGATCATCATGACGGTAAGGCGCATGGTCTCTGGCGCGTCGCTTGCGCACATTCGAGAAGCTCGCAAACTCCCCTGCAAGCTGCAACAACACCGTGTACAGCGCCTCTGGGTGGAGCACCTGGCGTTCGGCCAAATGGGACAACCACGGATCAAATCGGTTGGCAACCTGCAGCGATAGAAACTCTTGGACCTCACCTACGCCACTTTGCGCTGACTGATTCAGGCGCGCCGCCAGCGCGTCAGCTCGGTGCCGCACCAAATTGCGCGCCTCGACGAGAAACTCGTGCAATGCGGCCTGTGCCCGACAGTCGAGCGAAGGCGCAATGTATTTTTCATCCAGTATCACTGCGCCATTACTGCGCCGCTCGATGACACGCACCATGCCGACGCTGCAGAAAGCGTCACGTTGATCGCCATCGACCAGGTACCGCAAGTTGAGCATGCCCAGCTTGGTATCGGCTGCGTCCTGCCTGCCAAGCACTGCGTCATCGACCGTGTTGTCGTCCGCGATATAGCGCACCAGCATGGCTTTCGGGCCCCCTTCCAGCGCGTATTCCGGCATGCCCGCGCGCACGGCAGGCAAAGCAAGATAGACCGTTGCATCACGCACGTTGGCGGGCAGGTCAAGCGGCGGCGGTGCCGGGTATTCGTCGGGAATTGAGAATGGCGTGCCATCCGGCAACAATCCCTGGGCGGACTTGATGGCAATCCGTCCAATCTTGAGTGCTTCGAGGTCGATTTGCAGCCTGGAGAACCCCCAAGGACAGGGCACAGCGCCCGCGACGCGCGCGTCCACCAGCATTTCTACCGAACGTTCCAACTGCTGGAAATGCTGTGGCCTGAGGAACAACCCCTCGTACCAGATGACGCGTCTTCTTGTCATGTGACCTTGCGATAGCAGCCGAAAATACCGGGTTTGTAAGAAACGCTGACCCAACGAAGGGCCAGGATCGTCAGAAAGGGCTTGAATTTAGCACCCGATGCAACAAGGGGCGCCCACCATCCGCAGCGGCCAACAATGATCGGCGGCAAGCTGTGGTGGTTCAGGTACACCAGCAGCCCTGCAAGGGCGACCCATCAGAGGCGATAGATCGCCAGTGCCCCAGACGAACCCGGGGCAGCCGGGCGTCGCTGATCAGCGCAATGAGACCTAGATCGGCAATCACGGCCAACTCGCGCTCGGACAAGAAAGTCTCTGCGCACGCCTGCAGCTTAGGTTCGCTTTGGCTGCGGTCAACGAAGGCCGGATACTCCCCTAACGACCTGCGCGCTTCCGGAGCGAATTGCCCGCCCTCATCATCAAAAGCCCGGGCCAACAGGGCGGCTGCGTCCAAAGCGGCAGATCGCCAACTCAGGCGATCATGCGCCGGCCCATCGCCAAGCTCATCAAAAGCAAAGCTCGTCACTGGTTGGTCGTTGGGGCCGTACGGCAGGCGGCCCAGAACTCTGGGGTAGACCAGTGCCACGTGACGCGCTATCTCGGCGTCCCGCAGCCCTTGCCATGCGGACGCAGGCTCAGGGGACGACAAGCCAGACAGGCGCTGGAGCTGAGCGGTCAGGTGCGGCAAAACGAGCCCAGGTGCTGCCGAAGCCAGCAGCACCGCACCGTGTTCACGACAGCCAGCTGCCAATGCCGACAGCAAGGCCAAATCGTCATGGCCAGAGCCGAATTCGTAAAGACCGACCACAACCGCCGGGCGGCCGGAAATACCTTTGCCCTGGCTGAGTGGGCCCAGCGAGCGGACCAACTCGGCGCTCATGAACTCGCCTTTGGCACTGTCAAACGCCCGTGCCAATTGGGCGGCGTGGACATCGAGAACCTCCAATGTAACGCTCTGAGCATCTACGGTACGCAAAAAATTGTCAACGCAACGCCAAGACGCCTCGACATTTCGCCAAGTGGGATGTCGCAACAATTGCCGCATGACATCACCCACCGACTTGTCAACTGCGTCCAACAGGGGTTGTTGCAAATGCGCCGTGGCCGGACGAATGTGCGGCGCAAGGATGCTGCGCAAAAGCCGATCCAGACTGCTGGGCAATCCGGTGGCGGTTTGGCCCACGTTCGGGGGCAACCCGCCGGTAGCCGTACCCAGCAGCCGTGACAGTGTTGTCTGGTCATCTTCCGCCGATGGCAGGGCTGCAAGCGGCAAACCGCCCAGCTGCATTTCAGCGGCGGCCGCCTCAAACGTTGCCGGGTCGGCAAGACGAGACCGGAGTCCGCGCAATCGGGCAAACAACGGATGATGCAAAAACAGCGCATCGGGCTCGAAGTCTTCCATCGAACGCATGGAGACCTCGAAAACACCATCAGCAGGTTCTGGTAGCGACAATCGCATACCGGTGGTGAGACGAGCGAGAACGGTATCAAAATTGTCAATATCTATTTTATGAGGCGCCTCAAGATGATACTGATCTTCTGCCTCCAGCGGTCGCCCTGAAAAATCTCCCATAACAATTATTCTAAAACCGGCATCGTTTGGTGATCCGGCATCCTCGGCCAGCCCTCGCGACAGTTCAGGGCGTTTTTCCAAGCTGAATTCCAGTCGTCCCACCATAAATTTCACCACCTACAAAAGTGTGCCGCAAGCGAACCATGCACCGCATGGGACAGCACTGGGAATCAAAAGCAGTCAAGCCTCGCTTGTGGACTCTCTTATCAGCTTGCCATCAGCGACTGACCAAACATCGTTGACGACTTGATCTGCCCCTTCAGTGAAAATAAAATCGATCTCTCCAAAAAAGTCTACTAATTGTGCCTCTTCACATGTTGGCAAAAACATCCGTAGCACCCTTGGATCGTAAAATCTAAAGTACATCGGCTCCAGTTCTGGTCCATACACCAAAGTATGCTGCCTCAAGTGACGCCACACAACCGGCAACTCCAGCGAGCTGGTCAGCAGAATACCCAAATTTGCGCTCCATCCATCTCTGATGAAATCATTCGAGAAACGCGAATCAAACTCTAATTCAATCAGGTAAGGCGCCACTTCGGCCATGTCCGGTTCAAGGTCAGTGGCGAACAAACATTCATGCTGAGGAGCATCTGGCCCGTGCAACCAATCGAGCAAACTATTGTTCTGGGCTCCGTCCAGCACAACGTAAGCGTGACGGCTCTCCGCCTCTTGCCACAGGCGTTTCCACAAGGTGTCAGGCATCATTGAAGGGCTATTCCAAAATCCAGTTTTACGGGGCACCGACATGCGGGGGCGGAGCTTTGGCTGCTTATCTTTGGCCGACTCGTGAAATGCTCAGCAGCGCGGAGACAGCACCATCAGCCTGAACAAAGGCATCAGTCGAAAAGCAACGCTCGGTGTGAATTGGACAAGTCGGAGGCGCTCAAAACCACCTGCAACTCTTCGATGTCCACAGGCGAACCAGTGTAGTACCTCTGTATGAATTGCTGGGCGAGCGCGGTGGCCTCACGATCAACCAACTCGCACTGCCAAAAGAGACGATTTCGTTCGCGATCTGATCGCTTATCGCCCACGACAGGCATGCGGAGTCCGGCGATGTACTTGTCCACACGCGTCATCAAGGCCAACCAAAGCGCCAGCGTCTGGCGCCGAAGTTCCAGGCGGTCACCGGGGTCCGCCGGCAACAGCAGATTCACCGTGGCCAGTCGGGTCGCCGTAACCCGCAAATGCTGCGGGTCGGAATCGTGGTCGAACGCTGACAGTTCTGCTTGAGCTTGCGCAATCAGACTAGACATCGACACAGTCTCCCAGTGTCAGCAAAAGCCGGCTTCAATGGGATATTTTCCATAATGCAGCAAGATTGGCCGCCGCATGCTCGGAGATTCGACGCATCAACGACTGCACGCAAATCGGCGCGCCCATCAGGTAGGGCGTGATCAAGGGCCGCAGCCACATGCGCAAAGGGTCAGACAAAACCTGATGGCCGAACAAAAACATCAGCAGCAGCAACAGCGCTGGACCGCCACCGCTGCCCTGTGCGCTACAGTAATCTGCTCTTCTGGACGCGTTGAGCAGGGAAAACATGGCTTCGCGATCCATGAAATCAAGCCTTCGCGGAAAAACCGTTGCCAGCAACCTAGGGCCCTCGTTGGGCAGATCCCGGCTGATCAAACTGAGCTGGGATTGGTCAATGGCCAGCAGGCGGGCCAGCGCGGCCTGGCTGGCGGCCAGCTCGCCGCCGTAAGCACGCACTCGAAAGGCGTCGACATGCCAGCACATCACCTGGCTGCGCTGTGTTGCTGCCAAACCCAGCCGGTTGTCCAACAGCGGTTGCAACCAGCGGTATTGAGGATCTGAATCAAATCCGCTGCCGAGCGCAGTAGACAAATGCACCATGAAATACATTTGCCGGCGGCGGTTGAAGCCGTGCCCGCGGGCGCGCTCCAGTGCATTCACAGCAGCCTGCGTCAACTCCTCCCGGGAAGCCGTAGCAATAAGATCGGGAAAATTGTTCCTCAATCGCTCCGAAGCAAGCTGCACGACGCGGTCCGAGGTGCCATCGTCAACACCACCGAATGGAGAAAGTGCCGCAGACATGGGGAGTAGAAAGACAGGTAAACAATCAAAACGACGGGAATGGGCAACAGTAAAAATCGATCAGGCCGCGCCTACATTGGCTCCTCGGTTCATCCTGCCGGCTCAAAAATCAGTAGGTTCACTCAAGAGTTGTGGCCGGCCTAACTGGCTCGAAAAACCCCGAAACAAGCGGCGTCAGCAACCTTGGCAAACAGCGCAGAACGGTGCACCGGTTTGAGCCGCCGTCAGAAAACTGCTGGCCTGCGGCCCATAGGTTTTCGGCTTGGGCTTCGCAGGTGGCGCAATGTCTTTCTTCCCTCCGGTGCTCTTGATGGCTTCCTTGGCCGGCTTGGCGGAAATCGGTGAGGCGCCAGTTCCTGAACCCGGCGAGCCACCAGAGTTGATCATAACCATGGCGCCCTTGATTGAGACACCGGCCGGTCCAATGTCAATAAAACTTCCGCCCGCCTTGATGGATATCTGAACACCAGCCTCAAGCACCAGCTTCATTCCGGCCTTGAGATGAACCTCCTGGCCTGCTTCGCCGAGGATCTTCATAGCCTTGATGTGTGCATCCTGGGTGATTTTGAAGGAAAGTGAGCCTCCTATCTTGGAGCTTTGATCCCCGGTCACATCAACATGATGTGCAGCACCCAATTTCTCAAAGACATCCTTTGAAACAATTCGGTGCGCCTCATTGCCGATGTACTCGCGACTGTCGTTCTTGACGCGAATATCAAGGTTACGCTGTGCTTGTAGGTAAACCTGTTCTGCGCCACCCTTGTCATCAAAATGCAACTCATTGAACTGGTCGTTGCCTCCCCTGTAGGTTCGGGTCTTGATGCCCGTACGCGTTTTGTTTTCGGGCAGTGGGTAGGGTGGTGGGGCATCACCATTAATGACACTCCCAATCACCAACGGTCTGTCCGGGTCACCCTCCAGAAATGAAACAACAACCTCGTGCCCGATGCGCGGCAAGGTCACCGAGCCCCAACCTTTACCCGATATCGGTTGCGAAACCCTCAACCAGCAGGAATCGCTGTCATTCCCCTTTGCGTAGCGATCCCAATGAAACCTCACCTTAACTCGACCCAGACTGTCAGTATGGATTTCTTCACCCGCTGGCCCAACCACGAACGCTGTTTGCGGGCCAGCGATGCTCGGCTTGGGCGTTGTGCGCGCAGCGCGGAACTGGGTAGTGGCGGGTATGACGGTCACGTCACTGGAAAAGCTTGCACCCACGCCGGATTGGCTCGCGCTGAGATTGTTGATTGCCACAAAGTCGTGACTGACCACCAAATACTCTCGATTCTGTGCAGTAACGGGATGGTGCACCAGTTTGAACTTGAAACCGACCTGAACCGTTCGCTGCTCGGTGGTAAAGCGCCCTGTTTCGTGACGACAGTGTAACTCTTCCATTCTGATCTTCGCGTATTTCTCACCCCAGGCCGGTTCTGTGTATTCGCCGGGATAATCGTAATGCTCAAATCCTGCATTCAAGTGTGTGCGCTCCATCGCCGCCACCTTGATCAACGCGCTTTTCGGCTTAATTGGGTTGAAGTCGTCAATCGAATAGGCACCAGGTTGAATCTCAGCGCTATGTTGCCAACCCGTCACTGATGCAGCATCCCGAGATTCCGGCTTGAAGTCTAACTTTTCGAGCCCTGGGCCTACTTTATGTTTACCCAGGGAATTCACAACAATAAGCTGATGTTTACCATTTTCATGCCCGAAATAATAATACAATCCCGCCTGCTCCGCGAGTCGGCTAAAAAAGTTAAAATCTGTTTCCCGATATTGAACGCAAAATTCTCGCTTTTCAGTCTGGCCGTCTATTTGTGCCTGGTAAGACTTTAAGGCCGACCAGCGCGAAAATACCTGGTCTATCACATCTTTATAAGTCTTGTCGCAAAAAACTTGATGGGTCGAAGTACGGGTCAAAAACCAAAGCCATGGACTGAGCGTTGCTTGATAGTGGAAGCCCATGCCTGTCTTGAAGGCGGGGGTTTTCATCTCGCCCATCACAGCGAATCGCGAAATGTAGCCGTTGAAATGACGTTGCCCCTGCCCGCCTGTCAATTCCAAAGTAACCGTCGCATTCGTCCCCAACATGTCCAGTGCTTTGATATCACTCCGCTCAGAAACCATGTCAAGTTGGTATTCGAAGAGCTTGGACAATTCCTCCCGGCCCGAAAATCGCTGAAGTATCAGCGTATCAGGCCCGGCCTTGGATGCTAACGCTAGCATTCGTTCCATCTCGCAGTCCTCGGTTCCTGGATTTTCAGTGGGTGTTAAAGCGAAGTCGGCGCCGAACCGAAAGTTTGCTGCGGCTGCGGCCGGGCTACGGCGCCGTTGCGCGCTACCACGATCCAGCCTCGGACCGGACGCATGACTTCTGCGCGCAGAATCTCAAGCTCAATCGACAGTAATTCCAGTCCAGCTGCAGCGATGCTGTCTTCAATGTATGACCGACCATGCGCATAGCGACCATTGTGCTGCAGCGAAAATTCTACAATCTCGCTGGATGCAGCTTCAACACTGAAAACCAGCAAGCCCCGAAGTTTCAGAGCAATCCGGGCAGCAACCAGCACATCGTGCAAATCGCCAAAATAACAAAGTGTGTCGGCGCTGACGATGGAATCCCAACGGCAAGGGTTATCCGCCATGTAGGAGGTCAACTCGGCACATTCCAGTTGATCGTAACCACCACGCTCAGCTGCCTTGCTGAGCATACCGCGCGACAGATCAACACCGTCGAGCCGGCGAGCCATCGGCCTGAGTAGAATCGAGCACAGACCCGTCCCGCAACCTGCGTCCAACACATCGCCGGCCGGCCCGGCTGCATCAAGCGCCTCAGCCAGCGCACTTGCCACCAGTTCCGGCGCCTTGTATCCGAGCATCTCCAACTTTGCATCGAAGCTCTTCGCAAACGCGTCAAACTCCTCTGCGATGTAGGCATCGGAGGCCCGTGCGGGCACTGGCAATCCCCCAGCGCCCGCAAGCAAGTGGAGCGCCTCTGGATTACCAGGGTCGAGTTCGAGCCAGTCGCGCAACACACCCCGGGCCGACTCCAGGTCACCGACCAGCGCATAGGAAATGCTTAATAGCCGGCGCGCCTTCGGGTCATTGGGAGCGGCGCTGAGGCTCTTGATGCTGAAGGACGTTGCCTCTTCATAGCGCCCGAGGCGGTGCAATAGGCCTGCGTAGTTTTGCAGCACATAATCAGCATCGGGCGCAATACGCAGCGCCTGAAGATATGCGGCCTCTGCCAGATCCAGATTGTTGCGGCGACCCTGTAAAAGTCCGATATTGTTGTGGACCAGCAAATTGTCAGGTGAAAGGACCGCTGCTTGCTTGTACGCGTCGACCGCCTCATCAAATCGCCCCGTCTCCAACATGATGTTCCCCAGATTAACCCAGGGACCCGCGTCTAACGGTACGACAGCAATGGCGCGACGAATCAAGGCAGTTGCATCTTCATTGTCTCCCTGCTGATGACGAAGTATGCCAAGAAAATGCAAGGCATTCGGCTCTTCGGGTATTACTTGCAATATTCTGAGATATACAGCTTCGGCCGCTGACAAATCGCCATGGCGTTGCATATTCTGAGCCGCACGAACCGCTTCTTCCAGCGTCTTTGGCTTGGATACAGTGGCGGTATTGACGTTGCTTGGGTCCATGGCAGAGGGTGTCGGAAAGCTTACTGCAATCAGTTGATCAACTGTCAGACGTACCTTGCAGACGCTTTAGCAAGCGGGTTGCCCAGCCCTTTTGCTCATCCGAAGCGGCGCGCATCAAGATCACGGAAATGTTATCCTTTCCGCCGTTTGCATTGGCGAGGTCAACCAACAGTTGCGCTCGCGCTCCCAGTGCTTCTTCAGTCTCGAGGGCAGATGCAATCTGAGCATCTGTTACCATGTCGGTTAGCCCGTCTGAGCAGATTAAAAATATGTCGCCGCGCTCAACGCTATGCTCGTGAACTTCCAGATCAATCTGGTCTTCAATACCCAGCGCTCGAGTAACTATATTCTTGTAACGCAGGTTGGAGAGTGCATCTGCCGCAAGGCTGCCGGCAGCGACTTGTTCATCAAGCCAGCAATGATCGCGCGTCAATTGTTCGATTTGCCCATTTGCGAAGCGGTACGCGCGCGAATCGCCGAGATGACCGATGTAGATCTGCTCGGCCACCATCACGGCAATTACCAATGTCGAGCCCATGCCTTCATATTCACTCTCACGATCAGCCAGCTTGAGAATGCTCTCATTGGCGCGACTCGCTGCGAAACGCATATCCTCGTACATGCCGCGAGTCAGGTCGTCGCTTGACTTGCGGAGAAGCAGCGGCAGGGACGAGCACAACTCGCTGCGCACTTCATCCACTGCCAGTTGGCTCGCAACTTCACCAGCCGCGTAGCCGCCCATTCCGTCGGCCAGAATTGCAATGCCAAGTTCAGGTTCACCAAAGACGGCATCTTCGTTGCCGGTCCGCACCCTCCCGGCATTGGTCAGGCAGACGATCTCGTAAGAGGCCACGCCGCTCGCCTCGATTACCTGTGCGGCGGGTACTCAAGCCTGGCACCCTGCTGTACCGCCAAGCGCTTGAACTCGACTGCAGCGATGTAGTTTTTGGATACACCTTCTGCCCCCATTGCATAGATCTCCATCAATCTCAGCGAGGCAGCGCTGTGGCCCTGGCGGCTTGCCTCTGCATACAGAGGTATAGCGTTTGCTGTCTGATTTTCGCCCTCAAGCGAGCGGGCATGGATATAGGCATCACCAGGCGGCATCGACGAGTTTGTTGGAACAAAAGCAAGGGGCAGTGGCTGCTTCGGGGAAGGTGCACTCGGCAATGCGCTCACTTCATCAGTTCGGAACGCACTTGTACTGCCGACCTCTTTCGGGCGGGACCCGGCTGCGCTGAGTGCAGCCATCTTGGCGGCGGGCCTGGGTCGCTTCTCTGCATTGACGGGCTTCGTGGTTGACTGCGCCCTGGCCAGATGTGTGGTCTTGCCGGAATGGGCGGGCACAATCTCCGCTGGTCGAACGGATGGCGGACGCCTTGCCACTTTGTCGGTCGCACCGTCAGCAGCGTGTCCAGCTGAATGCTGGGTGTCAGCCGGGGTTGGCTTTGATGCATGGGAAATTGGCGGCCTGTTCGAGCCCGCATCTTTCACGGCTTCGGCCGCAACAACCGGCTCTACCGATAGAACACCAGAAACTGCAATAAAACCAGCCCAGAATCCAAAACGTTTCAGCATGTTCGATCTCCTGAAAGGGACGCACCGCCGTGTCGGCAAAAATCCAGCGCACCTGCGATACGCGCAGCAAGCTGGACTGAAATGCACTGCCACCCTAAGTTCGTGTCAGTTATCTGCGCCCGCATCACAAAATGCACCGCCTGATCCGGGTCTAGCACAACTATTGCTGTTGCCGATGGCAGTGTGGATCGGCGCCAACCAGGTCCGCAATCGGACCTAACCCATCGGTAGCCATTTGAGCCGACGCCGGCACGGATGTAAAGCACCGCGCCATTCGACGCGCGAGACTTTCACGGCTACTGCGTCGCTACTTTCATTCGGAAACATCTTCAGATTTTACGCTCCCCAGCTTTGATGGCCGTGGCGCTTTCTTGCGAAGCTTCTTGCTTTGCTCGCCATAAGACTTGGCGAACTCATGGTTGAGCAATTTGTCGAAGTGGTCTTCAGCCTCACGCTGAAGCGAGCCGTACATCGCCAGGAACTGATCCCACAGCTTCGACTTGTAAAAAGTTGGCAGCACCGAGTTCAAAGCACCAGATTTCTTGATTCGGCTCTCCACGACATCGGGCGAAAACAACTTCAATGAAGCCAACAAGGCTGACCGCATCCCTGCCATCAACGCCATCTCGTGCGCGCAGATGTCCCATACCGCGTCTTCGACGGCCCTGGCAGGCGGCATAAAAAGCCGGTTGCCATGCTGTCGCACATCGAGCAAATAACCCAGCGCCTCAGCCAGCGACTCGGTTTGCTTGAGCGGATTGTTCTCGGCCTTTTTGATGGTGGTGCGATCTTCAACACCCAGTTCACCTTTGAGTTCGGCGCGCATTTCGAGCAGGCGGTGTACGCCTTCCAGGGCGAGCCGGAGCATTTCGCCGGCTACTTTAATTGTTGCTTCGGGCTTGGATTCGTCAAGTGCCCCCGGCTCCAGACCCAGCGACTGGCCCAGCACTCGGATCAGTGCTGCGCCGTCGGGGGATGAAGCCGGTAAAGCCACAGGCGCATGAAACTCAACCTTGACCGGGACGGCAGCGACATCCTGCCGCACACTGCCGAGCGACCTGGGCAATACCGGCATCGGAACTGTGGAGTCCCGGTCCGCCGTCAGGTCATCGAGAGCTTTGAACACGTCCGCCCCGGGGGCGGACGCAGGTTCAGTGCCATGCCGTGGCTGCACTGCACTTGGGCGCAGCACTTCAGTGAATTCAGCACCGAGATCGACATCGGGGCGAGTCGTCTCGAGTGCGACGACGGGCACACCCGTCAAGCTGCCGAAAAGCCGATCCAGATCCATGTCTGACAGGGGCGAAGATGCAACATCCTTGCCCGCCTCCACAGCGCTCATCTTTTCAATGTCGCTGAAAGCATCGTGCAACTTGTTGGTCGGCATCGACTCTTCGGCCGCATCACCGCGCTTTCCTGCAGCTTTGGAGCCGGCCGACAACGCCCAGTAGCCGGCTGTTGATGACCCTACCGGCGCTGCGCCGAACAACTCCAGGTTTGCGAAGGGGTCCGGCGCGGCCACTGCAGCAGTGATCAACCTGCTGCTGAATTCGTATTCGCCTATCAGGATCCGGTCGCCGTCTGCCAGGGGCATCGCTTCACCGGGCTGAACAAAGGTGTCGTTGACCTGTATGCCGTTTGTCTCTGAGACGACCTTCAAACTGAACTCGCCGTTGCGAAAGCGGATTTCTACATGCCGTCTCGAAATTTGCTGACTTGGGTCAGGCAGTGGCAAGGCGCAGGTGCGGCTGCGCCCAATCACGCCGCCCGCAATGCCGAACTGAGCTTTGATGCTGTGTGGCTGGTCGGGGGGCGGGCAACGGAGAGCTGTCAGATCTAGGAGCATTGCACCAGCCAAAGCGGAAATTCATTATCAACGCACACGCCACCTGCGTCATCCCCCAGATATGGGAGGGTGATTGCGACAAGCTCTCAAACTGCTATTCGTTGACGTCTTGGCCCTGCTTCTTGGCCAGACTCTTCCACTTGACTGCCTTGGTGTAGTCTTTGGCAACACCCATGCCACCACTTCCATACACTTCCATCAGCTTCTTGGAAGCCGGGCCATAGCCCGCTTCACCTGCCTGCTCAAGCAGGCGGACACCCTCTCGGCTGTTCAGTGCCACACCCTGCTGGTAAAGCTCTGCCGGCGATTGCTTGGGTTTGGCACCCTCCTTCGCGGCGGCTTCCTTGACTGCGGCCTCTTTGGATGCGGCGTCCTTCGCCGCTGCATCCTTTGCAGCGACCTCCTTTGCAGCGGCATCTCTGGCTGCAGCATCCTTCGCAGCCGCATCCTTGGCTGCCGCTTCCTTGGCAATGCGATCGCGTGCGGCTTGATCCTTGATCGCGGCGTCCTTGGCTGCCGCTTCTCTCGCCGCAGCGTCCTTCGCAGCGACATCTCTCGCGGCCACATCCTTGGCTGCTGCATCCCGGGCCGCTGCCTCTTTCGCTGCAGCGTCCTTGGCTGCCGCACCCTTCAACGCCACGTCCTTTTCTGCGGCCTGTTTGGCGGCGAGCTCCTTGGCCTGGGTCTCTTTGGCGGCGGACTCCTTGGCCTGGCGATCCTTGGTGGCTTGATCAGGTGGCACTGCGACCTTTGCAGTCGGTTCTGCCTTGGCCGCCGCCTCTTTCGCAGCTTTCAGCTCGGCAGCTGCCTTACTGTTCGGCGCGTCCTTTGAAGGGGTGAGTGGGGCGGCTTCGGCGGTAGCGGCTGCGTCCTTGCCTTTGCCGGCAACACCAACAGGCGCCGCTTCGCCTTTCACGGCTTCAGGTGCAGACACGACTGCGGGCGGCGAGAGCGGTGCCGACGGTCTGAGCATCAGCCAGAGCGCGCCAGCGAGCAGCAATGCAGCACCAGCGGCCGGCAGCAACAGCTTTGACTTGCCGCTGGGCTGTGCATCACCGACTGCCACTGCGGGTTCGGCAGTTCGCGGCGCAGGGGTGACACTTGTCGCGGGCAGCGGTTCGATCGGCAAATCCGGTACCGCAGCGGGGGTCAACTTCGCGGCCGGTGGGGTTGACGGCTTTTCACTCGGCTTGCTGACCGGCATGGGCGGCACGGCCTCAAGCCTCGGTCGAGGTGTCGCGACAACGGTCGCGCCCTCATCGTCCAGAGCGCCGTCCGGCGGTGGCGCATCGGCTGAAGGAGTTCGACTCGCCGCCTTCGCAGCTTGCTGGACCTGTTGGGCTGCAGCTTCAACTTGTGCGACCTCGGCTGCACGCTTCGCAGCTTCGGCCTCGGCTGCACGCTGCGCGACTTCAGCTGCGGCTGCACGCTGCGCGACCTCGGCTGCGGCTTCACGCCGTACAACTTCGGTAGCCGATGCGCGTTGTGCTGTTTCAGCTGCAGCTTCGCGCTGCGCAGCTTCGGCAACAGCCCGGGCTTGACTGATCGCGGCTTGGACTTTCGCCAGCACTTCATGCACAGCCTGGCATGTGCGGCCCGCCCCATCGGAGGCTGCGTGCACAACCAGAGCGACCTCGGGCGGCAATGTCAATCGCTGGGACTTCGAAGCCGCCAACTGTCTCTCAAGCCTGCCGGACACCTGTGACAGCACCGCCAAGCGCTCGGCGCCGCGGTCCAGAATCGCCACTGATGCCGTTGGCCCGATCGTTGTCAACCAGGTCGTCTGCTCGGCCAGTTTTTGCTGCACTTCTTCGCTGAGCGCGTCCAAGGCACTTGCCTGCCTAAGCGCCGCTGTCAGGTGCTGTTCACGCTCCGCTTCGATTCGCTTCGCAGCCGCCGCCAGCGCCGTCGCCGCTTCGCTCAGCGATGCGGCCAGGTGCTTGGCGCGCTCTATCTCATCGGTAGTCGGAGACGGATCGGTGCCTTGCCTGAACTGGCCGAGGCGGAGCGCAACATCCGTGGCACTGGCCGCGTCAGCGACAAGTTCGGTCGCACTGGCTGCACCGTGGAGCAGCAGCGACGGACCGGCCAGCAGCCCCTCAGCTGCTTGCAGCCGCAGACTGCAACTGGCCCTCAGGTCGGCCGCAGCCTGCAACAGCGCAGCCCTGCGGCTGTGCGCCTGGCTCTCAGCCTGTTGCCGCGCTTGCCGCGCCTTGGTCGCTTGGACAGCCGCAGTTTGGACCTGCTCCAGCAGGCCTCGTGAATCGAGCGCCAAGCGACTGGCCACAGCGCTGGCGGCAGCCAGGCGGTCATGGGTCGGAGCATCTACGGTGACCTTCAGGGCCTTCAACGGCGCCAACAGCGACTCCAGACCTCCCGCCTCACCGATGAGCGAGTTGACCCGCCGGACCGCCTGCTCAAACTCCTGCTCGGACGGACTTGCACCGAGGCCGGCCAGCCAACGGCTGTGGTCGCCCAAACCATTTTGCAAGGTGTTGCAGCGCGCCTCCAGTTCCACCAGTTGCTGCAGTACTTTTGACTGGCGCCTGGCAGATTCAGCGTTGACCCAGTGGCGTGCGTCTTCCAGCTCTGTGGCCAATCCGCGCAGCGCCTCGCAATGGCCTTGCGCCTGGTGTCGCTCGTTTGCGGTCAACAGCTCCGTGGTATTCGCAAACTCAGCCAGCTGTGTTGCCAGGCTGGCGGCCAAACCGGCTTCGACGGCCAGAGCGGCCACCAGAGACTCCGTGTCGAGCGGTGACGCCGGATCGTCCCGCAAAACCTGCACGCGGCTTCGGTACTGCCGACACTGCGCCAACCGGTGGGTTGCCTCCGCAGCGAGTGCCGTCCATTCTTTTTGGGCCTCCTCCAAGCGGCGCCGGGCCTGCTGCGCCTCCACTGCCCGAGCAGCCGCCGCTTGAGCCCTGCCGAGCAGCGCTGTGACCTCAGCGTGAACCTGGTTCACCAGGTCTGCGGCCATCGCGACCCGCTCTGCAGCAGTTGCAGGCAGCTTCAAGGGCAGCGACTTCAGCATTGCTGCGGCTTCTTTGGCGCCGTCTGCTACGCGGACCAGTTCGGCAACCTGCCCGACGCCGCGCTCCAAAGCCGGGCCGGTTTCGTCGGGCCGGACTGCGTCCAACCAGTTGGATCGCTCTTGCAGGCTGTCTTGAACGCCCCGGCAGCGGTCGTCCAATGCTGCCAACTGCCCGAGTACCGCATCCAGTCGCGCGCCACGTTCCGCCTTTACCCGTTGCTGCGAGGCCATCAAACCTCTGGCGGCCTCGTCAAGCGCCTTGGCTTGTCGCTGGGCGAGATCGCGCTCCTCCGGAGTCAGCGCGCTCGATTGCTTGGCAAACTGGCTCAGTTCAGCACACGTTACTCTGGCGGATTCAGCAGCGCCGGCCAGTTCAAGCTCCATGGCTTCGCCAGCCAGCAGCAGCATCGGGTCAAACAGCATGGATTGGGCCGCCAGCTGCCGTTGCTTTGCGTCGACCAGCAAGCCATCTGCTGAGGTTGACAGCGTCTCCCACTGCGCTTGTGCCTCTTCGGCCAGGCGCAGTTCCGCGTCGACCCGGCGCAGTTCCTCTTCAGCTCGCAATCGCGCCTGTTCAGCCCGTTGGCGGATCCCTTGCACGCCGGCGGTCGCTGTGCCGACACCGATAGCGGACCGACCCGTGGTGCTGGTGGCGAGCGCAACGCTCCCGCTGGTAGCGGTGGCTTCCGACGCACCTCCGGTTGCCCGCTGCAAGGGCGGCAGCCGAGGGGCTGCGACCATCGTCGCTTCGGACTCGTCATCACTTTCCGCCAGGCCCATCGATGCGGCCAGTGCATGGATGAACTCGGCCGCAGTCTGAAACCGGGCTTCTGCCTTCTTTTCAAGCGCCTTCAAGACCACTTCGTCGATCGCGGCAGAAACAGCCGGCCGCAGCGCCGAGGGCGGTCTCGGCAGATCGTTAAGCACCTTCTTTTGCAGCGTCAGGAATGGGCCGGTGAACGGCCGCTCACCCACAAGAAACTGGTAGAGGATGACGCCGGCGGAATAGAGGTCTGACCGCCCATCGGCCTCCTCTCCCCGAAACTGCTCGGGTGACATGTAGCCGGGGGTGCCCAGCACGGTGCCGACCATCGTCTTGTGGGTGGTGTCGATCTTGGCGATGCCAAAGTCACCCAGCTTCACCACCCCAGCTTCGGTCACAAAAATATTGTCTGGCTTGATGTCCCGGTGAAAGACTTCGCGGCTGTGCGAGTGCTCCAGCGCGCCGAGCAACTCGCTCATCAGGCGAACCGTCTGGACCGTCGTGAAGCTGTGTTTGGCGTCGAAGTAGTTCTTGAGGGTCTTGCCCCCGCGAACCAACTCCATCACGATGTAGGCGAGTTCTTCTTCATCGTCATAGTCGAACACCTTGACGATGTTGACGTGATCGAGTTTGGCTGCCGCCTGCGCTTCGGTCAGAAACCGGCGCGAATACTCTTCAGCTTCGGCCGGGTCAAACTGGTCCTTTCGGATCAGCTTGATAGCGCAAGGTCGCCTGAGCTTGGCATCAATGCCCTCATAGACGATGCCCATCGCGCCCTGGCCCAACTGGCGGACGATCTCGTACTTGCCTAACTTCTTCGGAACTTCGCCGCTCACGTCCGAGAGGATAAGGCATCCACCACGAGGAAATTGACGCGACCCACCTCACGCAGATCGGTGGAGGCGGGTCAGCCTGGAGCAGGGTGCATCTCGTCGAATGCACCCCCTTTGTTTACCAACTACTTGCAAGCGTCTTCTGACTTGATCTTCTTGGAATCCAGCAGTACAGACTTGCAGTCGAGGTTGCCCACAGCGCCTTCAACCTCGTCAATGCCAGGCGGCACGACACCAATCTTGGTGATGTAGCCCTTCTGAATTGCCTGGGTCAGGTTGTCCGTACCAAAGGCATCCAGCAGCATCTCACGCATCGCCGCATTGATCGTCGCCGACGACGATGCGTTGGCAAGAATCCGGGCAGACTGGTCGAGATTGACACACACCGCACTGCTGAACACGCAGGCATAGACATCTGCCTGTTTCGAGGCCACCGCTGGCGTGAGTGTGAACGTGATCTGGCGGAACTGGCTCTCTGTATCCACACCAAAGTTGGCGATGCTGCCTGTCGGAAACTCAAGTGCAACCTTCGATGTTGCCGGGCTCAGGGACAGTGCGTCAATATTCTTACGCGGAGCAGAGAAGTTGGGCAAACCCACCGTGAGGCTGCGGTTGCCGATACCACCCGTTGCTGTGACGAGCTTTACAGTCCCTCCCGCAACATTGATCGAATACGCCCGAATTGGCTGGCTGTACAAGTCAAAAGCGTCTTTCCCGTAGATGCCGGTCTTTCCGATCAACGTGGCGTCACCCACCGCATCGACGTTCCGAACAACCAGATCGTTGAGATCGCGGATGGATGTGGCAGCACCGGTGCTGCTGACCGCCCCCTTGAAATCGTTGCCGGCGTTATCCAGGGTGACAGCTCCCCTGGCCGCGCCAGCCGCTGTGTTGACAGTGGCATCACCGCCAACCACCAGGGCACCCGTCTGGGATACAGCGCCGCCGAAGCTGTTGGCGGTCAGCGCGCCGCTTATCGAGCCCTGACCCAAGACTAGCGCACCAGCGCTTGTGCTGGTCAAGTCGCCTGTCAGCGCCAAATTTCCAAAGGTCAAGGCGTTCTTGTCCTTGATCGCGGACGTTCCACCTGTCAGCGTCACCAGGCCGGTGAAGTCGTTGCCGGCATTGTCCAACGTGATCGCGTTGACCCCGGCATTCACTGTGGTCGCGCCTGCAGTCAACGCGCCGGTCTGCGTCACCGCACCCGACGCCGTCACTGACAGCGGACCGCTCACTGCTGTCGTACCGAACGCCGTTGCTGCTGCATTGGTGGTCAAACTGCTTGCGTTGCCCGACACACCGAGTGCGCCACCGGCTGTCAGAGTCGTGGCGCCTGTGTTCAGCGCTGCCGTCAGCGCGTTCAAATCCGTCACCTGCGTGGTGCCGCCGGTCAGCGTCACCAGGCCCGCGAAGTCGTTGCCCGCGTTGGACAGCGTGATCGCGTTTGCCCCTGCATTCAAGGTCGTGGCACCAGCCTTCACCGAGCCAGTCTGCGTTACCGCTCCCGACGAGTTCACCGACAACGCGCCGCTCACTGCGGTAGCTCCAAACGTCGTCGCGCCAGCGCTGGTGGTGAGGCTGCTTGCACTGCCCGACAGGTTCAGCGCCCCGCCGGCATTCAGCGTGGTCGCACCGGCGGCCAGCACTGCTGTCAGCGCGTTCACGTCCGTCACCTGCGTGGTGCCGCCGGTCAGTGTGGTGACGCCACCGAAGTCATTGCCCGCATTGGCCAGCGTGATCGCGTTGCCGCCCGCGTTGATGCCGGCCGCGCCGGTCACCGTCAGCGCCGTGGCCGCCGTCTGCGTCACTGCCCCGGCGGAGGTGCTGGCCAGCACGCCCGTCACCGCTGTG
>JANYKR010000062.1 GCA_025358155.1 Betaproteobacteria bacterium
CTTCATCGTGCAGATCGACGGGCCCTGCCGGGCCGGTGAACGGGTGGCGGTGCACATGCACATCCCCGGCAAGGGCTTTCAACGCTACCAGGTGCGATTGACTGCGCTCGACGCTCCGCAGGTGTTTGCCTGGCTCGGGCATTTTCATTTGCGTGGCTTGATCGACGGCGACCATGCCTTTGAGCTCAGCGCAAGGCCCGAGGGTGGCGTGCGCTTGCGCCAGCGCGAAAACTTCAGCGGTTTGCTGGTACCCATGGTCTGGGCCGGCTTCATCCAGCGCCACCTGTTGCCGAGTTTCGAGGCGCTCAACCGCAACCTGAAGGCGTATTGCGAGGGCCAGGCCCTGCCGGTGGCCTTGCCGACGCGTTCGTTGGCTTAGTGCTTAGGGGTGCTCGACCCACCGGTGGTTTCCACCGGAAGGCTGTCCATCAGGCCAATTTCTGGAGCAAGGTCGTCACTTCAGCGTGCTTGCGGAACTTGGTGCCCAGCTTGGCCAGGGTCTCCAGTTCGATCTTGGCGCCGGGCTTGTCGCCTGACAGCATCAAGAGCCGCGCCAGATTGAAGCGGATGTTGGGGTCTGTGGGTGCAAGGCCCAACGCCTTCTGAGACATGGCGATGGCGGCCTTGAGGTCACCTTCGTCGGCCAGCGCCATCGACAAGGTGTCGATCAAAGCGGGGTTGTCCGGCAACATGGCGCAGGCTTTTTCTGCCAGCGCCCGACCGCCCGGCTTTTTCTGCAACAGGCGCAGATAAGCCATGTTGTTGAGGGCAAACGCGTTCTGGGGCTGAACGGCCAGCACTTTTTCGTAGCGGCTCTCGGCCAGCGCCAGTTGGCCTGCGGCCATCGCAGCGTCTCCCAGGTAGAACTGGAAACCGCTGTCTCGGGGGTGGTCCTTCATCCATTGCTCAGCGAAGCGCTCGGCCGCAACGGCCTGCTTGGCAGCTTTCAAAGCCAGATGAGTGCGGCTGGGCAGGTTGCCCGCATTGTCCTTGCCCACGCCCTGCTGGTAGGCCGCTGCGGCGCGGTCCCAGTGACCTTGCTCGGCTTCGATATCGCCGGCAAAGGCGAAACCCACCGCGTCTCTGGGCAACTGCAACTGGATCGTCTTGGCGACATCCAGAGCGTCCTGCGGGCGTTTCAGGCTCAATGCAACCGACATCAACAAGCGTTGGGCTTCGGTCGAGCGGGGGTCGATTTCGAGCGCGCGCCGCAAGCTCAGCATCGCCACCACCGGGTTCTTGTTGGCGAGATGAACATTGGCGCTGTGGATGTGGGGCTGCGGTGACTTGGGGATCAGCGCGGCCAGTTTGCCGAAGGTGGCCAGGGCTTGATTGGGCTCGCCCGTCACCTGTTGGGCGCGGCCCAGCGCGTCAAGTACTTCGGGCGTACCCGGCATCGCAGACGCCGCTTGCTGGGCGGCGGACAAAGCGGCCTTGCCGTCATTGGCGGCCAGCAGATGGTCGACCAAGGCCACTCGGGCAGAGGCGTCTCCCGTGCTGGCCTTGATGGCAGCCTCGTAGACGGGCGTGACATCAGCACGTTTGGCGCCGCTCTGCAGTTGCAGCTCGGCCAGCGCCAGCGAGGCCTCGGTCCGGCGCGGATTGGCCTTGAGCACGTCCTCGAAGCGCTTTTGGGCCTCGGCGGGTTTCTTGTCGCGCAGGTCCAGGTTGGCCAGACCGGCGGCGGCGGCCACAAAGGCCGGGTCTTTCAGCAGAGCGGCCTCAAAATTTTTACGGGCCTCGGCAAACTCGCCGCGCTCAACCAGCACCCGTCCACGCAGGTTGCTGGGTGCCGGCGAATCGGGGGTCTTTTGCGCCAGCACCTCGATGGCCTTGAGCGCAAGGTCGGTCTCTTTGCGCCGCAGCCGGGTGCTGATCAAGGCCAGGTCAGCCACCGTGCCCTTGTCGGTGGCCGCAATCGACTCCAGCGTGGTCAGCGCGGTCTGGTCCTCGCCCTTGGCAAACTGGGCCAAGGCCAGGGCCGTCTTGATCTTGGGGTCGTCGGGCCGGAGCTTGGCGGCGCGCACGTACAGGCCTTCAGCGGTGGCGCTCTCGCCCAGATTCAGGTAGACCTCGGCGGCTGTCTCCAGGGTGTCGGCGCTGCTGCCGCCGCGGTCGATGGACGACCGGATGACGCTCAGCGCCTTGGTCGGCTGGCCCATGCGCAGGTACACCTGGGCCAACAAGCGCCGCGGCAAGGCCAATTCTGGCGACAGGCTCATGGCCTTGCTGAGGTAGGTTTCGGCCTGTACCAGCCCCCCGCGCTGCAGCTCGGTCATGCCGGCGAGCTGCAACACCGAAAGATTCTCTGGAAAGCCCCGAAGCAGCATCAGGCAGACGTCGCGCGACTTGCCCAGATCGTTGCTCAGGAAGGCGAGTTGGGCCTCAAAGAGCTTGGTCTGGGGATGCTGGGGCAGCACCTTGCGCATGGCTTCAATTTGTGCCGTCGCGCCCTTGATGTCGCGCTGGTGCAGCGCAATGGCAACCAGCGAGCCTTGGGCCTGCGCATTGCGCGGGCTGATCGCCACCACTTTGCGGTAGGCCTCAGCTGCGCCTGGGATGTCGTTCTTGGCAAACATCCGCAAGTCACCCAGAAACTGCCATGCGTTTGCACTGCCGGGGTCCATTGCGACCAGGGCATTCAACTTGGCCAAACCGGTCTCGGCGTCGCCGCCCGAAACCAGCAGTTTGGCCTCCAGCAGCAGTGTCTCGGTGTGTTGGGGTGCAGTGACCTTGACGGCCTCGACAATTTTTCGCGCCTGCTCCTTCTGGTTGAGCATCGCGTAGGCGGTGCCCACCAACGCCCTCAAATCGTTGTTGGCCTTGGGGTCGGTGAGCTGAAGTTGCCCAAACTCATCCACCACCTTGCGGTATTTGAGCCGCGCGCTGAGCGCTCTGGCCAGCGCCGGTGCAACCTCGTCTGGCGAGTAATTGACATCCCTGGCCCGGCGCAGCTCGATTTCGGCCTCGGCCGGTGCACCTTGGTCAATCAGCAGCAAGCCCAGCAGGTAGCGGGCCTCGCCAGACTCTGGCTTGGCCTGGAGAATGCTCTTGATTTGGAGAAAGGCCGATGTGGCGTCGCCCTGGGCGCGAAATTTGCGTGCCGAGGCCATTCGCTCGGTTTCGCTGGTGGTTGCCGTGCAGCCTGCCAGCACAAGGGCCACCAGGCAGGCGCCAGCAATGCGGCGCAAAGGGTGGTCAGGCTTCATCGGTGGATTCGGCTGCAGCAGTGCAGCGTGTTGTGGGCCAAGGGCAAGCGAACCAGGGCGACAGGAACGTTGCGCTCACACCCCCGGAATGGTCACGACGACAGTAACACGGGGCAGGGCATGACCCGGCCACCGCGCCAGCCGTGCAAGCGCGTCTTGGCAATGCTTGTGCAGCAATTCACGCCCCTTCGACTGTGGTCTGTTGCCATCGGGGTGCGACACTCGCGCAAGCCGGGCTGGCCATGCAGGTTGTGGCGGGCGAACTTGTTGGGCTTGACCGGGGGTCGACAAAGGCGCCCGGGACCTGTTCAACATCAATGGCGGGGTGTCGGCCAAATTTACAACTTGGCGGTACGCTTCGACACACTGACCAGCAAGTCTATGATTTTGAACATTTAATTTCTTTGGCACGAGACATGCTTTAGTCCTGTCAAGGCGGTTCGGAAACGACGCCGTAGCCTATTTAGACCTCTGTACCACTTCCAGGATGCCACCATGAAACGCTTCATCCCCCTGCTGACCGCACTTGCGCTGGCGATCCCATTGGCGGCTCAAGCCACCATCACCTTCAAGTTTGATCCCGATGGCACGGGCGGCGCCTTCTCGCCGATGGACATCGACGCGATCGACCAGGCCCCGGGCGGTGCCCTGTCGGTGGGTGGCAACCCGGTCGGCGGCATCGACTTGGGCCAAACCACCAAGTTGCTGTTCCAAGCCAACATGCAGGCCTTCACCAACAACAGCAGTATCGTGTTTGCCAACGGTACTGGCGGCATCAGGTTCACCACGGTAGCGGGTTTCACCGAAGTAGTGACCGGTATCAACAGCAACGCTAGCGGCACCACCGTGAATTTTGGTCTGGGCAGCACCAACGCGCAGTCAGCCGACAACTTCTTCTACATCTACCGCGTACCGGCACTGGCTAACGCGCTGGCCGGCACGGGGTTCGTGAACAACGCGGCCAACCGGATCATGTCGGGTCATATTTCGTTCGTGGACAGCAGCCAGTTCACGGCCAACAACAGGGCGCCGGTCCCTCTGGATCAGTTCGGCGCCAACAACTGGGTTGGTACCCGGACCATCATCGGTTCAGGCGCAACATCGCTGATCCTGACGATCGACAGCGTCAACGCTGACTACTTCCCGGACATCAACACGAACACCCAGCTCACGCTGGGCTTCGTCAACACCAGCCTGGTTGACCCGTTCCGTCAAGTTGACCCTTCGCGCCGGTTCAGCACCGACGGCATCGCCAACGGCGACAAAGTCACGAATGTGGGTCCGGTCAACGGGTTCAACAGCAACGCAGCGGGTACTTCGCCGCTGGACTTCATCTTCCAGGCCGATGCCAACATGTCGCTCGACATCCCTGAGCCGGGCTCCCTGGCGCTGGCTGGTCTGGCACTGGCCGGTCTGGGCCTGTTGTCGCGTCGTCGGCAAGCTGCCAAATAATTCGGGTCAAACCTGAATCAAAACAAGGGGCCTTCGGGCCCCTTGCTTCGTTTTGATAGGGTGGCTTCAGGCGGTCAGGTGATTGGCGACGCGCATAGCGTTGGCGGCGATCGTCAAACTTGGGTTGGTGCCGCCGCTGGACGGGAAAAACGATGCGTCAACCGCAAACAGGTTGTCCAGCCCATGCGCCCGGTTGTTGAGGTTCAGCACGCTGTTGGCGGCTGAGTTGCCAAAACGCAAGGTGCCGCAGACATGCGCCAGCCGCTGGTTGTTGTCGGCCTGCTTGAGCAAGCGCACCGGCAAGGGCCGCAGGCGGGCTGCGATCAGTTTGCGCAGCGTGGCCACGCGTTGGCGCTGGCCTGGGGTCATGCGGTAGTGCAGGTGCAGGCCGTCTGGTTGGGTCGGGCTCAGCGTGACCCGGTTGTTGGCGTTGGGCAAATCTTCGAGTGTGGCGGCCAAGATCATCGACTCTTGCGCCAGTTGCCTCAGCGTGGGTGCCAGCAAGGGCTCGGCGCAGCGCAGCAACGGCAGCAGTGCCGCCCACGGGCTGTGCGCCACATCGTCGAGCAGGGTTGCGAACAACATCTGCTGCGGCGGCAAACAGCCAAAGGATTGCACTGACCCGAGTTTGCCGGCAGTGCCAGCATAAAAGTCATTGAAGGCCAGCTGCTTCTGGCGGTTTTCATCCGCCAATGGGCGGGCGTCGTTGGGCAGCGTGAGCGCATGCAGGTCAATGCAATGCCGCATCAGGTTGCGGCCCACCAGCCCTGAGCGGTTGGCCAGTCCGTCGGGCCAGGCCTCGCTGGCCGAGCGCAACAGCAGGGCGGATGATTGCATCGCGCCCGCTGCCAGTGCCACCGTGCGGGCGCGCAGCGTGCGCAGGTTGCCATCGGCTTGGCGGCAGACCACGCCTGTTACCTGCTGCTGCCGGGCTTCGAGTTTGACGACCGTGCAGTCGGCCAGCAATTGGGCGCCATGCTCGGTGACGGCTGGGAGCAGACAAATGCGCGCGCTGTCGTTTTTGCAAGCTTTTGGGCAGAGGTAGCCCTGGCAACCCTGGCAGCCGGGCAAGAACTCGCAGGCCATCGGCAGGCGGTAGGGATGAAGCCCGGTGGCGGACAGGTGCTGCGCCAGCCAATCGGCGGCAGGGGTGAGTGCAGGTGGTGCGGGCAGGGTGCGCGGAGGGTCAAACCCGGCGCGCAGCGGATCGACCGTGCCCCGCACCCGGTACAGGGCTTCGGCCTGGCTGTACCAGGGCGCAAGCTCGGCATAGCTCAGCGGCCAGGCGGCAGGCAAACTGTTGTCGCTGTCCCCGGGATGCTGCCCGCGAGGCTCAAAGTCGGCCGGGAAAAACCGCTCCATGGCCATGCCGTACAGCGCGCTGGACCCGCCCGTCCCCGAGCCCACAAACGGCACGAATGAGCGGGTTTTGCGGCCGGAGACATCGTCGAGCAGGTCGGTGGCCCGGCCGGCCTGTCGCAGCAGTTGCTGGTCCGGCGCCAAGTGCCGGGCGATGGCGTTGGGCAGGTCCTCCTCGGGGTAGTGGCCGGTCAGCGCCGTGCCACCGCCGCCGGACTGATCCAGATGCGCCGCGCCCCGCTCACAAAACAGCACCTGCTGGCCGGCGCGGGCCATTGCATAGCCAAAAGTGGCCCCGCCGATACCGGTGCCGATGACGATCACATCCCAGTGCTGGCCCGCTGCCTCGTCCAGCGTCAACCGGCCCGCCAGGCTGCTCACGGGGTGCGGACCGGGCGCGGCAGGCTCAACTCGCTGCGGGATAGGCGCACCGACCGTGAACTGGCCACTGGTGATTGGCCAATGCGGGCAATCCAGACGGCGCGCGGCAGGTCGCTGCCGATCAAGCGCTGGGTCTGGTCGGCCAATTGCCGGGCCAGCGCCCGGGCGGGTGCCGAGTCGCTGAACGGTCGGCCTTCCCGCACGTAGCGGGCAAAAATCAGCGGTGTCAGCTCAGGCTGGTGCTGCAGGCCCAAAGCGGTGGCAGTGAGCCACAGGCGTTGCACGACCCGCCCGGCATCGACGTAGTCGTCCAACTGGCTGGGGGCGCTGCCGCGCAACAGCACAAAATGGGCGCCACACAAGAGGCCGGGCAACAAATCCATCTGCAGCCTGGGAGCCCAGGTGCCAGCCAGCCATTTGTTCAAAAACTGCAGGCGAGCCCAGTCCTGCATGGCCCAGCGCATGAGCTTGAGGGTCAGCGCGTCGGCGCCCAAGGCCTGGTCTGGCACCCGGTCGGGGCTGAACCGGCGGCCCCAGTGGATGATGCTGCGGTGCACCTCAAACGCTTCGCGCAGGGTCAGCCGCAGCCCGGCGTTGTTGAACATCAGGCGCGCCATCTGCCACTTGGCCGTCAAGCCCTCGAACCAGCGCAACTCGTAGCCCGGGCCGAGGCTGGCCTCCAGCGTTTGCTTTTCGGCCGGGGTCAGGGCGCGGGCACTGTACGGGCGGCGCTGCACACTGCGCAGCGGTATGGCGCTGATCAAGGGGCTGGGCTGCAGGTCAGGGTCGGGTGTGAACCGCAGGTCGAAGGTTGGCAAAGTTTCGGGCAGCCCGCCGCGCCGACTCACTGACACCCGCAGGCCGTGCCCGCTCGCGGCGATAGCGATGGTCTCGATCAGCGCACCCAGCGATAGCTGGCTGGGGTGGCCGTCAAGGTCATAGACACAATGCGTGCGGGTGTCCGAGCCATGCACGACCAGATGTGTCGCGTCTTGCACCTCGAACCGCCATGGCTGGGTGTTGTCGCCGCTGGGCGCCCAACGCGCCAGATCGAGAATCGGGGCCATCACGCCAACGTCGCTCATGCAGGCCTTGACATCGCGTTGGCAAATTGCCGTCGGCCCATCGCCAAGGCCAGGCGCTGCATCGGGTGACGGTGGCCGCCGGGCCGCCAGGTTCGGGCCAAGCGGCCCAGGTAGGCATCAAACTGCATGCCGTGCGGCGCCCCTCGCACCGGGCCTCGGTGCAGCATCAACTTGAGGACTTCGGTGGCCACCACCCCGGCGCAAATCTGGCAGGCCATGCCGGTAGACGGCGTGCGGCGCTCGGCAAAATTGACCGCACTCGGGTCCACCATGTAACCCCGGTTCAGGCCTGCTGGCGCCAGGCCGATGACAAAACGCAGGGCCTTTTCAGTCTCGGGCAGATCACCCCAGCCGAAATAGTCATCAAAGCTCATGCCGCCGGGCAAGAAGTTCAGCAAGGCCGCGCCCATGCCGATCGGGGCAGCGGTGATCGCCGGGATGCCCAGTTCGGCGCAGGCCGCGAACACCGCTCGCCGCATGTCGAAAGCAAAAAAATCAAGACCATCCACGTAGAGATCGACGCCCGCCAGAAAGTCTCGCAGGTTGGCTGCGGTGACGCCCTCTGGAAAGGATTTGAGCCGGATCTCCGGGTTGATGTCCTGCGCCTGAGCCGCCATCACCTCGATTTTTGGCCGGCCCAGCGTGGACACCATCGCACCCGCTTGGCGGTTGAAATTCTGGACGTCGAAGCAGTCGAAGTCGGCGATGTGGAAGTTGGCTATGCCCAGGCGGCTGAGTGCCAGCAAGTGGACACCACCCACGCCGCCCATGCCGGCAATGGCAATGCGCTTGTGCCGCAGGATCTCTTGCTCATGCTGGGCCAGCCAGCCGATGTTGCGAGAAAAGGCCAGCTCATAGCTGAATTCAGGGTGCATTGTCTGCTGGGGCTGTTTAGGGCCGGCTGTGCGCGGGATGGGTACCAGGGCCAAACCGAAATGCCGCATTTGACCGGGCACCGGCTGGAGCGACAGGGTACACCGACATCATGGCGTGGGTCGGCTCGGGTCAGCAACCGCAAGGATTGGCTTTTGCAAGCCAGCAGATCAAGAGTGTGAACTATGCGCGGGCTGGGCTCAACTTGTGAGGCTGCGCAGATGTCGCGTCGCTAACATGTGACATCATCGCGCCTCCTGGACCCGGCAGGTCAGATTGTCCGATCACGCCGGAGCTTGAGTGTGCTGGTCATTGTGCCGACATAGCCACCAAGCCCAGCCCCGCCCACTCTTTGCAAGGCTCGCCAAGTGAAAGCATCGACCGCACTCACCACCCGTCGTCTTCTCGCTAGCCTCTTGGCTTGTGCCGCAGCGGTCTTTGGCGCCGGCTGTGCCACCCAGTCCAACTACCCGCCCGCGCCTGCGCAGGCTGCGGTTGACGATTACACCTACCTTATCGGCGCAGGTGACCTGCTCAACATCATTGTCTGGCGCAACCCCGAGTTGTCGATGTCGGTGCCGGTCCGGCCCGACGGCAAGCTCGCAGCACCGCTGGTCGAGGAAATCGTCGCTCAGGGCAAAACCTCAACGCAGTTGGCGCGGGATGTCGAGAAGCAACTCGGCAAATATGTCCGGGATCCGGTTGTCACGGTATTGGTAACCGCCTTTGTAGGGCCGTACAGCGAGCAGATCCGGGTGATCGGAGAGGCGGCGCGGCCACAGTTTCTTAACTACAAAAAGAACATGACCTTGCTCGACGTGATGATTGCGGTCGGCGGCTTGACCGACTTTGCAGCCGGCAACAACGCCACCATTTTGCGCACCGGCGATGGCGGCAAACAATACGCCGTGCGTCTGAAAGACCTGGTCAAGCGGGGCGACGTGTCGGCCAATGTCGAAATGCGACCGGGCGACATTCTGGTGATTCCGCAAAGCCTGTTTTGAGCGGAAAGCTCGCTAAGCCAGGCAAGCCCCTACACCGACCAAGACAAGCGCAATGGAAGAGCTGATCAGCCAACTGACCTCGATCGCCCGGGGTATGTGGAAATTTCGCTGGGCCGGGCTGGCGGTGGCCTGGATGGTGGGTTTGCTGGGGGCAGCGGTGGCGTTCAAGATTCCGGACCGCTACGAGGCCATGGCCCGCATTTTTGTTGATACCCAGTCCATCCTCAAGCCTTTGATGAATGGCCTGGCGGTGCAACCCAATGTGGACCAGCAGGTCACGATGCTCAGCCGCACGCTGATCAGTCGGCCTAATATTGAAAAACTCGTGCGAATGGCCGACCTCGACCTCAAGAGCGAATCCAAATCCCAGCAGGAAACCTTGATCGAGTACTTGATGAAGAACATCGAGATCAAGAGTACGGGTCGAGACAACCTCTATTCGCTGACCTATGTCGACCCGGACAAGGACAAATCGAAGCGGGTGATTCAGTCGATGGTGTCTATTTTTGTCGAGTCCAGCCTGGGCGCCAGCCGCAAGGATACCGACTCGGCCAAGGTTTTTCTCGACGAGCAGATCAAGACCTACGAGTCCAAACTCGAAGAGGCTGAAACCCGCCTCAAGGACTTCCGGCTGCGCAACCTGGACATGCAGACCGGCGACGGCAAGGATTCGGCCACCCGCCTGAGCGAGATCGGCCAGCAACTCGAAACCGCCAAGCTGGAATTGCGCGAGGCCGAAAATGCCCGTGATGCCGCAAAGAAGCAGCTCGAAGGAGGCGGCGTTGCGGCTGCAGGCAACGGCGGGATGGACTTGCTGCAAGGCCCTGCTGGCGGCAGTGCACCGGTGAGCACGCCGGAGATTGACGCTCGCATCGAGGCCCAGAAGCGCAGTCTGGATGGTTTGTTGCAGCGCTACACCGAGCAGCACCCCGACATCGTCAGCGCCCGCCGCATGATCGCCGACCTGGAGACCCAGAAAAAGCGCGAGGTGGCCGAATTGCGCAAGGCTGCAGCGGCTGCGCCGGCCGTGGTGGTATCGGGCAGCAACAGCAGCCTGGCGGTGCAGGAAATGACCAAGCTGATGGCGACTGCCGAGGTTCAGGTCGCGTCGCTCAAGGCGCGGGTGGGTGAGTACCAGTCACGCTATGCCCAGGCCCGTGCGCTGTCCCGGACTTCCCCCCAAATCGAAGCCGAAGCCGCTCAGCTCAACCGCGACTATGCGATCGTCAAGAAGAACTACGAGGACCTGGTGTCGCGCCGGCAATCGGCGGTGATGTCGGGTGATTTGGACATGGCCTCCGGGGTGGTGGACTTCCGGCTGATTGACCCGCCGCGGGTTTCGCCCCGGCCGGTTTCGCCCAACCGGCTGCTGTTGCTGCCGGCGGCACTGGTGGTGGCGTTGGCGGCGGGTTTGTTCACCGCCTTTGCCGCCAGCCAGTTGCGGCCGGTCTACAACGACGCACAGGAGTTGCGGGTCAAGACCGGCCTGCCCTTGCTGGGTGTGGTTTCCCTCATCTTGGACGATAGTGAACGCAAGCGTGAAGGCGCCTACCGGATGCGGTTCTACCTCGGTTCGGGCGGCCTGCTGGCGTCGTATCTGGTTGCGATGCTGACCGTCTCGATTCTTGCCGCCAGGCAAGTGGGTTGAACAACATGAGCAGCTTGATTGAGCAGGCGGCAGAACGGCTGGCGCAAATCCGCCGAGCCGGTATCAGTTTGCCAGACCTGGAAGAGCGGCCGACCAGCCCGATAGCCGGCGACAGGGCTGCGCCATCCGAGGCAATCGCCCGCGATCTGGCGGTGCCGCCTCAAGCCCCGACCAAAGCCGAAGCCACCCTTGATCCGCTGCGATCATCGGCCGCGCTGTTGTCCAAGCCGATCGAGCTGGACCTGTTGGCGCTGGCTGCCGCTGGCTTTCTGGTGCCCTCGGCGCCGCGGTCGCACATGGCGGATCAGTTCCGGGTGATCAAGCGCCCGTTGATAGCCAACGCCACCCGCAAGGGTCAGGCCAAGCTGCACAACGCCAACCTGATCATGATGACCAGCGCGATGCCGGACGAAGGCAAGAGCTTCACTGCGATCAACCTGGCCATGAGCATCGCCTCCGAGCTAGACCACACGGTGATGCTGGTAGACGCCGACGTGGCACGGCCCTCGTTGCTGAAAAAGCTGGGTCTGGGAGAGGCCCCGGGCCTGCTCGACCTGCTCGAAGGCAAGGCCGAAATGAGCGATGTCCTGATGCGTACCAACATCGACAAGCTCACCCTGCTGCCCAGCGGCCGGCCGCACCCCAAGTCCACCGAGTTGCTGGCCAGTGACGCGATGCGCCAGTTGTTGCAGGACATGGCCACGCGCTACCCGGACCGCATCATCATCTTTGACTCGCCGCCGCTGTTGCTCACCACCGAAGCCCGCGTGCTGGCCTCCCAGATGGGCCAGGTGGTGATGGTGGTGCACGCTGGCAAGACCTTGCAGGCCGATGTCCAGCATGCCTTGTCCACCATCGAGAGTTGCCCTATCCGGATGATGTTGTTGAACAAGGCGCGTACCGACTCGCAGGGCGCTTATGGCTACGGCTACGGCTATGGCTACAGTTATGGCTACGGCGATGAGGCGACAGCTGCAGCGCCTCAAGAGGGGCCGTCCCATGGGACCAAGCCAGCATGACGCAACTGGGCGCGGCGGCGGGGTGAGGGTGCGAGTGCGGTCGATTGGCGCCGTTCGGGCCCTGGGTGCGGCGCGCCCCAAGAGGCTGCCAGCGCTGTGCATGGTGGCGGCAGCTTGCCTGCAGCCTGCGGCCTGGTCCGCTGACATTGGCGATGGCGCGACCAGGCTCATGGTGGTTCCCAGCCTGTCGGTTACCCAGACCGCCAGCGACAACTACCTGGTCACGGGGTTGAATCCGGCCTATGACCAGATTACCCGTCTGACGGCGGGTGTCGGCCTGCGCGCGCAAACCGGCGTCTTGAGGGGCTTCCTCGACTACTCGCTGTCGCAACTGGCTTACCTGCGTCACCGTGACCGCAACACGCTGCAAAATTTATTGAACGCTGACTTGAACGCGGATCTGGCCGAAGGCCGCGCCAAGATCGATGTGGCCGCCAGCATCTCCCAACAGGCTTTGTCGGCGTTTGCGGCCCAGCCTGGCAGCAGTGGACTGCCGCAGGCCAATTCCACCGAGGTCAGAACCCTGCGAATCAGCCCCGCCTTTCGCGGGCCGGTGGGCCCGGACATGCGCTACACCGCGCAACTTGGCTACAACCTGACCGATGCCAAAGCCTCGGCGGTGGGCGACTCCAACACCGCCTCGGCGCTTTTGCATCTTGAACCCTCGAACAAGCCCAGGCTGGGCTGGGCAGTTGATGCCTCTCACCTGAGATCGGACTTCAAGACCGGGCGGGTGACCACCGATGACCGGCTCACCGGCGCTCTCAACCTGGGCGTACCCCTGCTCGACCTTGAGCTCAGTGCCAACGCCGGAGCCGAGCTCACCGATCTCGCGACGATCGAGCGCCAGCGCTACAGCAATTGGGGCGTGGGCGCGGTCTGGACGCCGTCGGCCGTGACCAAGTTGACGGCGCAGTTTGACCACCGTTTTTTTGGTGGCTCGCATGCCGTGGTTTTCGAGCACCGGACTCCGCAAACCATCTGGCGCCTCAGCGACTCGCGCAGCCTGTCCACCAGCGGCACCCAAAACAGCGGCGGGCAGGGCACGGCCTACGATTTGTTCTACCGGCAATTTGCATCGGTAGAGCCTGACCCGGTACGCCGCGCCGCGCTGGTCAATGCCTTCTTGGCCAGCCGCGGCATCGAGTCTGGCACCGAAGCCAGTTTTTTGAGATCGACCGCCACCTTGCAGCGCCGCCAAGAAGCCTCGGTGGCCTGGCGAGGCGTGCGCAGCACCGCCCTTTTAACCTTCACCCAGTCGCTCACCGAGCGGGTGGGCGCCGTGGTCAATGCGCGCGACGACTTGTCTCAGTCTTCGCGGGTGAAGCTGCGGGGCCTGTCGCTGGACCTGTCGCACCGCCTGACGCCGCTGTCGTCGGTGTCCCTGCTGCTCAATGCCCAGCAAGGTGACGGCAACCTGGCCAATCAGCACAACCGTCAGCGCCAGCTTGGCCTGACCTACAACCTGCGGCCACGCGCTGACAGCACACTGGTGCTTGGATTGCGGCGCGCGCTCTTCGAGACCGCCCTGTTGCCCTATGGCGAGACGGCCTTGTTTGCCACCTACGGCATCCGGTTCTAGACCATGTACGAAGCGTTCTACGGGCTCAACAACAAGCCTTTCCAGCTCAACCCGGACCCGAGCTTTTACTTCGGCAGCAAGCAACACCGCCGCGCCAAGGCCTATCTCGACTACGGCGTGTCCCGCAACGAGGGATTCATCGTCATCACCGGCGAAATCGGTGCAGGCAAGACCACCTTGTTGCGCGCCCTGATCGAGGACCTGCACGGCAGCAACGTGGTGGTGGGGCACCTGGTGACCACCCAGCTGGGTGCAGAGGACACCTTGCGCATGGTGGGCGCGTCTTTTGGCTTCAAGGTCAAGGACGTGCCCAAGTCTGAATTGCTGATCACGCTGGAGGCGTTCTTGATCAGCCAGACCAGCAAGGGCAAACGCTGCCTGCTGATCGTTGATGAGGCGCAAAACCTGACGCCACGGGCGGTCGAAGAGCTGCGCATGCTGTCGAACTTCCAGTTTGGCAACCAGGCGCTGATGCAGAGCTTTTTGGTCGGCCAGCCCGAGTTCCGCGAGATCTTGCAGCGGCCCGAGATGGAGCAGTTCCGCCAGCGGGTTGCCGCCACCTGCCACATCGGCCCGCTTGATCTCGACGAGACCCGGCACTACATCGAGCACCGGCTCAAGTGCGCCGGCTCAACCGGCAAGCCCAGCTTTGAGCCGGCAGCGTTCGAGGCCATCTTCAAGGCCAGTGGCGGCATTCCACGCCGCATCAACTCGGTTTGCGACCGGCTGTTGCTGGCGGGCTTTCTGGCCAACAAGGTGCATCTGGAATTGGCTGACGTCGATGAGGTGGTGCGTGAGTTCGCGCATGAAGCCGAGGTGCCGGTACGGCGTATCGCGGCGCCTCCCGACAGCGTGGCAGGTGAACTGGCCGCTGCCGGCCCGACCACCCATGCGGACGTGCTCGATGTGGATCTGGGCAAGCTGCAACTTGATCCGGCCGCTGCCGGCACGATGTCGCGACAGTTGAACCGCCTGGCCGGTGAGCAACGCGGCGACCAGTTGCGGCGGGTTGAGCGCGGCCTGCTGCGGCTGGAGCGTACCAACCTGCAGTTGCTGGCGATGCTGCATCAATTGGTGAGCGCCGTGAAAAAACCGACTGACGAGGGCCCCAAGTGAGCCTTGAACCCCATCCTGGCGCCGCAGCGCTTGAGCCCCGGCGTCGTGCGGGTCCGGTGATGTGCGTGGTGGGCGCCCGGCCCAATTTCATGAAGATGGCGCCGATCCTGCGCGCGCTCGCAGCGCACCAGCCACCCCTGGCGGCCCTGCTGGTGCACACCGGCCAGCACTATGACCAGGGCATGAGCCACCAGCTGTTTGAAGACCTCGGCCTGCCCAGGCCCGACCTCAACCTGGAGGTGGGCTCAGGCAGCCACGCGGTACAGACCGCCGAGGTGATGCGCCGGTTCGAGCCTGCGCTCGATGCGCACCAGCCGGCCTGTGTGCTGGTGGTGGGCGATGTCAACTCCACGCTGGCCTGCACCCTGGTGGCGGTCAAGAAGGGGGTGCCGGTGGTGCACGTCGAGGCCGGCTTGCGCAGCTACGACCGCAAGATGCCCGAGGAGATCAACCGCGTGCTCACCGACCAGGTGGCTGATCGCCTCTACACCACCGAGCGCAGCGCACTCGACAACCTGCTGCGTGAAGGCATTGCGCCAGAGCGGGTATGTTTTGCCGGCAATGTGATGATCGACTCGCTGGTGGACAACCGGCCGCATGCCCGGCCGATCGCCGACACCCTGCGGGCCCATGGCATCGATCCGGCCTTGATTGCGCAGCCCCAGGGCTACGGCGTGGTCACCCTGCACCGTCCGTCCAACGTTGACGACGCCGAGACACTGCGTGGCCTGCTGGGCGTGCTGGGCGAGGTGGCGGCCCAGTTGCCGCTGGTGTTCGCCTTGCATCCGCGCACCCGCAACAACATCGAGCGCTTCGGCTTGGGCGGTTTGATCGACCCCCAGCGCATGGCCTTGTTGCCGCCCCAGGGTTACCTGGAGATGCTGGGCCTGCTGCGCGACGCCACCTTGGTACTGACCGACTCGGGGGGACTGCAAGAAGAAACCACCGCGCTCGGCGTGCCCTGCCTGACGCTGCGCGAAAATACCGAACGCCCGATCACCGCTGAGCAAGGCACCAACACCCTGGTGGGCCGAGATGCGCAGGCTATCCGCAACGGCGTGGCCGAGATTCTGCGCGGCGACGGCAAGCGCGGCCGGGTGCCCGAGCTGTGGGACGGCCATGCCGCAGACCGCATCGCGGCCGATCTCTGGCAGTGGCTGGGCGCCGGCGCGCCTTGAGCCGCTGAGCACCTGCCTGTCATCCCGCTGCGCTACAAACCCACCCACACTGACCTGGCCCCGATATGCTGGCCCCTGCCATCACCAACGCCCTGACCATCGACGTCGAAGACTATTTCCAGGTTTCGGCCATGGCGCCCTACATCCGGCGCAGCGACTGGGACAGCCGCGAGTGCCGGGTCGAGCGCAATGTCGACCGCATCCTGGCCCTGCTGGCGCGGCACAACACCCGGGCCACCTTTTTCACGCTGGGTTGGGTGGCCGAGCGCTATCCGCAGCTGGTGCGCCGCATCGTGGCGCAGGGCCATGAGCTGGCCAGCCACGGGTATGGCCATGAGCGCGCCAGCGACCTGAGCCGCGAGGCTTTCACCGACGACATCCGCCGCGCCAAGCACCTGCTCGAAGACCTGGGCGGTGTGCCGGTGCTGGGCTACCGCGCGCCCAGTTTTTCGATCGGGCAGGACAACCTTTGGGCCTTCGATTGCCTGCATGCCACCGGCCACCGCTACAGCTCCAGCATCTACCCGATTGCGCACGACCATTACGGCATGCCCGACGCACCGCGCTTTGCCCATACGGTGGCCGGTGGTTTGATCGAGATCCCGATCACCACGCTGCGGCTGGGCGGCCGCAACCTGCCGTCCAGCGGTGGCGGGTACTTCCGTCTGCTGCCCTATGCGCTGTCACGCTGGATGATCCGCCGGGTCAACGCCACCGACCGGCAGTCTGCGATCTTCTACTTCCACCCCTGGGAGATCGACCAGGGCCAGCCCCGGGTGGCCGGCATCAATTTGAAAACACGGTTCAGGCACTACGTCAACATCGACCGCATGGAGCGGCGGTTGGACCAACTGCTGCAGGACTTCCGCTGGGGCCGCATGGACGACATTTTTCTGGGCCAGCCGCGCCCGCTGGCGGCCGTGCCTGCGCCGCCCGCCGCCACGCCAGCACTGAGCACGCGCTGAGCCGTGGTCGAGGTCAAGCGACTGTCCTTGCAGGACGCCGTCACCGCCGCGCGCTGGGACGAATTTGTACTGGCCTGCCCGCAAGCCGGCTTTTTTCACCGGGCGGGCTGGCAAAAGGTGGTGCACGGCGTTTTCAGCCACCCGACTTATTTTTTGTACGCCGAGCAGGCTGGCCAGATCGTGGGGGTGCTGCCACTGGCCCAGGTCAAGAGTTTCTTGTTTGGCCACTCGCTGGTGGGGCTGCCGTTTGTGGCCTACGGTGGTGTGGCCGCCAGCCAACCAGAGGCGGCCGATGCGCTGGAGGCCGAAGCCCAGAAGATTGCGCTGAGCCTGGGGGTTGAGCACCTGGAGCTGCGCAATGTGGCGCGCCGCCACGACGACTGGCCGCTGCAAGACCTGTACGTCACCTTCCGTAAGCCGATCCTGCCCGATGCAGAGGCCAACATGCTGGCCATTCCGCGCAAGCAGCGCGCCATGGTGCGCAAGGGCATCAAGCACAATCTGCGCAGCGAGATCGACCCGGGGGTGGACCGTTTTTTCGCGCTGTTTGCCGACAACGTGCACCGGCACGGCACACCGGCCATGCCCAAGCGCTGGTTTCAGGCCCTGCGCGCCGAGTTTGGTGACGATTGCGAGGTGCTGACCGTGGTTTCGCCCGACGGCAAGCCGCTCAGCAGTGTGATGAGTTTCTACTTTCGAGACGAAGTGCTCGCCTACTACGGCGGCGACGACGAGGCCGCACGCGACCTGGCCGCCAATGACTTCAAATACTGGGAGTTGATGCGCCGGGCCTGCGCGCGCGGCCTCCAGGTTTTTGACTACGGTCGCAGCAAAGTCGGCACCGGCCCATACGCGTTCAAGAAAAACTGGGGCTTCGAGCCCACGCCCCTGCACTATGAATACCGGCTCTACAAGCGCGACGCCATCCCCCAGAACAACCCCAACAACAAGAAATACAAGTTGATGATCGAAGCCTGGCGTCGCATGCCGATTGGCCTGGCCAACTGGCTGGGTCCCTTTATCGTTCGCAGCCTGGGTTGAAGGCTGCATGCACAGATTGGTTGTCCATGTCTAGCCTGCTCCAAGCGTTGCGAATCAAGGCGCTGACACCCTGGTCTGTGCCGCGGGTGTGGCAAGGCGCCTTGCTGCCCTTTGGCGGGGTGCTGGCCCTGCTGTTGCTGCTCTACCGCAGCACCGGCGAGGCGATGGTGTTGATCTGGACGCGCTCCGAGACCTACGCCCATGCCTACGTCGTGCCGCCGATCGTGCTCTGGCTGGTGTGGCGCCAGCGCCATGAACTGCGCCAGATCACGCCCAAACCCGATGGCTGGATGTTGCTGCCGCTGGCGCTGGCGGCGGGGGCCTGGCTGGTGGGTGACCTTGTCGCCGCCAACTCGGTAACTCAACTGGCGTTCATGGCGATGTTGGTGCTCAGCGTGCCACTGATGCTGGGCCGTCAGGTGGCCTGGTGCCTGCTGTTTCCGCTGGCCTTCGCGTTTTTTGCCGTGCCCGTGGGCGAGGCCCTCACCCCAACCTTGATGCAGTGGACCGCCGACTTCACCATAGCGGCACTACAGCTCAGCGGTGTGCCGGTCTACCGCGAGGGCTTTCGCTTTGTCATCCCGTCGGGGTCGTGGTCGGTGGTCGAGGCCTGCAGCGGCATCCGCTACCTGATGGCCTCGTTCATGGTCGGCAGCCTGTTTGCTTACCTGAACTACAACAGCCCCAAACGTCGCCTGATTTTTGTGACTATCTCGCTGATCTTGCCGATTGCAGCCAACTGGGTGCGGGCTTACATGATCGTGATGCTGGGCCACTTGTCCAACAACCGTATCGCTACCGGCGCCGACCACATCCTGTACGGCTGGGTGTTTTTTGGCATCGTCATCATGATGTTGTTCTGGATCGGGGCGCGCTGGGCCGAACCGATGCAGGAGGGCCCTGTGCTGGCGCCGGCCAGCGGCGTTTGGCCGGTGGCCCTGGGCTGGAGCGTGGCCTGCTTGTCGCTGGCCGTGCTGGCCTTGCCTTTGTGGGCGTCGCAACGCATCGCGTCGATTGAGCCTGAGGTGGCGGTGAAGCTGGACTTGCCGGCCGAATTGGCCAAAAACTGGCGTGCCGCACCGGTAATGGCCCCGACCTGGGAGCCGGTGGTGGTAAATCCCACGGCCCGTGTGCGCGCCAGCTTTCAGGGCCCAGGTGGCGCCACGGTCGGGGTGGTGATCGGCTACTACCGGCAGCAAACCCCGCTGCGCAAGCTGGTGAGTTCCACCAACGTGCTGGTGGCCTACGAGGACCACGACTGGATCGAGCTGCCCGGCGCCGAGCGCAGGCTGACCCTGGCCAGCGGCCCGCAAGACGTCAAGCAGGCCCGGGTGCTGCAGGTTGAGATGCCCGGATCATCGCGGCGCCAACGCTTGCTGGTCTGGAAGTTGTACTGGATTGACGGCCAGTGGGTGACGGGTGACCTGCGCGCCAAGTTGATGGGCGCATGGGCCCGGCTGGCAGGCCGTGGCGACGATGCTGCGCTTGTGCTCCTCTATGCCGACGAGCCGGATGATGCGCAGTCCGAGCGCGCCCTGACCCGCTTCATGGAGACTGCCGGCCCGGCCCTTGTCGGCCAGTTGGAGGCTGCGCGCAACCGTGCGCTGCCGCGCTGACATGGCCGTGGTGCGCAGCCTGTTGTCTCTGGTTTCTCCGGCGGGCTCCGGCGGGCGTTTGTCGATCCTGGTGTTTCACCGCGTGTTGGCGCTGCCGGACCCGTTGTTTCCGGGCGAGGTGGATGCGGTCATGTTCAACCGCATCTGCGGCTGGCTGGCGGAATGGTTCCGGGTGCTCCCGCTGGACCAGGCGGTTCGGCATCTGCGTGCTGGCAGCCTGCCGGCACGGGCGCTGGCCATCACCTTTGACGACGGCTACGCCGACAACCACCTTGTCGCCCTGCCCATCCTCCAACGCCATGGCCTGTGCGCAACCTTCTACATCGCCACCGGTTTTCTGGACGGTGGCCGGATGTGGAACGACACGGTGATCGAGTCGGTACGCCGCTGTACCCGGCCGGTGCTGGACCTGACAGCCCTGCAACTTGACGGCTTGCAGCAACTGCCCCTGGCCACAGGGGACCAGCGGCGCGCGGCGATTTCGGCCCTCATCGCCCGTATCAAGTACCTGCCCGTGGCCGAGCGACTGCAAAAGGTCGGCGCGCTGGCCGAGCTGTCGGGCGCCTTCCTGCCAGAGGATTTGATGATGACGTCCGGGCAGGTCAAGGCCATGCACCAGGCCGGCATGCTGATCGGCGCCCATACCGTCAGCCACCCGATCCTGGCGCGGCTGGACGCCGCCAGCGCACGCCTTGAGATCGAGCAGTCCCGGCAAACATTGGAGGGCTTGACGGGAGCGCGGGTGAGCCAATTTGCCTACCCCAACGGTGTACCCGGGCGCGACTTTTCCGAGCAGACCACCGCCGTGGTGCGTGAGCTGGGTTTTGAAGGCGCCGTGACCACCGGCTGGGGCGCTGCACGCGGCAGTACCGATTGCCTGCAGTTGCCGCGCTTCTCGCCGTGGGACCGCACGCGCCTGCGTTTCGCCGCCCGCATGGCGCGCAATCTTTGGGCATCGTGACGTGGTGAGCGTGCGTTATTGAGCGACCTGCCAGGTCCGAGGCCTCTGGGCCTGAGTCAAAATGTCGGCTTGATCGAACCGTGTCACAGGGCTGTGGCAGATTGCAGTCTGTGTCGAGCGCGGCGCAAACATCAAAATATTGGGAAGCAGAGCACATGAAAGTTTTGGCCGTTGTCGGACTGGGTTATGTCGGGCTGCCGTTGGTGGTGGCCTTTGGCAAACAGATGCGGACCATCGGCTTCGACATCTCGCTGCCCAAGGTCGAGTCCTGCCAGCGCGGTGTTGATCCATCGCGCGAACTGCCCGACGAAGAGTTGCGCGCAGCCGTGCACGCCGAGTACACCGCCGATGCCAGCCGGCTGGCCGAGGCCGATGTGATCATCGTTGCGGTGCCCACGCCGGTGGACCAAGCGCACATTCCCGACTTCCGGCCACTGATCGGCTCATCGACCAGTGTCGGCCGCCACCTCAAGCGGGGTGCGATCGTGGTCTACGAGTCCACGGTGTATCCCGGCGCCACCGAGGAGGTCTGCATCCCGGTGCTTGAGCGTGAATCCGGCCTGAAGTGGAAGCAAGACTTCTTTGTCGGCTACAGCCCCGAGCGCATCAACCCGGGCGACAAGGAGCACACGCTCACCAAGATCCTCAAGATCGTCTCCGGAGACACACCCGAAACCCTGGCCCGAGTGGCCGAGCTCTACGAGCGCATCGTCGTGCCCGGCGTACACCGCGCCAGCAGCATCAAGGCCGCCGAGGCCGCCAAGGTGATCGAAAACACCCAGCGCGACCTCAACATTGCCTTGATGAACGAGCTGGCCATCATCTTCGACAAGCTCGGCATCGACACCTCCGAGGTGTTGGAGGCCGCCGGCACCAAATGGAACTTTCTGAAGTTCAAGCCGGGCCTGGTGGGCGGCCACTGCATCGGCGTGGACCCGTACTACCTGACCCACAAAGCCGACAGGCTGGGCTACCACCCTCAGGTCATCCTGGCGGGGCGGCGCATCAACGATGGCATGGGCAAGTTCATCGCCGAGCAGACCATCAAGCAGATGATTGCCGCCGGCAGCCCGATCAAAGGTGCCAGCGTCAACGTGCTGGGCCTGACCTTCAAGGAAAACTGTGGCGACCTGCGCAACAGCAAGGTCATCGACATCATCCGCGAGCTCGAAAGCTACGGCGTCAAGGTCTGCGTCACCGACGCTCAGGCCGAAGCCGACGAGGCCTTGCATGAGTACGGCGTGCAGCTGCTGCCGCTGACCGAGCTGCCCCGCGCCGATGCCATCGTGGCAGCGGTCTCGCACACCGAGTACGCCAAGCTAGGCGCCGCCGACCTGGGGCGCATCCTGATCGATGGCGGCGCCTTCATCGACGTCAAGGCCGCGTTTGATGCGGCGGCCCTGAAGGCGGCGGGTTACCGGGTCTGGCGCTTGTGATCTGCGGAGTGAGTCGCGGGCTGAGCCTCGTGCTGCTCAGGATCGAATTGCCGGTCGGCGGCGGGCTGGTGGCAGCTTCACCCCGGTGACGCTGCCGCCGTCGCCACAGCCAGTGCCAACCTTGCCAGTGCCGACCTTGCCAGTGCCGACGCTGCCCGCAGCGCCAGACCTGCGCCCCTGTGTCATGCACATCGTCTACCGATTTGATGTCGGCGGCCTGGAAAACGGCATCGTCAACCTCATCAACCACATGCCCTGGCAGGCCTACCGCCATGTGGTGGTGTCGCTGACTGAGGTGTCCGAGGGCTTTGCCCGTCGCATCGAGCGGACTGACGTGCAGTACCTCGCCATGCACAAGCCGCCCGGGCAGGGCTTCTGGCTCTATCCGCGTCTGGTGCGCCTGATGCGCGAGCTGCGGCCTGCGATCGTGCACACCCGCAACCTGGCCGCGCTGGAGATGGCCGTGCCGGCCTGGCTGGCCGGCGTGCCAGTGCGCATCCACGGCGAGCATGGCCGTGATGTCGAGGATTTGCACGGCACGCTGCGGCGCTACCAGTGGCTGCGCCGCCTCTACCGGCCGTTTGTCAGCCACTACTTGGCTTTGTCGCGCGACCTGGCGGTTTACCTGACCCGCAAGGTCGGGGTGCAGCCGGGCCACCTGAGCCAGGTTTACAACGGCGTCGATACCACCCGCTTTCGGCCGGCGGCGCCCGGGGAGGGAGTGATCCCGGGCTGCCCGTTTGCCGCACCCGAGCACTGGTTGATCGGCAGCGTGGGCCGGATGCAAACCGTCAAGGACCCGCTCACGCTGGCCCGGGCCTTTGTGATGTTGTTGCAGCAGCAACCCGCGCTGCGCGATCGGGCTCGTTTGGTGATGGTGGGGGGTGGGCCTTTGCGGTCGGCCGCGCAGGCTTTGCTCACAGCGGCCGGCATCGCCGATTTGTGCTGGCTGCCCGGCGAGCGGGCCGACGTGCCTGAATTGATGCGCGGCCTGCAGTGTTTTGTGCTGCCCTCGCTGGCCGAAGGCGTGTCCAACACCATTCTTGAGGCAATGGCCACTGCGCTGCCGGTGATCGCCACCAACGTCGGCGGCAACGCCGAACTGGTGCTACACGGCCAGACCGGCGAGATCGTGCCTGCCGCTGACCCCCAGGCCCTGGCCGCCAGCCTGGCGGCTTTGGCCCGCCAGCCCGACCTGGCCGCCGCCTATGGACGGGCTGGCCGCAGTGAGGTTGAAGCGCGCTTCAGCCTGCCGGTGATGGTGGCCACGTACCAAGCGCTCTACGACCGCCTGCTGGCGCAGGCCGGCCACGGCGCAAACCGGGCGCGGCGATGAGCTCAGCAAACCTGCCGGATCGCTACAAGACCGCCACGGTGCCCGTGCTGCCGCCTTGGCTCCCGCCAGTGGTCCCGCTTGCATGCCGGCTTGTCAGCCCGCTTGCAGGTCCGCTGGTGACCCCAGACGCCAAGACACAAGTTGTGGCAAATGTCGGGCCTGCCGCACCATTGGCGTGGCAACTTGCGGCCAGGGCAGGCCCGAGTCCTCTAGCATCCAGGGTTTTCGAAATGCGGGTTTTGGCCTGATCCGGCCCCAGTCGGCCTCCCAACACACCACAGGCTCCACCATGTGCGGCATCACCGGCATTTTTGACACCCGCAGCGGCAGCGCCATCGAGCGCGCCGTGCTGCAGCGCATGAACGACTCGCAGCACCACCGGGGCCCCGATGAAGGCAGCCTGCACCTGGAGCCCGGCCTGGGGTTTGGCCACCGCCGTTTGTCGATCATCGACATCGCCACCGGCCAGCAGCCCTTGTTCAACGAGGACGGCTCGGTGGTGGTGGTGTTCAACGGCGAGATCTACAACTACCAGTCGCTGATCCCCGAGTTGCAGGCGCTGGGCCATGTGTTCCACACCCGCAGCGATACCGAAGTGATCGTGCATGCCTGGGAGTCCTGGGGCCCGGATTGTGTGCAGCGCTTTCGCGGCATGTTTGCCTTTGCACTGTGGGACCGCAACCAGCAGACGCTGTTCATGGCGCGCGACCGACTGGGTGTCAAGCCCTTGCACTACACCGTGCTGGACAACGGCCAGTTGCTGTTTGGTTCGGAGTTGAAGTCGGTGTTGGCGCATGGCGGCATGCGGCGTGACCTCGACCCGCTGGCTGTCGAGGAGTACTTTGCGCTCGGCTATGCCGCCGAACCCCGCACGGTCTTCGCCCAGGCCTTCAAGCTGCCGCCCGGCCACACCCTGACCTGGCGGCGTGGCCAGGCCGCTCCGGTGATCCGTGAGTTCTGGGATGTGCGCTTCACCGGCGACAACCCGATCAGCGAGCAGGACGCCTGCGCCGAGCTGACGGCACGGCTGCAAGAGTCGGTGCGCCTGCGCATGATCGCCGAGGTACCGCTCGGGGCGTTTTTGTCCGGCGGGGTCGATTCAAGCGCCGTGGTGGCCGTGATGGCCGGGCAATCGAGCGAGCCCGTCAACACCTGTTCGATCGGCTTTGCCGACCCCAAATTCAACGAGTCGGCGTTTGCCCAGACCGTGGCCGACCGGTACCGCACCCAGCACCGGCTGGAGGTGGTGCAGAGTGACGACTTCGACCTGATCGACATGCTGGCCCGCTTGTACGACGAGCCCTACGCCGACAGTTCGGCCATCCCCACCTACCGGGTCTGCCAGCTCGCCCGCAAGCATGTGACGGTGGCGCTGTCGGGAGACGGCGGCGACGAGGGCTTTGGCGGCTACCGCCGTTACCGCATGCACCTGATGGAAGAGCGCATGCGGGCCTCATTGCCCGAGGCCGTGCGCAAGCCGCTTTTCGGCGTGCTCGGCCGCATTTACCCCAAGGCCGATTGGGCGCCCCGGATGTTCCGGGCCAAGACCACCTTCGAGGGCATGGCGCGCAGCTCGGTGCAGGCGTACTTCCATTCGGTCTCGATTCTGCGCGCACCGATGCGCGAGCGCCTGTTCACCCACAAGTTCAAGCATGAGCTGGCCGGCTACAACGCGCTGGAGGTGTTTGAGCGCCATGCCGCCAAGGCCGGCACCGACGACCCCTTGTCGCTGGTGCAGTACCTCGACATGAAGACTTACCTGGTGGGCGATATCAACACCAAGGTCGACCGCGCCAGCATGGCGCACTCGCTGGAGGTGCGTGAGCCCCTGATGGACCATGAGCTGATCGAGTGGCTGGGCACCTTGCCCGCGTCGCTCAAAGTGCGCGGCCAGGAGGGCAAATACTTGCTGAAAAAAGCGATGGAGCCGCTGCTGCCCAACGACGTGCTGTACCGGCCCAAGATGGGTTTTGCGGTGCCGCTGGCGGGCTGGTTTCGCGGCCCGCTCAAGGCCCGGGTGCGCGAGGCCGTGCTGGGCCCGCGCCTGGCCGATACCGGCTGGTTCAACCGCGACTACCTCAGCCACCTGGTCAATGCCCACCAGTCGGGCGCCAGTGACTACAGCGCGCCGCTCTGGACGCTGATGATGTTCGAGGCTTTTTTGCGCCAGGTGGTGGACGGCGGCGCCGGGCCGGCAATCTCGGTGCCGCAGGTGGCCACCGCATGAGCCCGCGCGGCCAATCCCGCGGGCAAATCGCCGCAACGCCAAGCGCGGGGGATTTGCAGTGACTGCCTTGCGTGTGCTGCATGTGCTGGACCACTCGATTCCGCTGCACAGCGGTTACTCGTTCCGTACCTTGTCCATCCTGCGCGAGCAGCGCAAGCTGGGCTGGCAGACCTTTCAGCTGACGACACCCAAGCAGGGGCCGGGCAGTGCCTTGATCGAGTCGGCCGACGGCTGGACTTTCCACCGCACACCGAGCGGCGAGGGCGCCGGCCTGGTGGCACAAATGAAGCTCAGCGCCCGGCGTCTGGACGAGGTCATCAGTGAGGTTCAACCTGACCTGATTCACGCCCATTCGCCGGTGCTCAACGCGCTGCCCAGCCTGTGGGTGGGCCGGCGGCGGCGCCTGCCGGTGGTCTACGAGATGCGGGCGTCTTGGGAGGACGCCGCGGTGGACCACGGCACCACCACCGAGGGCAGCCTGCGCTACCGCGTCTCGCGCGGGCTGGAGTCACTGGCGCTGCACTGGGCCGACCAGGTCACGACCATTTGCGAGGGGCTGCGCGGCGACATTGCCGCACGCGGCGTGTCGCCCGACAAGATCACCGTGATCCCCAATGCGGTAGACGCCACCACCTTCAGCTTTGGCGTGCCGCCCGATGAGTCGCTGCGCCAGCGCCTGGGCCTGCAGGGCGCCACTGTGCTGGGTTTTGCCGGCTCGTTTTATGGCTACGAAGGCATTGGCCTGCTGCTCGACGCGGCCCAGCGCATGCTGCCGCGCCACCCCGAGTTGCGGGTGCTGCTGGTGGGCGGCGGGCCGCAGGACGAGGCACTCAAGGTCCAGGCGGCTGCATTGGGCTTGGGCGGCCGGGTCATCTTCACCGGCCGGGTACCGCATGCCGAGGTGCAGCGCTACTACGAATTGATCGATGTGCTGGCCTACCCCCGGCTGCCGATCCGTCTGACCGAGCTGGTGACACCGCTCAAGCCACTCGAGGCCATGGCGCAGGGGCGTTTGTTCGTGGCCTCTGATGTTGGCGGCCACCGCGAGCTGGTGCGCGACGGCCAGACCGGCTACCTGTTCAAGGCGGGGGATGTGGGCGCGCTGGTCAGCAAGCTCGAAGAGGTGCTGGCCCAAAAGGCGCAGTGGCAGCGCATCCGCGAGCAAGCGCGCCGCTTCGTTGAAGTGGAGCGAACCTGGTCCGGCAGCGTGGCGCGGTACGGCGAGGTGTACCGCCGTGCGCTGACCGGCAAGGGCCGCAGCGTGGCCGCTCTGAACCTGGGCAGCCCCTGACATGTGCGGCATACACGGCATATTTCAGTTTGACGGCCAGGCGGTGCAGCCAGGCCAGCTCACGGCCATGGGCAACATCACCCGGCACCGCGGGCCGGACGACGAGGGCCAGCATATCGACGGCGATTGCGGCATCGCGATGCGCCGCCTCTCGATCATCGACCTGGCCGGCGGCCACCAGCCGATCAGCAGCGCCGATGGCACGCGGGTACTGGTGTGCAACGGCGAGATTTACAACTTTCGTGAACTCCGCGCCGAGTTGCAGGCCAAGGGTTACGGCTTCAAGACCGGGTCCGACAGCGAGGTCTTGCTGCACCTGTACGACGCCGAGGGCGACGATTTTGTGCAGCGCCTCAATGGCATGTTCGACTTTGCGCTGTGGGATGCCCGCCGCCGCCGCTTGCTGATCGGGCGTGACCGCCTGGGCGTCAAGCCGCTTTACGTGCTGCAGGACCGGCATCGCCTGGCCTTTGCCACTGAGGCCAAGGCCTTGCTGGCGCTGCCCGGCGTGCGGGCCGAGATCAACCGCGATGCCTTGCCGGGTTACCTGCAGCTGGGTTATGTGGCCGCGCCGCAAACCCTGTTCAAAGGCATCCGCAAGCTGCCGCCGGCCACCTTGCTGGCTATCGAGGGCGGGCAGGTCAAGGAGTGGCGCTACTGGCGCTTGCCGGCCCGCATCGACCGCCAATGCACGGCAGCCGACTGGCTGGAGCGCACCCGAAGCGGCCTGGAGCGCTCGGTGCGCATGCAGATGGTCAGCGACGTGCCGATCGGCGCCTTTTTGTCGGGCGGGGTCGACTCCAGCGCGGTGGTGGGCTACATGGCCCGCCAGACCCAGCAACCGATCCGCACCTACGCGATCGGTTTCGAGGGTGGCGAGGCCGAGGCGCTGTACAACGAGCTGCCCTACGCCCGCCGGGTGGCCCAGCTCTTTGGCACCCAGCACCGCGAGATCGTGGTCAAGCCCGACGTGGTGGGTCTGCTGCCCAAGCTGCTGTGGCACATGGACGAGCCGGTGGCGGACACCGCCTTCATCACCACCTACCTGGTGTCGGAATTTGCCCGCCAGGATGTCAAGGTGATCCTGTCCGGTGTGGGCGGTGACGAGCTTTTTGGCGGCTACCGGCGCTACCTGGGAGAACACTACGCCAGCCGCTTCAACCGCTTGCCCGGGCCGCTGCGCAGCCTGGCGGCGGCGGCGGCTGCGCGGCTGCCGGCGGACCGCCATTCGGGCTTGCTCAACACCTTGCGCCTGGCCAAGGGCTTTGTGGCCAGCGCCGGCATGAACCCGGATGAGCGCTACCGCAGCTACCTGCAGATCATGGCCGCTGACACGGTGCAGCAGTTGCTGGTTTCCGCCCCCAGCAGCGCGCCCGATGCGCTGGCGCTGGCCTTTGCCGCCGCCGGACAACACGACCCGCTGAACCGGATGTTTGCAGTCGATGCCGAGACCCAGCTGCCCGACGACCTGCTGATGCTCACCGACAAAATGAGCATGGCGGTCTCACTGGAATGTCGGGTGCCGTTTCTCGACCATGAGCTGGTGGAAATGGCAGCGGCCATGCCCGCCGACATCAAGATCCCGGGCGGTCAGCTCAAGTCGGTGCTCAAGACCGCCTTGGGTGATTTGCTGCCGGCCGACATCCTGCACCGCAAGAAACGGGGCTTCGGCACGCCGATGGGCGCCTGGCTCAAGCGGGAGCTGGCGCCGCTGTTGCGCGGCCTGCTGGCGCCCGACGTGCTGCGGGCGCGCGGCTTGTTCCAGCCGGCCGTGGTGGACCGGCTGGTGGCCGACCACCAGGCCAACCGTATCGACGGCACCGACGCCTTGCTCGCCCTGATGAACCTGGAAATCTGGAGCCGGCTCTACCTCGACCAACGCTCGCCCGACGATGTGGCCGCCGAGCTTAGGCAGTGGGTGGTGGCATGAACATCCTCTACCTGTGCCACCGCTTTCCTTTCCCGCCCAAGCGGGGCGGCAAGATCCGGCCTTTCAACATGATCCGCCACTTCAGCGCGTCCGGGCACCAGGTCACGGTGTGCTCGCTGCTGCGGTCCGAGGCCGAGGCTGAAGAGGGTCGCGGCATCGCGCCGTTTTGCGCTGGCTTTGCGTCGGGTTCGGTGCGCGAGCCGCTGCAGATGGCGCGCATGGTGGCCCGCCTGCCCTTGCTCACGCCCTCGTCGATGGGCTACTTCTACTCGCCGGAGTTGGCAGCCAAGGTGCGCGGGCTGCTGGCCAGCCAGACCTGGGACTTGATCTTTGTGCACTGCTCGTCGGTAGCGCAGTATGTTGAAGACGTTCAGGGCATCCCCAAGATTCTCGATTTTGGCGACATGGACTCGCAAAAGTGGCTGGAGTACGCGCACTACAAACCCTGGCCGCTGTCCTGGGGCTACACCCTCGAAGGCAGCAAGTTGCTGCGGGCCGAGAAGCGGCTCGCCCGCAAGTTTGACCTGTGCACCGCCACCACCCGGGCCGAGCGCGAGACCCTGGACGGCTACGCCACCGGCGCTACAACTGACTGGTTCCCAAACGGCGTGGACGCCGAGTTTTTCAGCCCGGGGGGTGCGCCCTACGAGCCCGAGACCATCAGCTTCATCGGCCGCATGGACTACTACCCCAACCAGGAGTGCATGCAGCGCTTTTGCGACCAGGTCTGGCCGCTGTTGCGCCAGCAGCGGCCGGCGCTGCAGTTGCTGATCGTCGGCGCGGATCCCTCGCCCGAGATGAAAAAGCTCGGCGACTTACCGGGCGTCACGGTCACCGGTTCGGTGCCCGACGTGCGGCCGTTTGTGCGGCGCTCGGCGCTGATGGTCGCGCCGCTGGCGATTGCCCGGGGTACCCAGAACAAGATCCTGGAAGCGATGGCGATGGGCGTGCCGGTCGTCACCAGCAGCGTGGCCGCCGGCGGTGTGGACGCCGAAGCAGGCCACCACCTGCTGGTCGCCGACGATGCTGCCGCCACCGCCCAGGCGGTGCTGAAACTGCTGGCCCAGCCCGAGGAGCGCCGCCGTCTGGCCGAGGCTGGTCGGGCGCGGATGCTCAGCCACCATGCCTGGGCCCGCTCCATGGCCCGGCTCGACGACATCATTGCCGGCTGCACGGCCCGCTTCGCCACCTCAAAGGAACTACACGCATGAAGATCAGCATTTTTGGCCTGGGTTATGTGGGCGCGGTGTCGCTGGCCTGCCTGTCGCGTGACGGCCACGACGTCATCGGCGTTGACATCGACCGCACCAAACTCGACCTGATCGCTGCCGGCAAGACGCCCATCGTCGAAGAGGGCATGGTCGACCTGATGGCCGGCGTGGCCGCGAGTGGCCGTGTCACCGTGACCACCGATGCGGCCGAGGCGGTCCACGGCAGCGAGATGTCGCTGGTCTGCGTGGGCACGCCCTCGGCCGAGAACGGCAGCCAGGACCAGGGCGCGATGCTGCGGCTGGCCGCAGAGATGGGCCGCGCGCTGGCGGTCAAGACCGCGCCGCATGTCATCGTTTTCCGCTCAACCCTGGTGCCCGGTACGGTCGAAGACGTGCTGCGCCCGATCATCGAGCAGGCCTCTGGCAAGCGCGACGGTCAGGACTTTTTCTTGTGTTTCCAGCCCGAGTTCTTGCGCGAGGGCAGTTCCATCCGCGACTACGACAAGCCACCCTTCACGGTGGTCGGTGCCAACCACGACCATCCGGTCGAGCGCCTGCAGGCCTTGTTCGGCCACCTGCCGTGCAAGTTCTTGCGCACCTCGGTGCGCTCGGCCGAGATGATGAAGTACTGCTGCAACAACTTTCATGCGCTCAAGATCACCTTCGCCAACGAGACCGCCCGCTTGTGTGGTGCCCTGGGGGTGGACCCGTTCGAGGTGATGGACCTGGTCTGCCAGGACACCCAGCTCAATATCTCGCGCGCCTACCTCAAGCCAGGCTTTGCCTTTGGCGGCTCGTGCCTGCCCAAGGACTTGCGCGCCACCGCCTACCTGGCCAAGACACGCGATGTCGCGATCCCGATGATGGCCAGCATCCTGGCCTCCAACCGCGAGCACCTGGACCTGGCGCTGGCGCGCATCGTCAAAGCCGGCAAGCGCAAGATCGGTTTCATCGGCCTGTCCTTCAAGACCGGCACCGACGACTTGCGCGAGAGCCCGCTGGTCACGCTGGCCGAGCAATTGATCGGCAAGGGCTACCAGATCCAGGTCTACGACCCCGAGGTGCACCTGGCCAGCTTGCTGGGCGCCAACAAGAACTTCATTGCCCAGCACTTGCCGCACATTGGCGAGATGGTGCGCGCTGACATCGCCGAGGTGATCGCCAATGCCGAGGTGCTGGTGCTGGGCAGCAACAGCCCGGCCGTGATCGCCGCAGTGGCGCGCGAGTGCCGCGCTGAGCAAATGCTGCTGGACCTGGTCAAACTCGATGAGCCCGGCGTGATGCGGGCCCAGGTGCAAGGCCTGTGCTGGTGACATCGCCAAGTCAAGGCCTGCGGCGCTGGCGGCTGGCGACGCTGCTCGGCTTGCTGCTGATCGTCGGCCCCTTGCTGGCGATGCTGCCCTACCTCGCCAGCGGGACCGAGGCGGTGCGGCTGCGCAACTCGCTGCTGCTGGCCGAAGACCTGAGCGCGCCACCTGACTGGACGCCGCCCAATTGGCCGGCGGGCTTCTTGCAAGAGAGTGCCGTGCCTGACCCGTACTTCGTCGCGGTGGCCCAGCGCCTGCAACTGGCGGCCCTGCCCGACGACTGGGCCAAAGCCCTGGCGATCAGCGCCCACCTGCTGGGCAGCCATGCCGAGCTGGGCGGCGGCGCCATACAGGGCAGTCTGGTCGAGACCCACCGCGCCATCGTCGAGCGAGGCGATGGTTACTGCGCCGACTTCGTGCGGGCCTTCAACGCCATCGCCGCAGCGTCGGGCTTGCAGGTGCGCTCCTGGGCGTTTTCGTTCGACGGGTTTGGCGGCCATGGCCATGTCTGGTCCGAGCTCTGGAACCGGCAACGCCAGCGCTGGCAATTGATCGACGTGTTCGACAACTTCTATTTTGTCGATGGCAGCGATGAGCCCTTGTCGGCGCTTGAGTTCCGCAAAGCGCTGAGCGCCGGGTCGGCCACACTGGCCTACCGGCCGCTCTACGCTGCGGCCCGGCCGGGCTACGAAATCCCGGCCAAGGCCTGGGACTACTTTCGCCGGGGCCTGCCGGAGTGGTACCTCTGGAACGGCAACAACGTCTTTGCGTACGACGCCTCGCCGCTGGTGCGCAGCTTTGAGGGCAAGTCGCGGGCCGCAGCGCAGTTCGGTGCGATCTACGCCGGTGTGCACCCGGCCCTGCGCATGCTGGCCACGCCCGCCAACCAGGTCCAGCGCGAGCGCATGCGGGCCCTGCACTGGCAACTGGTCATCAGTGCGTGGCTGGCTGCGCTGGGGCTGGTGCTGACGCCGCTCTGCGCCCTGGGTTGGTGGCGGGCGCGTCGGGCCCGGGCCCTGGAGATTCGGTGAGTACCGACAACACCTGGCCGCGCATTGCGCTGGTCGGCCCCCTGCCGCCGCCCTCCGGGGGCATGGCCAATCAGTGCGAGCAGTTGCTGCGCCTGCTTCGGGCCGAGGGCGTGCGTGTCGAACTGGTCCGCACCAACGCACCGTACCGGCCGGCCTGGATCGGCCGGGTGCCGGTACTGCGGGCCGGGGCGCGCCTGCTGCCATTTTTGGTTGAACTGTGGCGCAGCATTGGCCGCGCCGAGGTGGTTCATGTCTTTGCCAACTCCGGTTGGGCCTGGCACTTGCTGGCGCTGCCTGCGGTGGTGATGGCCCGGTTGCGCGGCACAGCGGTGATCGTCAACTACCGGGGCGGACTGGCCGATGAGTTCTTGCGCACCGGTCCGCGCCATGTGAAGGCCTGGCTGGCCCGCGCCACCTTGCGGGTCACGCCCTCGGCTTTTTTGTTGCGGGTGTTCGCCGAGCACGGGCTCGATGCCGAGGTGATCCCCAACATCATCGACCTGTCGCGCTTTGCGGTCGCGGCGCACCCGGGTCGGCGCGATGCCCCGCACCTGATCGTCACCCGAAATCTGGAGCCGATTTACGACATTCCCACGGCCCTGCGGGCGTTTGCGCAAGTGCAGCTGCGCTACCCGGCTGCCCGCCTGACGGTGGCGGGCAGCGGACCGCAGCGCGCCGCACTGCTGCAGCTGGCCGCCGAGCTGGGCCTGGGCGAGGCGGTGCATTTTTCAGGGCGCATCGACAACGCCCAGATCGGCGCGTTGTACGCCAGCGCCGATTGCCTGCTCAACCCCACCACCGCCGACAACATGCCGATCTCGATACTGGAGGCGCTGGCCAGTGGCGTGCCCGTGGTATCCACCAACGCGGGCGGTATCCCCGACCTGGTGCAGCACGGCGTGACTGCGCTGCTGGTGCCGGTGGGTAACCACGCGGCCATGGCCCATGAGGCGCTGCGTGTGCTGGACGACGCTGCTGTGGCATCTGCCCTGCGCCGGGCGGGTTTGGCGGAGGTACAGCGTTTTGCCTGGCCCCATGTCAAGCGCCAGTGGCAAAGTGCCTACCAGCGTGCCAGCCACGCTCGTGGCTCGGTCCGCCCCAGCCCGGAGCCGGCACCATGAGGCCCTATACCGCCTTGTGTTCGGGCCTGCTGTTCCCGCTGCATGAACGGCTCAAGGGCCACGACTCGGTGGCCGTGCGGCGCCGGCTCGAAGCCAGCCAGTGGCACTCGCCTGCGCAGATTGCTGCGGATCAGGGGCTGCGCCTGCGCGACTTCCTGGTCGACATCGGCGCCCGGGTGCCCTACTACCGCCAACTGTTCTCGACCCTGTCGTTTGATCCCGCGCAAGTGCGCAGCGCGGCCGATCTGCAACGCCTGCCCCTGCTGACCAAAGCTCTCATTCGTGCCAACACCGAGGCCTTGAAGGCCGACGGACATGGGCCGCTTAGCCGCTACAACACCGGCGGCTCGTCAGGCGAGCCGCTGATCTTTTTCATCGGCAAGGGCCGCACCAACCACGATGTGGGTGCCAAGTGGCGGGCCACGCGCTGGTGGGGCGTGGACATCGGCGACACCGAAGGGGTGGTCTGGGGCTCACCGATCGAATTGGGCGCTCAAGACCGGTTGCGGCGCCTGCGCGACGGCGTGATGCGCAGCCATTTGCTGCCGGCTTTCGAGATGTCCGAGGCCAAGCTCGACGGTTTCATCACGACCCTTCAACGCCTGAAGCCGCGCATGCTGTTTGGTTACCCGTCCGCCCTGAACCTGATCGCCCGCCACGCCCACAAGCGCGGTCAGCGTCTGGACAATTTGGGCGTGCGGGTGGTTTTTGTCACCTCTGAGCGGCTCTACGACGAGCAGCGCAGGGTTATTTCAGCCGCGTTCGCCTGTCCGGTGGCCAATGGCTATGGGGGCCGTGATGCCGGTTTCATCGCCCATGAGTGCCCGTCGGGCGGCATGCATTTGATGGCCGAGGACATCGTCGTCGAGTTGCTCGATGCCCAGGGCCAGCCCGTGGCCGACGGCCAGGCTGGCGAGATTGTGGTCACCCACCTGGGTTCGGGCGACTTTCCGTTTGTGCGCTACCGCACCGGCGATGTCGCGGTGATGGACACCGGTCGCTGCGCCTGTGGCCGCGGCCTGCCGATGTTGCGCGAGATCCAGGGCCGCAGCACCGACTTTGTGATCGCCGCCGACGGCACGGTGATGCACGGCCTGTCGCTGATCTACATCCTGCGCGACCTGCCCGGTGTCGGGGCCTTCAAGATCACCCAGACCTCGCGCACTCAAATCGGCGTGGAAATTGTCGAAGAAGCTGGCTTCGACCCGGCCTGCGAGGCCGACATCATCCAGGGTTTCCGCAAGCGCCTGGGTGCAGACGTGGGGGTCGAGGTTCGGCGAGTGGCGCAAATTGCGCCTGAGAAGTCCGGCAAGTTCCGCTACGTCATCAGCCACGCCACCTGATGCCAGATACCCACCATGCGTGACGTCGTACTCACTGCCATCGTCTTCGGGCTGGTGCCGTTTTTCTTCACCAATCCGGTGCTGGGTACCTATGTCTGGGCCTGGCTGGGCATGATGAGTCCGCACCGCGCCACCTACGGCTTTGCGTACAACCTGCCGTTTGCCTACATCGTGGCCATCGCCACGCTGGTGCCGTTTATCTTCTCCAAGCAGCGCCGGCCTTTGCCGGTCAATAGCATCACCGTGGTGTTGTTGCTGCTGCTCTGCTGGATGTGCGTCACCTCCGTCTTCGCCTTGAATGCTGCCGACGTGGTGCTGGAGCGGGTCATCTTTTTCGGCAAGATCCAGCTCATGTTGTTTGTCACGATGATGCTGGTACGGGGCCGGCGCGACATTGAGCGGTTGATCTGGATCGTGACCTTTTCGATTGGCTTTTACGGCATCAAGGGCGGTATCTGGACCGTGCTGACCGGCGGCGGCAACCGGGTCTATGGGCCGCAGGGCAGTTTCTTTGAAGAAAACAATGGTTTGGCCGTCGCACTGGTCATGATTGCACCGTTTGTCTACTACCTCTACCAGACCGTTAAGCGAAGGTGGCTGCGGCCAGCCTTGATGTTTTCAGGGGTCGCGATCAGCTTCGCCATCCTGGGTTCGCAATCACGCGGGGCCCTGCTGGCGCTGGTGAGCATGGCCGCCTTGCTGGGGCTCAAGAGCCAGCGTCCGGTACGGGCCACCGTGTTGCTGGGTGTGCTGGTGGTAGGCGCAATTGCCTTCATGCCCGACTCGTGGACCAGCCGCATGGAAACTATCCAGACCTACGAGGCGGATGGCTCGGCGATGTCACGGGTCTACACCTGGCAGACCTTGTGGAACGTTGCGCTTGATCGGCCGATCTTGGGCGCCGGGTTTCGCACCGACACGCCTGAGATATTTGCCCGGTACGCGCCGTTTGATGGCTCAACCACCTTCGGCAACGGGGGTGTCTTTGTGGCCCACAGCATCTACTTTCAGGCGCTGGGTGAGCATGGGTTTCCGGGTTTGTTTCTGTTCGTGCTGCTGGGCCTGGTGACCTGGCGCAAAGCGGGGCAACTCGCCAAGCTGACCCGGGCTGACCCGGAGTTTGGCGACTGGGTGCCCGTGCTGATGCGAATGGTTCAAGTCAGTCTTCTGGGCTTCGCGGTGGGGGGTGCTTTTTTGAGCATGATGCAATTTGATATTCCGTACTACATCGTTGGCTACGTCGTGATGGTGGACGCCACGGTGCGAGATCGCCTCAAAGCCCGTGCCCTGGAGTTGCCGTCGGTGGCAAGCTCCCCCACACCACCCACCACCTCAATCGAAGGTTGACTACCCATGACAGCGATGGCCGACCGCCTGCTCCGCAAGTACTACGCGAACAGCCCCCACCCTTACCGGTTGTTTGAGGTGGCCGTCGATCAGGCCCTGGGCACGGCCAAGCAAAAAGTGCTGCTCGACGCCGGTTGCGGCCGTACCGTGCCGGTGCTGCGCAAATACCTGGACCGGGCCAGCCACCTGATCGGCATCGAGCTGGTGGACTTCACGGACGTGCCCCCCGGCATCGAGGCCCACAAGGCCGACCTGGCCCACATCCCATTGCCCGATGCCTGCGTGGATGTGATCATGTCGCGCAGTGTGTTCGAGCATCTGACCGACCCGGAGTCGGTGTACCGCGAGTTTCAACGCCTGCTCAAGCCGGGCGGCCAACTCATCTTTTTGACGGCCAACATGTGGGATTACGGCACCTTGGTGGCCCGTCTGGTGCCCAACCGGTTTCATTCAGGCATCGTCAAGCGGGTGGAGGGTCGGGCTGAAGAGGATACGTTTCCAACGGCGTACAAGACCAACACCCGCGCCGATGTGAACCGCCTCGCACAGGGCGCCGGCTTGACGGTTCAGCGCTTTGAGTACCTGGGCCAGTACCCCAACTACCTGATGTTCAATGGCCCGCTGTTCTTGCTGGGCACAGCCTACGACAAGCTGATTTGCAGGTTCCACGCCTTGCGTATCCTGCGGGGCTGGATCCTGGTCACCTTGGGCAAGCCGCCCAAAGCCTGAAGGGGCACGGCCCTGGGGCCGGGGCGACTGGCGCTGGCGCTAGGGGTGGCGGGCGCTGGCGCTAGGGGCGGCGGTTGCCGTTAAAAACCTCGCAAGGCCGGTTGCGCCAGTGAGCTCAGGCCGCGAGTTTTCGGGTGACGAATTCAACCAGCGTACCGAAGGTCTGAAACACCGAGCCATCGATTTCGCCATCGTCAATGGCGATGCCAAAACGCTCTTCGAGCGCGGCAATCAACGAGACAACGCCCATCGAGTCGAGCTCAGGCAGCGCGCCATGCAGCGGCGTTGTGGCGTTAAAACTGGCACTGCGTCCTCCCAAGTTGAGGGTGCCATCCACCAGTTCGGCGAGTTCGGAATCCAGGTTCACAGACGGTTCCATCAAGAGACTGCAGCAGGTGAGGTCCGGGGTTCGCTGGAGGAACCTCTGACTGCGAGCCTCTGGTTGCTTGCAAGAAGCCTTCATCCTATCCAAGCTGCCGGCCAGGCGAACAGGATTACGAAACAAATGACAACTTGCAGTGAACGACTGCGCGCCCGCCCACTGCTTTACATGGGCTTGCACCGGGCTGGTGTGAAGTCGAGTCAGCGATACTGCTTGCCCATGAAAACAGCCCGCTGCCCGGCTGCAGTTTTGTCTTGCCATGAACCCCATTGAACCCTCCTGCAAGCTGCGGCCCATCCTGTTGGAGGGCGGGCTCGGCGCGCTCGTCGGGTTCTACCATCCGCCCGAACCCGGGGTGGTTGTCAAAGGCGATGTGTTGGTCGTGCCGGCGTTTGCCGAGGAGATGAACCGCTGCCGGTCGATGGTGACGCTGCAGGCCCAAGCCTTTGCGGCGCTAGGCATGGGCACCTTGGTGGTGGACATGGGCGGTACCGGCGACAGCCTGGGCGAGTTTGACCAGGCGGACTGGACCGGTTGGCGTGCTGACCTGCAGCTGGGCATCGCCTGGTTGCGTCAGCATGGCAACGGCTGCAACACCCTCTTGGGTATACGTCTGGGCGCCCTGATGGCCGCCGAGTTGGCGCTTGAAGATGACCAGATCCAACAGCTGCTGCTGTGGGTGCCGGTGGTGGCTGGCAAGCCGTACTGGACCCAGTTTTTGCGCATCCGCATCGCCGCTGAAATGGGTCTGGTGGGCGGCATCAAAAGTACCGATGCGCTGCGCCAACAATCAGCCCGCGGTCAGGTGGTCGAGACCTCTGGCTACCTGGTGGGGCCGACGCTAGCGCTGCAACTCGACACCCTGGAAATGCCAGACGGTGAGCGTTTGCGGGGCCGCAAGGTGGCTTGGTTCGAAGTGGCGTCCCATGCCGACTCACCGCTGCCACGCGCCAACGCCAAGCTGGCTGAAGACTGGCGGGCCAAAGGCGTGGACGTGACCGTCAGCCAGGTGGTCGGCGCGTTGTTCTGGCAAGTGCATGAACGTGCTGAGGCGCCGGCGCTGGTGGAGGCGGGCGCCGCCGTGGCGCGCAGTTGGAGTGCGCCGGCGCCCTTGTTGCAAGTCAAAGCCAGACTTGCACCTGTTGCCATTGGTTACGATTCAGTCGCTGCTGAGTACCCGGTGGCGCTGCCTTGCGGCAACAGTGAACTGGCCGCCGTGGTGCACCGCAGCACAGTTGGTGCCCGACTGGGGGTGGTGATCGTGGTGGCGGGTGGGCCACAGTACCGGGTGGGCGCGCACCGTCAGTTTGTGTCGCTGGCCAGGATGTTTGCGACCAACGGCTACCCGGTGCTGCGTTTTGACCTGCGGGGCATGGGCGACAGCAGTGGCGAGCATCTGGGCTACGAGCACTCGCGCCCGGACATCCGTGCGGCCATCGACGCGCTCATGCGGCTGGAGCCTGGCTTGCAAGGGGTGGCGCTGTTTGGCGAATGTGCGTCGGCCAGCGGCATCCTGTTTTACGCTGCACAAGACCTGCGGGTTGAGCAGATTGCCCTGGCCAACCCGTGGGTACGTACCGCAGAGGTGCAAGCCGAGGCGATCCTCAAACACTACTACCTTGACCGGCTCAAGTCCCGCGAGTTCTGGTTGCATGTGCGGCGCGGCAAGTTCGATGCAGTCGCCGCCCTGCGTTCGCTTCTTTCGTTGCTGATGACTTACTGGCGTGGGCGCCAGAAGATGGGCAGCGATCAACCGGGTGCCACGGCAGACAACTTTGATCACTTGCCCTTGCCCAGCCGCACCGCAGAAGGGCTGCGGCGGTTTCGCGGCCGGGTGCTGTTCTTGATGAGTGGGCGAGATTTGATCGCCCGTGAGTTCGACGATGTCACCCAGTCTGCACCGGCCTGGCAGGGGCTGCTGAACGACCCGCGTGTCAGCCGCAAGGACATCGCCGATGCCGACCACACTTTCTCCAAGCCCGAAGTCAAGGCCGAGGCTCAAAAGGCCTTGCTGGATTGGATGTCGGGCGTGCCGGTCTGACCTACAGGTCAGGGCGGGGCGGCAGGGCTGCTAGACATCCAGCGACATCAACTCGCTGTAAAGGTCCCGGATCTGGCCGGCTTTCAGGCTGGCGCTCTGGAACAGCTTGGGTTGGGTCCGGCGCTCCAGCAGCGACCAGGCGGGCTTGGTGTCGAGCCAGCGGGCTTCGACCGCCAGCGTCATCAGGCCGTGTTTGCGCCGCAAGTGCTGGCGCAGCAGGCCGTTGTGGCGCTCGAACGCGCCGGCATCGCTGACATGCATGACCCAGCCACTGCGCATGCGCTTCCAGTGGCTGGGTTTGTAGATCACCCAGCACAAGTCGTCGCCCACGCCAAAGACCACAAAGTTCAGCCAGGCGATGGCCCGGTGGGCCTCAAACGCCATCCGCTCCTTGCCCGACAGCCGGGCGGCGATGGTCGCCAGGTCTGAGCTGGCAAACCCGGCCTTGCGCCAACCGCCGAGGCTGGGCAGATTCAAGCAGCGGTACTGCCGATCATCCAGGTTCTTGAACTTCAGGCCCAGAAACACCTCGGTGACCTTGGGGTTGGGCGTGAACATCGTGAAGTGGTAACCCCGCTGCTTGACCAGGTTGAGCACCAGGCCAATACCTTGGCGGCGGTGGGATTCAAGCACGCACCAGCTGTGCGGGTTGCAAAACTTCTCCAGCCGGCCGTTGATCTGCTGGTCAGAATAAATCGCGCAGAACACGCCCACCAGTTGCTCGCCATCGCGCAATTGCATGCCGAAATTGGGAGAGGTCTCGGCCCAGTGGTGGGTGACCGAACTGATCCAGCGCTCGGGCGTAAAACGCCGGTTCAGGTGCTCGTGCAGAAACTGGCCCACTTCCGCCAGGTGTTCGGCCTGGATGGCGCTGACTTTCATGCGGTGTCCTTGGCCGCGGCGTCTGGATGCAAGCTCTGCAGCAGCGCCATCATCAGCGGCAAGGGCGCCGCACCTTCTACCCCCAGAAAACTGCTGTTTTGGTCAGTCTGCAGCCGGGGCAACCGGGGCTTGTGGATCTGGACGCCAGCGTCGAGTGCCAGGTGATCGCACAGCGCCTCGCCGGCCGACTTGGCCGCGCAGTATTCGGCAAAGCCGCGCGGCGGCGTGTCGAGGAACACGGTAGACGGGTACAGCACTTGCAGCGCAGGCGCGCCACTGCTGACGGGCGCGGCGGCCCGCACGATCTCGGCAAAGCCATGCAGGTACAGCCGGCAAAACGAATCGAACAGCGCCGGGCTCCAACCGCCGACCGGGCCTTTGCTGATTTGCGGCGTGGCAAAGTGGTAGACGTGGCTGAACTCGGCGGCGGCCAGGCCGGCTTTCAAGGCCTGCGTCAGTGGCAGGCTGGCGTCCAGGCCGAGGATTTGCACCTCCCGGCCGCTGGCCCGGGCTTCTTGCTGGACGCGATCGGCGTCGGCCTGGCCCCGGGCGTAAGTGAGCGTCACCCGGGCGCCACCCGCCAGCAGGATTTTGGCCACCAGCTCACCCAGGCCCCGCGATCCGCCCACCACCAAAGCGTGTTGGCCGGCAAAGCGTTGGGCGGGGATTTGTTGCATCAAGTCAGCCAGACCCGGCTGGGCCACCGGTGGCGCCCTGAAAAACGCGTCCAAGATGCCGCTCAGCATCGCCCCGCTCACCGCCAGGCGCACGCTGCGAAAGCGTGGGTCGCAGCGCTGCACCTGGTAGGGCATGGTGGGCGCTTCGGGGGCGCCGGTCGTCGCGGGCGCGGGCCTGCGGCGCAGCTTGAGTTCGGCGTAGATGGAGTGCAGGCCCGGGCAGCGCATGCCGATGATGCGGGTGGTGGCCAGCAGGTCCGCGATGCACTGCAGGCCTTGCGGTGTGAGCGCCAGGGCGGGGAACAGCGACTGGGCCAGCGCCAGGTTCAGTTGCAGCGGCACCGAATCGGCCAGGCTGGCCAAGGCATCGGCCTGTGGGAACGCCGGGCACAGCGGCGTGCTGGGACGCTCGGGCTCGGCGAAGAGGGTGGCGGCTGACTCGGGCAGCGCCTCGGCCAGGCCGAGCTTGAGGGTGAACAGCGCCCGGCCCTCGGTACTGAGACTCAGCCGGGCCCGCTCTGGGCTGGTGTCGTGGCTGACCAGCACGCTGACCATTTGGCCGGTGTGCAGCGGCGCGCCAAACACGGCCGCCAAGGCGTCGATCCTGGCGGGCGCCAGTTGCCCGGCCGCCACGGCCAAATCCATGGCCTTGAGCACCTGGTGCATGCCGTGGCAGACCGTGCCGCCAAACTGCAGGCGGCGGGCCGCTACCGGGTCGACATGGAGGGGGTTGAAGTCGCCTGACAATTGGGCAAAGGCCCAGCTGTCAGCGGCCGTCAGGGTGAAGTCCATGCCGGGAGTGGGCCAGGGTGGGGTCAGACCGGGTGGGCCGGCATGGCGTGTTCGGCCACCGGCACGTCAAAGGGCTTGAAGTGGGCCAGGTCCAAGGCCCAGCGCTGGTCCTCCACCGGGCTGTCCAGGCGCTTGAAGCCGAGTTGCGCAAACAGACCAGCAACCAGACCGTTGCGCGCTGTCGGCCGGTAGACGCCGATCAGGCGCTGCGCGCCTGCCGCCTTTGCCGCCTGGGCCAGGTGGTTGCAGACCGATTCTTCGACCTTGCGGTTGAGCACCCGGCAGCTCATCAGCCAGCTGTCGATCTCCCATTCGTCGGCACGTCGGTCGCAGATGAGGGCGCTGATCATGCCGTTGTCACCAAAGCGGTCCAGTAACCCGACTTGCAGGGTGAAGATGGCGGCTGCACCCTCCATGTTGGCGATCTGGGCTTCGGTGTAGCGGCGCGTGGTGAGGTTGAACTGGTTGGTCTTGTTGATCAACTGCGCAATGCGCTTGCGGCCCTGCGGCTGGAACGGCGCAAACTGGATCTGCATCTCCAGCGAGCGCAGAAACTGGCCCAGGTCGCGCGAGCCCTCTTGCAACTCGCTGCGCTGGGCATTGCCCCGGTACTGGTCGGCCCGCGCCAGGTCTTCGGGTGTGAAGGCGACCGACTCAAAATAGCCCGCCAGCAACAGGGTGCGGGCAAAACCCGAGGGGTCGTTGCCCAACTCGGGCACGGCCACCTGGGGCAATGCCTGGCGCACCTGCGCACGTTCAGCCGGGTTGTCGTCAAGCAAGACCAGCGCATCCAGGCCAATGTCCAGGCGTTGGGCAATGCGTTCGAGGTTCGAGGCCTTGTCCTCCCAGTTGGCGACAAAGACGGTGATGTCGGCTTCTTTGAGCAGCATGCCGGCATGCTGCTGAAACGGCAGCCGGGCAGTGGCTTCATCATTCTTGGAGCACACCGCCAGCACGATGCCACGCCGGCGCAAATCCAGTGCAACGGCCTGCACGGCGCGGTGCGCCTCGCCCCGGGCATCGCCCGGGTCCAGCGCGATGCCTTCGAGACCATCGTCGCCGATCACGCCGCCCCAGAGGGTGTTGTCCAGGTCCAGCACCAGGCATTTGCGCGACTTGCCCCGCAGGGCCGCGAGGGTGCGCAGCACCGCGTCCGCGTAGAGCGGCAATGCGTGCCGGCCAAACGGCAGCTTGGCCAAATTCCAGTCGCGGTCGTTGTGCCAGTCGTTCAGGCCCACGGCCTGGGCCAGCGCATCCACATCCACCAGCACATCGCCGCACGCCGCCATCTCCAGTGCCAGGCGGTTGTTGAAAGCCGCCACCGCCGAGCGCATCGACCCGGCCAGCGTGGCGTCCAGGCTGCCGAACAGCGGCGCCACCGGCGTCGGGATGGTCTGCACCAGGCAAATTGCGCCACTGTGACGGCGCACCGCATCGCGAATGGCATGGAGCTCCTGCAGCGCGGCATCGGCCTGGTAGGGCGGCCACTGGCCGCTGTCGTCCTGGCGAAAGGGCAGGGCGCGGTGGTCCAGCAAGAGCAGCACCGCGTCGGGCCGGGCGGCGTTGACCGGCGAGGCCGGGTCAAGCGCGGCCTGCATCACCTGGCCAAACGGCCCGGTCACGACATCGAGGCAGATGCCGTAGCGCAGTGCCGTGGCCTCCAGCATCGGGACGATGAAGTCGATGGTCGCGTTGCTCAGGATGCCGAGCTTGAAGGGGGTCAGCGTCTTGGCCGGGCGCTGGTCTTGCCGCTGGTCTTGCGGTCCGGCCAGCAAGCGTTTGAGGGCCCGTGCCAGCGAGATTGCAGCGTTCAGTCCCAAGGCCTGCTGGGCCAAGCCTGCCAGCTCGCTGTCCCATTGCGGCGATGGGTTGGCCAGCACCGCCGCCAGCCGGGGCTTGAAGTCGGCCGAGAGCCGGGGCAACCAGGGCAGGTCGAGCAAGGGCAGGCGATCGGTGCTCATGGCTTGTGCCTTTGGGCGTACGGGGTGGCCGGGCGAAGGCGGCTAGGCACAGGGATCAAGGGGGGGCAGACCGAGGTTGGCAGTCGAGGCCTCAGGTCTTGTCGGCCAGCACGGCCAGGATCTTGGCCACCGAGCTCATGGCCTCAATCTCGTCGAGCGTGAAACTGAGCTGCAGCTCATCCTCCAGCGCAGAAATCAGGCGGATGTGACCCAGGCTGTCCCAGGCCGGCAGCGTCTCAGGGCTGAGCTCGTCGCGCAGTTGCAGCTGCTCGTCATCAAAGACGTCGCGAAAGATGTTCTGGAGTGAGTTTCGGGTGTTGTTGGGCATGGGATCCGCCATTGCTAGAGTTTGGACGGGCATGATCCCGTCCGCGTGGCCAGCCCAATTGTCGGTGCATTGCCAAAGTCAACCCCGGCTGGCGCCTGGAAAAGCCGCAGCAGATTGCTCGAAAACAGGGCGAACAGCCTGGCCTGACTTCAGGCGGGATCCAGCGCAAAAGTGGGCGCGTGAGCTTCCAGCCATTGCTCCAGCGACAGCAGCAGCCAAACCATTTCACCGTAGTAGCCGGGCTGCTCTGCCAGGCGCTGGTCCAGCAACTCGCGCACAAACTCTGGCCGCACCACACCCCGCTCGGCCAGGCGTGTCAGCGAGGACTTTGCCAGCTTGGACAAACCCGCATGGCGCCCCACCCAAACCCCGAACGGCAGGCCGAAGCCGTGCTTCTTCTTGGTGATGATTTCGTCGGGCAGGAAGCCCCGCAGCGCCTCCTTGAAGAACCATCGCAGCTTGAAAGGACGCAGCTTCCAGCTGGGCGGCAGCCCCATTGAGAAATCGGTCAGCTCGTCGCTGAGCAGGGGGTAGCCCACTTCAATGCCGGCCATCGTGGTGGCGCCGCGCACCTTGGGCAGATCGCTGTCGGCCAGGGTGTAGCGCCAGTCGTAGGCCAGCATCCGGTTGAGCAGGCTCGGCGCCTCGCACTGCGACCAGGTGTCACGCATGTGCTTTGCAGGGGCTTGCGGGTCGATGGCGGCAAGCAAGCCGGGCGTCAAGATCTGCTCCGGGCCCAGCACCATCAGCAGGTTCAGGTCTTGCAGCCGGTCGGGCATGGGCGTTTTGGAGTAGCGCACGTAGCCGATGGCCTGGCGCAGACCGGGGACACGTCTCAGCGCGCTCGATTCAGTGCAGTGAGGCTCTACCGCTTGTCGAACCCAGCCCGGCAATGATTGGTAGTGTTCGAAGAAAGTTTGCGTGCTGTAACGGCTGTTGCCACCAAACAGCTCGTCGCCGCCGTCGCCGGCCAGGATGCGGCTGCAGCCGTCGTCCTTGGCCATCAGTGCGCAGTAGTAGGACGGCAGGGCTGAGGAGTTGCCAAAGGGCTGGTCGTGAAATTGCGCCACCGCCGGGATGCTGCGCGCCAGGTCGTCGGGCGTGACGTAGTACTCGTGGTGTTCGCAGCCAAAGTGTTTGGCGGCCAGCCGGGCGTAGGACATCTCGTCATAGCCCTCGGCCTCAAAACCGATCGAGTAAGTGGGCGCGGCACCGCCGGTGGCTTGGCATAGCAGGCCCGCCACTGTGGAGCTGTCGGTCCCGCCCGACAAAAAGGCCCCCACCTTGGCCTGGCCATCGAGCTCGCGCGCCACCGAGCCCCGAAGGATGGCCATGAAACGCGCTTGCGCTGTCTTGAACTCTGGCCGCTGGTTTTCAACGAAAGCCAGTGAGGCGTGATGGAACGGCCGGGCTGCGCCGCTGCCCATCATCAGGCCGCAACCCATGGGCAGGCGCTGCACCGCGCAGAAAATGGTGCGCGGTGCCGGAATCATGTGGAAAAACAGGTAGTCGAAGATCGCCTGGGGGTCGATGCTGCGGTCTACGGCTGCAGCCACGCGGTCGGCGCGGTCCGAGAAGTGCAGCACCGTGCCAGACTGGCCATGGCAAAGCGTTTGTACCGAGAACCGGTCCACCGCCAGCAGCACCTGACGCCGCTCGGCGTCCACCACCACCACCGCGAAATCGCCGTGCAGCCGGCCAAATACCTGATCGCCGTGCTGCCGCCAAGCTTGGAAAAAAGCGCTTGCTGCGCCGTCGCGCTGCATCACGGCTTGGTCAGCGGCAGCTACAAACCGCGGCGTTCCGCTGATCACGCAGGCGCTGGCGCCGGAGCGGTACAAGACGGCGTCGTTGCACTCGATCTCCGGGCCGACCTGTGTCGGGAGGGGCTCGTTGTGCAGCTGGTGCAGGTCGATGCTGCCGGCAAATCGGGGTGTAGGCATGCGGGGAAGGTCCTGGGTGAGGCTTGTAAGGTCGGTGGGGTCGGCGCGGTCGGCGCGGTCAGCGCGGTCGGCAATGAAGGCAAACCGTCCGGCAAGCTGCCGTCAGGCGGGCGGTGCCACAGGCCCGCTCCGTGCGCGGATACGCGTTGCGACAACGCCCGCCACGGCGGCCAGTTCAGACCACAACGCATGCCGTGTGATGCGCAGAGCCAGCAGCCACATCAGCGCGGTGGCAGTGCCGCCAAAGATCATGAAACGGCCGTAGTTTGATTCAGTGGCGAAGACAAACGGCAGGCTGACCAGCATGGGTGTCAGGGTGATGGCAGTCACCACAAAACTACCTCTACAGGCTTGCCACAGGTGAGCCCAGCGCAGTTGCACTCCGGTCCTGAGGTGCCACTGCGAAATCAGCACCCCGGCGACCGACGCCGCCAGCACGCCCCAGCAGCCACCCAGCAGACCGAAGGGGATCACTGCGAGCAATCCCAAAACATGGCAGGCCTGCAGCAAGATTTGCAGGCGGCTGCTCAACTTGACCAGTCCATGGGCCAGCAAGGCCTCCTTGGCCAGGTAATGCACCAGTTCGACTGCGCCCGCCACGCACAAGATCTTGGCCAAAGGCACCGATTCAGCCCACTGGTCGCCGTAAACGATGCGGATGGACGGAAACGCTGCAAGCGCCATGAAACCCAGAAACGGCCAGCCGATCACGGTGAAATAGGACACCCCGGCGACATAACCCCGCACCACGCTTTGCTCCTCGCGCACTGCCTTGGCAAAGTAGGGCAGGCACACCGGCATCACGGCCTTGACCACCAGTTGATGGAATATCTGCACCAAGCCGTTGGCGCGGCTGAACACGGCCACGCCAGCAATGCTCAGCGCCCGACCGATGATCATTTCGGGTGCACCCTTGCCCAATTGGCCGAAAACATAAATACCGCTGGCGAATTTGCCGAAGTGCAACACCGCCGCAACCCCCTTCAGGCCGGGCAGTCGAGGAAAGGTCTTGGGCCGAAACCACATCGATACAGCCACCGTGACCGCCACCCCCGCCAGCGAAGACCAGGCCAGGCTCATCGCACCCAGGCCCTTGAGTGCGCAAGCCACCGAGACGCCGAAGCTGAGGGTGTTGGCGGCCAGTCCGGCTACAAACTGCGGCTTGAAGTCCATTTCGCGCCTGAACCAGGCCATGTTGATAGCGCCAAACGGGATCAATATAAAACTCAGCGCCTGCACCCGCATGACGTCGGTGATGCCGGGAGATCGGTAAAACTCACCTGTAAAGCCAGACGCTGAAAAAATCAGCAAGCCCATCAACCACGAAACTGCGATATTGACGCCAAAGGCCGCTCGGATTTTGTCGGGGGTCAGCGTCTGTTCCTGTATCAGGTACTCAGCCACACCGAAATCCCTGAAATTGCTGGCCAACGATGAAAACACCGCTGCAATCGCGAATATGCCTACTTCAACCGGCGTCAGGATGCGAGACAGGATCATGGTGCTGGCCAATTGCAGCACCAGACCGACATAACTGTCGGCGGCCGAAAAGGCCAGTGACCGGCGCATTTCAGGCAGCGGCTGCAGGGCAGCTGTCGCTTGACCGGACGAGGCTGCGTTCGGGCTTCATCGGGTGCCGGACTGCGGGCTCGAGGCCGCCATGGCCGGCAGCTCGGGTGCCGAGGCTGGCGCGGCAGCCGGGTCCGTGCTGGACTGGCTAGCGGCGGGTGCCGGGGCTGCGGGCGGGACAACCGGCACGACAGTCTTGGGGTCGCCCCCCAATCTTTTGTACATGACCTGCAGGTTCACAGCGGTGCTGTTGTATTCGAGTCCGGTCTTGAGCAGCGCTTTGGCCTCGTCTTTCTTGCCGGTGGCCACCAGGTACTCACTCCACAGCTGGTACGGCGGTGGGTAGCTGGGTTTGAGATTTCGTGCGGTGTTGAAATGCCCGTTGGCTGCGGCGGGGTTCTTGCGCAGCAGTTCCGCTTCGCCGAGAGCACTGTAAATCTCCGGCAGCATGATGAAATCGGGCGGTGTGTTGTTGATCACGTAGCCCAAGTCACCTACCACGCCACCCAGCAAACCAATTCTGAATTTGGGGTCGGTGCCGGGTGCCAATATTCGCCGTTGGTTGATCTTGGCCCAGCAATAGTGGTGCATGGTCCAGAAACTCTGGCCCATCAGCGACTCCCAATGCGAGGCCCTGGGCGAGCGGTTGGTTCTCTTGTCGCCATACCGCATGCCCATGGTGTCGTAGCAAAACGGCGGCAGCAAGGCCAGTTCCCCGTCGGTCACGTCCTTGGGGCTTTGAGCGCAGGTAGCGCCGGCAAGCGAGGCCAACAGCAGTCCCATCCAGCTTGTTCGAAGGGTCATGGATGCGCTCCAGGCGATCGAGGCAGGTCCAGCAGGGCTATCTGCACCGCATCTGCCCAAAGCTCCGCAGACCGTGCAAGCCCTGCCCCGCTGAGGTGGCAGCCGTCGTGGCGCTGATCTTGCCGCAGGCCACGGTCCAAATCAGGGCCTTGACCGAAGCGCGGGTCGCTGGCTACCAGTTGGTTGATGGCCCCGCTCAGCGCCGCCGAGGCCTCGCTGCGGCATACGGTGGAATGGGCCAGCAGGATTTTGCGAGGTGAGCCCGCTGCAGTCTGCAGGGCGCTGGCCAGTGCTTGCAAACCCAGGCGGTACTGGCTGGCCGGCGTGTTCAGGCCAGCGTCGGCTTCGCCCTGGTACCACAGCACC
>JANYKR010000154.1 GCA_025358155.1 Betaproteobacteria bacterium
GATCCAGGTACAGCTGATGCGCGACGCAATTGCCGAGCATGACGCCCCGCAGGTGGACCATGTGCTGGGCGAGATCGACTTGGGCGTGCGGGAGTGCTACGGCGACGTGCGCGAGTTGCTGATGCACTTTCGCACCCGCACCAATGCCGAGGACATCGAACCCGCGCTGATGACCACGCTGCGCAAGTTCGAGCACCAGACCGGCTTGAAGGCCAGCCTGAGGATGGGCGCACACGGCTTGCCCTTGCCGCCTGACGTTCAGATCCAGGTCTTGCACATCGTGCAGGAGGCGCTTTCCAACGTGCGCAAGCATGCCCGGGCCAGCCAGGTCTGGCTGGACGTGGTGCAGCAGCCGCGCTGGCGGCTGGAGGTGCGTGACGACGGCCTGGGCTTGGCCAGCCAGCAGAGCCCGCCTGACGAAACCCATGTGGGCCTGCGCATCATGGCCGAGCGGGCTGATCGCCTGGGCGCCGTGCTGGAGCTGCTGTCCACCCCGGGGCGCGGTACCTCGGTGGTGCTGAGCTTGCCGGCACTGCCCGGCGCAGCCGGGGCTGGCGCGGCAAGCTTCACAGCCGGGCTCCCTGGCACCACCCCCGCACCCGACGCTGCGCCGCAGCAGGTGCCGCCTCAGGTGCCGGCCCGAGTGCAAGCCGCCTGAAGGACTCCATGACTACCGCTGCCACCAAGATCCGAATCCTGGTCGTCGATGACCACACGCTGTTTCGCCGTGGACTGACCGCGCTGCTGCAGCGCGACCCGCAATTTGAGGTGGTGGGCGACGCCGGGGATGCCAGTCAGGCGCAGCGCCGCGTCGAAGAGCTCAAACCCGACCTGATCCTGCTGGACAACCACCTGCCGGGCGTCAATGGCGTGGACGCGCTGCCGGCCTTGCTGGCCGCCGCGCCCGGCGTACGCATCGTGATGCTGACCGTCAGCGAGGACGAGGGCGACCTGGCGCAGGCGCTTAGAGGTGGCGCCTGCGGCTACTTGCTCAAGACCATCGAAGGTGACGCACTGGCTGCCGCGATCCGGCGTGCCATGCAGGGCGAGAGCGTGATTGCCGGCGAGATGACGGGCAAGCTGGTGGCGGCGTTTCGCGGGTCGGGGGCGCCGTCAGCGCCGGCCACACCCGAGCCTGCGGCATCCAAGGTCGATACGCTGTCCCAGCGAGAGCTCGATATCCTGCGGGGCATCGCCCGGGGTCAGGCCAACAAGGAGATCGCCCGTGCGCTCGGCATTGCCGAGACCACGGTCAAGATCCACGTACAGCACATCCTGCGCAAACTCGATGTCAGCTCGCGGGTGCATGCAGCAGTCATCGCCAGCGAGCACGGCCTGACCTGATTTGGCTTTGACCTGAATCAACGACGCCTGATTTTGGCGGCGGTCTAGTTCTTCAGGGCGATGGCTGCGCCGGCCGGCATCGTCCGTTTGCCGCCGGGGCGCTGTGCTTGCGGGGGATGCCGCCAGCAGGCTCCGGTTCCTACAGTGTGGGCATGTCTCACCTGTGGAATTTGTCATGACCCAAAAGAGCCAGGCGCTGGCGGTGCTGCTGGTCAGCACGCTCGCCTTCACCGTGTGTTTCATGGTGTGGATGATGTTCGGCGTGATCGGCATTCCGATCAAGAAGACGCTGGGCCTCAACGCCACCGAGTTCGGCCTGCTCACCGCCATGCCGGTGCTCACCGGTTCGTTGGTTCGGGTGCCGCTGGGTATCTGGACTGACAAGTACGGTGGCCGCATCGTGATGGCGCTGCTGATGGCCGCCACCGTGCCCGCGATCTGGCTGATGAGCTACGCCACCGCCTACTGGCACTTTCTGGTGATCGGGCTGTTTGTCGGCCTGGCAGGCGGCTCGTTTTCGGTCGGCACGCCTTACGTGGCACGCTGGTTCCCCAAGAACCGCCAGGGTTTTGCAATGGGCGTGTATGGCGCCGGCAACTCGGGCGCGGCGGTCAACAAGTTTGTCGCGCCGGCGCTGCTGGTGGCCTTTGGCTGGACCATGGTGCCTATGGTTTACGCCGCCATCATGCTGGGCACGGTAGTGCTGTTCTGGCTGTTCTCGGCCAGTGACCCGGCACACCGGGTGCCGTCCAACACCAAGTTCAGCGACCAGCTCAAGATGCTGCGCGAGCCCAAGGTGCTGAAGTACTGCCAGTACTACAGCATCGTGTTTGGCGGCTATGTCGCGCTGAGTTTGTGGATGGTGCAGTACTACGTCGGCGAGTTCGGGCTCGACATCCGCTCGGCAGCACTCTTGGCGGCGTGCTTCTCGCTGCCCGGCGGTGTGCTGCGCGCGGTGGGCGGATGGCTGTCGGACAAACACGGCGCGCACAGCGTCACCTGGTGGGTGATGTGGGTCAGCTGGATCTGCTTGTTCTTGCTCAGCTACCCGCAGACCGACTTCACGGTGATGACCACCAGCGGCCCCAAGACCTTTCATGTCGGTCTCAACATCTACGGCTTCACCGCGCTGATGTTCACGCTGGGCATCGCGTTTGCCTTCGGCAAGGCCAGCGTCTTCAAGTACATCAGCGACGACTACCCCTCCAACATCGGCACCGTCAGCGGCATCGTCGGCCTGGCCGGTGGCATGGGCGGCTTTGTGCTGCCGATCCTGTTCGGCGTGTTGATGGACCTGACCGGCGTCCGCTCCAGCGCCTTCATGCTGATGTACGGCGTGGTCTGGGTCTCGCTGATCTGGATGTACTGGACGGAGGTGCGCCGCACCGAAATGATGGGCCGCAATGCGCCCGCGTCCCCGCTGTCACGCAGCTTTGCGCGTTGACCCTGTGCTTTAAAGAAAGCCTTTGATGAACAACAACCCAAGTACCGCGGGCGGCTCGGCTGCTGATACGGACCGCCGCGCCGGGCCACCCCAAGCAAGGCCCAACCCTCTCGGAGGGTCGCCCGGCGTACCCGCCGGGCAGGGTGCCGACATTGCCGACTGGCGGCCCGAGGACGACGCCTTCTGGGCGTCCACCGGCAAAAAGATAGCCTACCGCAACCTGTGGATATCGATTCCCGCCCTGCTGTGCGGCTTTGCGGTGTGGGGCATGTGGGGCATCATCACCGTGCAGATGCTCAACCTGGGCTACCCGTTCACCCAGGCCGAGTTGTTCACGCTCACAGCCATCGCCGGCATCGCCGGGGCCACGATGCGGATCCCGGCGTCCTTCCTGATCCGGCTGGCCGGTGGGCGCAACACCATCTTCCTGACCACCGCAATGTTGTTGGCGCCGGCCATTGGCACCGGCATCGTGCTGCAGCACAAGGACTGGCCGCTGTGGGCCTTCCAGCTGATGGCGCTGTGGTGCGGCGTCGGCGGCGGCAACTTTGCCAGTTCGATGTCGAACATCAGCACCTTCTTCCCGAAGCGGCTGCAGGGCACCGGCCTGGGCTTGAATGCGGGCCTGGGCAACTTCGGCGTGACGACGATGCAGATCGTGATCCCGCTGGTCATGACCGTCGGCATCTTCGGTAGCTGGGGTGGCGCACCCGATACCTTGCTCAAGGGCAGCGGCTGGATCTTCGGCAAGATTGCCGCCGGCACTCCGACCTGGATCCAGAACGCGGGCTTTGCCTGGGTGCTGTCGCTGGTGCCGTTGTCGGCCCTGTGCTGGTTCGGCATGAACAACCTGAAGACGGTGACACCCGACAGCGGCCCGCCGCTGGTCGCCTTTGCCAAGATCACCTGGCTGTACACGCTGGCCTTCATCCCGTCCATCCTGGGCCTGTACCTGTACCTGCCCAAACCCACGGGGTTGAACCTGATCAGCATGTGGGTCGCGATCCCGCTCGACATCGTCAGCGCGTTGATGATCATGAAGCTCGCGGCCTTTGGTGCGATGAAGGACAACGTCAGCAAGCAGTTCGCGATCTTCAAGGACAAGCACACCTGGTCGCTGACGGCTCTCTACATCGTCACCTTCGGGTCGTTCATCGGTTTCTCGATGGCGCTGCCGCTGTCGATGAAGGTGATCTTCGGCATCAGCCACCTGCCCGACGCGGCCGGTGTGATGCGGCACACCTTGAACAACCCGAACGCGCCGACCATCCTGGCCTACGCCTGGATCGGTCCGTTTGTCGGCGCCGCTGTGCGACCGCTGGGCGGCTGGATATCGGACAAGGTGGGCGGCTCCATCGTCACGCAGATCATTTGTGCGGTGATGGTGGCCGCCTCGGTGGCGGTGGGCTACGTGATGATGCTGGCCTACGGCTCGGCAACACCCGAGCAGTACTTCCCGGCCTTCCTCAGCCTGTTCGTGGTACTGTTTTTTGCCAGCGGCATCGGCAACGGCAGCACCTTCCGCACCATCGGCGTGATCTTCGACCGCACCCAGGCCGGCCCGGTGCTCGGCTGGACCTCGGCGGTGGCGGCCTATGGCGCGTTTGTCGCACCCATCGTCATCGGCGACCAGATCAAGGCCGGCACACCGCAGTTCGCGATGTACGGCTTCGCGGTCTTCTACGCGCTCTGCCTGGTGCTGAACTGGTGGTTCTACCTGCGCAAGGACGCGTACGTGAAGAACCCTTGAATCACAGCTGACCAACACCTGAACCCCGATTTCCCGAAAGGCGCTCCATGAGCCACTTCCTCGACCGACTGAACTACTTCTCGAACCCGCGCGAGCCCTTCTCGGGTGAGCACGGCGTCACCACCGGTGAAGACCGCACCTGGGAAGACAGCTACCGCAACCGCTGGGCCCACGACAAGATCGTGCGCAGCACGCACGGTGTGAACTGCACCGGATCCTGCTCCTGGAAGATCTACGTCAAGGGCGGTATCGTCACCTGGGAAACCCAGCAGACCGACTACCCGCGCACCCGCTGGGACATGCCCAACCACGAGCCGCGCGGCTGCGCCCGCGGCGCCAGCTACAGCTGGTATCTTTACAGCGCCAACCGCGTCAAGTACCCGATGGTGCGTGGCCGGCTGCTCAAGCACTGGCGTGAGGCCCGGCTGGCCAATGACCCGGTGGCGGCCTGGGCCAGCATCGTGGCCGACGACGCCAAACGGCGCGACTACCAGCAGGTGCGTGGTCTTGGCGGGTTTGTGCGCTCGACCTGGGACGAGGTCAACGAGATCATCGCTGCGGCCAATGTGCACACCATCAAGAAGCACGGCCCGGACCGGATCATCGGCTTCTCGCCGATCCCGGCGATGTCGATGGTCAGCTACGCCGCAGGCAGCCGCTACCTCAGCCTGATCGGCGGCGTCTGCATGAGCTTTTACGACTGGTACTGCGACCTGCCGCCCAGCAGCCCGCAGGTCTGGGGTGAGCAGACCGACGTGCCCGAGTCGGCCGACTGGTACAACTCCAGCTTCATCATTGCCTGGGGCAGCAATGTGCCGCAGACGCGCACACCCGACGCGCACTTTTTCACCGAGGTGCGCTACAAGGGCACCAAGACGGTGGCGATCACGCCCGACTACTCTGAAGTCGCCAAGCTGTCCGACATCTGGATGAACCCCAAGCAGGGCACAGACGCCGCAGTGGCGATGGCCATGGGCCATGTGATCCTGAAGGAGTTCTACTTCCCGGAGCAAGGCGCGCGCAGCGCGTACTTTGACGACTACGTGCGGCGTTACACCGACATGCCGATGCTGGTGATGCTGAAACAGCACACCTTGCCCAGCGGCGAGGTGATCACCGTGCCCGACCGCTATGTGCGTGCGTCCGACTTCAACGGCAAGCTCGGCCAGGCCAACAATCCCGAGTGGAAGACGGTGGCCTTCGACGAGACCGGCAAGGTGGTGCTTCCCAACGGCGCGATCGGCTTCCGCTGGGGGCCGGACGGCCGCGCCGACGAGGGCCAGTGGAACCTGGAGGCCAAGGAGGCGCGCCACGGCACTGAGGTCAAGCTGCAACTCTCCGCACTGGAGGGCGCAGCGCCCAGCACCGATACCGCCCAGGTCGGCTTCCCGTACTTTGGCGGCATCGTCAGCGAGAACTTCCCGAACAATGTCCAGTCGGATGTGCTGGTGCGCACGGTGCCGGTGCGGCGCATTTCGCTGGGCAAGGCGGGTGAACAGCGCGAGGCGCTGGTGGCCACAGTGTTTGACCTGCAAGTGGCCAACTACGGCATCGCGCGTGGCCTGGCGGGTGAGCTGGCCGCCAAGAGTTTTGACGACGACACCCCCTACACACCGGCCTGGCAAGAGCGCATCACCGGCACGCCGCGTGCCCAACTGATCACGGTCGCACGCCAGTTTGCCGAAAACGCCCACAAGACCCACGGCAAGTCGATGGTGATCATCGGCGCGGCGATGAACCACTGGTACCACAGTGACATGAACTACCGCGGCGTCATCAACATGCTGATGATGTGTGGTTGCATCGGCCAGAGCGGTGGCGGCTGGGCGCACTACGTGGGCCAGGAAAAGCTGCGCCCGCAAACCGGCTGGACGCCGCTGGCCTTTGCGCTGGACTGGATCCGCCCGCCTAGGCAGATGAACAGCACCAGCTTCTTCTACGCCCACACCGACCAGTGGCGCTATGAAAAGTTGGGAGTGGAAGAAATCCTCTCGCCGCTGGCCGATAAATCGAAATACGGCGGCAGCCTGATC
>JANYKR010000172.1 GCA_025358155.1 Betaproteobacteria bacterium
GCCACCGCATCGTCAACAAGGTCTACGTCAGTCCGACCTACCATGCCTTGCCGCAGCTGCCGTCGACCGCGCCCGACTGTGGCACCAGCTGGGCCCAGAACGACAAGCTGCGCAGCGTGAAGGTGATCGGCCTGGGCCGCATCGAGGGCCCGGAGGACGTGATCCTGGACCGCCACGACAACCTGTACGCAGGCTCGCGGCATGGCGACATCATCCGCTTCTTCCCGCCCGAGTACGAGCGCATGGAGGTCTACGCCCACATCGGCGGCACACCGCTGGGCATGGCCTTTGATCGCCAGGACAACCTGTATGTCTGCATCGGCGGCATGGGCCTGTACCGGGTGACGCCCGAGCGGGTGGTGGAGAAGGTCACCGACGAGACCAACCGCAGCTACTCGTCGATCAACGACGACAGCCGGCTGCGCCTGGCCGATGACCTGGACATCACCGACGACGGCCGCATCTACTTTTCCGAGGCCACCGTGCGCTACGAAATGCATGAATGGGCCACCGACGGGCTGGAGGCGCGCGGCAACGGCCGCATCATCTGCTACGACACCAACACCGGCAAGACGCACACCGTACTGCGCGATCTGAAGTTCCCCAACGGCGTGTGCATCGCCAGTGACGGCCAGTCCTTCCTGTTTGCCGAGACCTGGGGCTGTTGCGTCAAGCGCCACTGGTTCGACGGCCCCAAGGCCGGCAGCACCGAAATCGTGCTGCACAACCTGCCGGGCTTCCCCGACAACATCAACAACTCGTCGGACGGCCACTACTGGATGTCGCTGGTGGGCATGCGCTGCCCGGCGCTCGACCTGGCCTGGCGCATGCCGGGCTTCCGGCGCCGCATGGCCAAGCGGGTGCCGCGCGATGAATGGCTGTTCCCGAACATCAACACCGGCTGCGTGCTGAAGTTCAACGAGCGCGGCGAGGTGCTGGAAACACTCTGGGACCTGGGCGGCGAGAACCATCCGATGATCACCTCGATGCGCGAGCACCGCGGCCACCTCTACCTGGGCGGGATCATGAACAACCGTATCGGCCGCTACACCCTGCCCGGGGCCGATCCTGGCTTCGTGCAGTACGACCGGCGCTGGGGCAGGTCGGCATGATCGCCACGTTCAGATCCTGGACCGACCGACTGCTGGGCCGGGGCGAGGCCTCGATCACCGTGCCGGTGTTCGATGGTGCGCTCAAGAGCAACCGGCTGATTGAGGACGCGCCGGTGCTGGCCACGCTGGCTGCACCGGCCGATCTGGCCAGCGATGGCCGGAACCTGTTCGTGGCCGATGGCGCGCAGATCTGGCGCCAGGATGCGGCAGCGCCCGACTGGGCGCCGAGCGAAGTGGTGCATGGCCTGGCGCCGGCCGGCCAGCCGATCACAGCACTGGCTTGCGTGCCCGGGGGCGGACTGGCTGTGGCGCTGGACGGGCGCGCGGTGCACGTCGTTGGTGGCCGCTACGACGGCTGCCGCTTCGACGCCGCTAACGGACGGCCGCTGCTGGCGGTCAATGCCATCGCCGCCACCGCCGATGGCCGGCTGATCGTCACCGACGGCTCGGCCGACCACCCGGTCGAGCGCTGGAAGCACGACCTGATGGGTCTAGGCCGAAGCGGCCGGGTGGTCGAGTTCGGGCTCGCGGACGGCAGCGCGCGCGAGCTGGTCACCGGCCTGGGCCATGCCTTCGGTGCCTGCGCCACGCCCGATGGTGCGTGGGTGTGTGAAAGTTGGCGCCACCGCGTGCTACAGCTTGACACGTCTGCGGGCGGCGCCCGAGCGGCGCCGCGGCCGGTGCTGGACAAGCTGCCCGGTTACCCATCGCGCATCGTGCCTGCGGCCGATGGGGGCTACTGGTTGACCTGCTTCGCCCTGCGCACCCAGCTGGTCGAGTTCGTGCTGCGAGAGCCGGTGTTTCGCAAGCGCATGTTGGCCGAGGTCGACCCGGCCTACTGGATTGCCCCGGCGCTGAACTCGGGCAACACCTACCTCGAGCCGATGCAGGGCGCGCACCTGAAGATGATGGGGGTTGTCAAGCCCTGGGCGCCACCACGCTCCTACGGGCTG
>JANYKR010000183.1 GCA_025358155.1 Betaproteobacteria bacterium
GTGGATGCGGGCGCGGCCTGCGTCATCCAGCCCGGTGGCTCGATGCGCGACGCTGAGGTCATCGCCGCCGCCGACGAGCGCGGCATTGTGATGGTGTTCACCGGCACGCGGCACTTCCGGCACTGAGCGGCTCGCCTGCGGGCCAGGCGGGCGCCGGCCTGCGGCAGGCTTGTGGCGCCGGCCAGTGGCCTGGTGACGGCGCAGTGGGTGGACGCGCCACCGGCCATGCACGGCCTCCTGACCGGGCGCTGCGGACTGCTCCGGCCCTGTCGCTGACCCTGCTCCTGGCCTGCACCTGGCCTGCACCTGCGAGTTGCCGTTCGAAATGGTCACCACCAATGAAGAATTCCCGACTTGACGCAGCGCAAATGCGAGGAAACGATCATCATTTGCCTGTGTCGATGCGGGCGTTTGCCGGATTGTCCCGATTGACCCTTACCAGCGCTGGAAATGCTCAAGCGGTAAGCGGTCTTCAGATGTTCACGGCGCAGGACTGGGAGTTTTGATGGACACCTTGGTGTCATTTTTTGCCCGCAACGGGCTGCTACCGCATGCCGTCTGCCTGACCGGCTCGGCCGGCTTGCTCTGGGGCATGGTGGCAGCCGATGCGCTGATTGCCGCCGCCTACTTCTCGATCCCGCTGACCATCCTGCGTTACGTCCGGCGTCGCGGCGCCTTGCCCAGCCTGTGGGTGCCGGGCTTGTTTTCGGCCTTCATCTTTGCCTGCGGCCTGACCCACGTGCTCGACATCTGGACGCTGTGGCAGCCCGATTACGTGGTGCAAGTCCTGGCCAAGGGCATCACCGCCGCGCTGTCGATCGCCACCGCCATCGCGCTCTGGCAGCTGCTGCCCCAGGCGCTGAAAATTCCGAGCGTGGCCCGATTGCAAGAGGCCATTGCCTCGCTGGAGGCCGAGGTCGGGCGGCGCCTCAGCACCGAGCAGCGGCTGGCCGAGATCGAACAAAGCCTGGCGCTGACGCTGGCCAGCATCGAGGCCGGCTTCATTGCCGCAGACCCGCAAGGCCGGGTGACGCGCATGAACACGGTGGCCGAGCGGGTGACCGGTTGGTCGCAGCAAGCCGCGCTGGGCCAGCCGCTGTGGACGGTGTTCATGCGAGAAGGCCGGGCCGCCGGCATCGAGGCCCGCAACCCGATCGACGTGATGCAAGAGCAAGGCGTCACGATGGAGCTGGCCCACCATGTGGTGGCCCTCAGCCGGACCGGCCAGCCCACCGCGCTGGAAGTCAAAGCCGAATTGACCCACTCGGACAGCGGCGCGGTGCGGGGCCTGGTGATGGTGTTTCGCGACTTGACGGCAATCAACCAGGTCGAGGCCGACAGGGCCCGGCTGGCCGCCATCGTCGAGTCGTCCAACGACGCCATCGTCAGCAAGACCCTGGACGGCCGAATCACCAGCTGGAACCGCGCCGCCGAGGCCTTGTTTGGCTACAACGCCGAGCAAGCCATCGGCCGGCCGGTGCAGATGCTGATCCCGGCCGAGCGAGAGGCCGAGGAGATGCAAATCCTGGCCGATCTGGCACTTGGCAAGACCATGCCGCCCTTTGACACCGTGCGCCAGGCCCGGGACGGCACGCGCCTGGCGGTATCGGTGGCGATTTCGCCGATCCGGGACGCGGTGGGCCGCGTGGTTGGCGCGTCCAAGATCGCCCGCGATGTGTCGCTGCAACGGCGCGCCGAGGTCGCCCTGCGCGAGAGCGCGGCCCGGCTGCGCTTTGTGCTCGATTCGGCCCAGATCGGTGAGTGGGAGATCGACCTCAACAGCGGCATCACCCGCGGCTCCCCCCGCTTTGATGCCTGTTTTGGCCTGCTGCCGGGCGCCGACAGCTGGACCTTCGACAGCTTTTTGCGCCAGGTCCATGCCGAGGACCATGCCGAGGTGCAGCGCAGCTTCCAGGCCGCCGTGCGCCAGGGCCAGGACTGGCAGATCGAATGCCGGGTCCACTGGCCCGACCAGAGCGTGCACTGGCTGCGCCTGCACGGTGCTGTCTTGCCAGCGAGCGGCCAGTCTGGCCGTATGCTCGGCGTGGTCAGCGACATCACGGCGCAACGCCAAGCCGAGGACGCCCGGCTGCGCGCCCTGCGCCTGGAGGCCGAGAACCACCAGGTGCTGGAGGCCTCCCGGCTCAAGAGCCAGTTTCTGGCCAACATGTCGCACGAGCTGCGCACCCCCCTCAACGCCATCATCGGCTTTGCCGAACTGCTCAAGGGTGGTGCGGTGCCGGCATCCTCACCCAAGCACGGCGAGTTTCTGGGCCACATCGCCAGCAGCGGCCACCATTTGCTGCAGTTGATCAACGATGTGCTGGATCTGGCCAAGGTCGAGTCGGGCAAGTTCGACTTCACGCCGGAGCCGGTCGATCTGCCGCAGATGGTCGGCGAGGCGCTGGCGGTGCTGGGCACGGCCGTGCAGCGCAAGCAACTGGCGGTCGAGGTGCTGATCGCGCCCGATCTGAGCGGGCTGGTGCTGGACCCGGCGCGCTTCAAGCAAGTGCTCTACAACTACCTCTCAAACGCCATCAAGTTCACCCCCGAGCGCGGCCGGATCACGGTGCGGGCGACAGCCGAGGGCGCCGCGCACTTTCGGGTGGAGGTCGAGGACACCGGCATCGGCATCGCAGCGGCCGACTTGCCCCGGCTGTTTACCGAGTTTCAACAGCTCGATGCCGGCTACAGCAAGCACCATGCCGGCACCGGCCTGGGCCTGGCGCTGACCCGTCGTCTGGTGGCTGCCCAGGGCGGCAGCAC
>JANYKR010000189.1 GCA_025358155.1 Betaproteobacteria bacterium
CTTCATGCGACCGTCCTTCAGGTACGCGGCCATCTCGGCCACGGCCAGCGGGTAGCGGGCGGCGTAGTCGAACACCACGATGCCCTCCATCCGGGCCCGGTTCACCAGCAAGGACAGGTAGTTCTTGGGGCCGGCCACCGCCGTGGTGCTGTTGTACTGGCTGATGGCGCCGCAGATGATGATGCGGGCCTTGAGATTGATCTTGGCCAGCACGGTGTCGAGGATCTCGCCGCCGACGTTGTCGAAGTAGATGTCCACCCCAGCCGGGCAGTGCTGCCGCAGGCCCTCGCGCACCGCGTCCCAGCGCTTGCTGCCCTCGGGTGCGGCGGCCTTGTAGTCGATGCAGGCATCAAAACCCAGCTCGCGCACCACCCATTCGCACTTGGCCGCGCCGCCGGCAATGCCCACCACCCGGCAACCCTTGATCTTGGCGATCTGGCCGACAGTCTGGCCGACCGCGCCGGCCGCGCCCGAGACCACCACCGTCTCGCCGGGTTGCGGCTGGCCCACGTCCATCAGGCCGAAGTAGCCCGTCATGCCGGGCATGCCCAGCACGTTGAGCCATTGGGTGGCGCTGCCCAGGCTGAGGTCGATCTTGCTCAGGCCGCTGCGCTTGACCTGGTCGGCGGCGACCGACCAAAACTCTTGAACGCCGGGCGTGCCGCTGACGGCGTCGCCCACTGCAAAGCCCGGGTGATCGCTGGCGATGACGGTGCCCACGCCGCCGGCGCGCATCACCTCGCCGATGCCGACCGGCGGGATGTAGCTCTTGCCCTCGTTCATCCAGCCGCGCATCGCCGGGTCGAGTGACAGCGCCAACACCTTGACCAGCACGCCGCCTGCGGGCGGCGCAGCGACCGCTTCTTCGGTGGCCTGCCAGTCGGCGGCGGTGGGCAGGCCGACCGGGCGGGCGGCCAGGCGAATCTGGTGGTTCACCAGGGTGGACAGGGTGCTGGGCATGGAGTTCTCCGGGGTCGGGCAGTGCCGAGCCATGCTAGCGGGGGGCGGTCCGGCGGTACGTCGCCACGGTGACGCAGCATCTGGGCTGCCAGCGCCGCAGCGCCGCAGCGCCCAGCACGGCTGCCAGGTTCAGGAGGCGCCGGGCTGCGGGCAGCGGTGCACCTCGACCGTCACATGCCGCACGCTGCGCAGCGGCAGCAGGCGGGCGCGGTAGTCGGCGGCCGGCAAGGGCCGGTCTGCCACCACGCTGATCACCACCGAATGGGCCTGTGGGCCGACCTGCCAGACATGCAGATCGGCCAGCTTGGCGTCACCGTCGGCCTCGATGGCGGCGCGCACAGCCTGGCGCAGCGGTGCGTCGGCTGTGGCATCGACCAGTGCCAGCGAGCTGCTGCGCAGCAGGCCCCAGCTCCATTGCCCGATCACCGCCGCGCCCACCAGCGCCACCGCCGGGTCCAGCCAGCGCCAGCCCCAAAACAGGCCGCCCGCCAGCGCGGCAATCGCCAGCAACGACGTAAACGCATCGGCCAGCACATGGATGTAGGCCGCGCGGAAGTTGTGGTCGTTGTGCGCCGTGCCGCCGTGGGCGTGTGCTGCGGCATGGCCCTGGGTTACAGCGGGGCCGTGGGCATGGCCATGGGCCTGGCCCTGTCCCTGGCCGTCAGGGTGGCCGTGATCGTGGTCTCGACCGCTGCCTTGAGGTTGCCCATGAGCGTGCCCATGCGCATGCCCGTGAGAATGCCCGTGAGAATGCCCATGAGAATGCCCATGCCCGGGTACCTCGCCACCCGCCCGCGACAGCAGCCACACACTGGCCAGGTTAACCAGCAGGCCCAGCACTGCCACCATCATCGCGTCGCTGTAATTGATCGGCTCGGGGCGAACGAGGCTGCGCAATGCCTCCACCGCCAGCCCCACGGCCACGGCTGCCAGCAGCAGGGCGCTGGTGTAGGCACTGAGCACCTCGATCTTCCAGCCGCCAAAGGCAAAGCCCTCGTGCTCCCGGGCTCGGCGCGACCAGCGCATCGCCAGCACCGCGCCACCCAGCGCGGCGGCATGGGTGCCCATGTGCCAGCCGTCGGCGGTCAAGGCCAGCGAGCCGGTCCACCAGCCGGCCACCAGCTCAACCACCATCGTGATCAAGGTCACCACCGTCACCGCCAGCAGTGCACGGCCGCGGGCGTCCTCGCCGGCCTCGCCAAAGGCATGGCTGTGGCGGAACGGGCTCAGGTCGTGCTGGTGGGTGCTCATCAAAAACCTTCTGCGTCGCAATGCGGTGGATCCGCCCGGTGCCGACAAGGCGGATTGATCGGCCAATGCTACGTCGCCCGGCCGCCGTGGCTTGGGCGCCAGATCGGGAGGGCGCTTGCGTTGTTCCTACAATCCGTGAAATTGCTGCAACGCATCAAAGGACCGTCCATGACCAGCGTCGCCCCTGCCTCAGCACCCACCGTGCCCGATCTGGCCCACATCGCCCCGCGCGACAAGGCCGAGATCCTGGCCCAGGCGTTGCCGTACATCCGCAAGTTCCACGGCAAGACCCTGGTGATCAAGTACGGCGGCAACGCCATGACCGACCCGGCGCTGCAGCAGGATTTTGCCGAGGACGTGGTGCTGCTCAAACTGGTGGGCATGAACCCGGTGGTGGTGCACGGCGGCGGGCCGCAGATCGACGATGCGCTGGCCAAGATCGGCAAGAAGGGCACTTTCATCCAGGGCATGCGCGTCACCGACGAGGAGACGATGGAGGTGGTCGAGTGGGTGCTGGGTGGCGAGGTGCAGCAAGACATCGTCGGCCTGATCAACGTGGCCGGTGGCAAGGCGGTGGGCCTGACCGGGCGTGACGGCGGCCTGATCCGTGCGCGCAAGCTCAAGATGCTCGACCGCGACGACCCGACCAAGGAGCACGACGTCGGCCAGGTCGGCGAGATCGTCGCGATCGACCCCAGCGTGGTCCGGGCGCTGCAGGACGACGCCTTCATCCCGGTGATCAGCCCGATCGGCTTTGGCGAGAACAACGAGAGCTACAACATCAACGCCGACATGGTCGCGTCCAAGCTGGCCGAGGTGCTCAAGGCCGAAAAGCTGCTGATGCTGACCAACACCCCGGGCGTTCTGGACAAGGCCGGCGCGCTGCTGACCGACCTGACGGCGCGCCGCATCGATGAGCTGTTTGCCGACGGCACCATCTCGGGCGGCATGCTGCCCAAGATCAGCGGCGCGCTCGACGCCGCCAGGAGCGGCGTCAATGCCGTGCACATCATCGACGGCCGAGTGCCGCATGTGCTGCTGCTGGAGGTGCTGACCGACCAGGCCTACGGCACGATGATCCGCTCGCACTGAGCGCGGCGCCGCGTGACGCGCAGCGATAGCCCCCAAAGCCCCCCTCGCACCGAGGGCTGCGCCCGGTGACGCTGCGCATCAACCGCCAGACTGTCTGGCTGTTCGACCTGGACAACACCTTGCACGATGCCGGTGCCCACGTGTTTGGCGCGCTGCACCAGGCCATGGGCGACTACACCGCACAGGCGCTGCAGATCGACACTGAACAGGCCCGCAGCCTGAACCATGACTACTGGCTGCGCTACGGCGCCACCTTGCTGGGGTTGATGCGCCACCACGGCGTCAGGCCCGCGCATTTTTTGCACCACACCCATCTGCTGCCGGGCCTGGAGCCGCTGCTCAGCGGCCACCGGGGTGATTTGGCGGCGCTGCGGCGCCTGCCCGGCCGCAAGCTCATCTTGACCAATGCGCCACGGGCCTACGCCTTGCGGGTGCTGGCGGCGCTGGGGATTGGCGACGCTTTCGACGGCGTGATCGCCATCGACGACATGCGCATGTTCGGGCAACTGCGGCCCAAGCCCGATACCCGCATGCTGCGCGCCGTGGCGGTGCGGCTGGGCGTCGCGGCGGCCCGCTGTGTGCTGGTCGAGGACACCCTGGTGCACCAGAAAGCCGCCCGCAGCATCGGCATGGGCACGGTCTGGATGCAGCGTTTCTTGCGCCGGCGCAGCACACTGGGGCCAGGGCATTCGCGCTGGACAGTACAGCCCGCCTATGTCGACCGGACCGTGCGCTCGCTGCGCTTGCTCGGCTCGCTGCGCCGCTGAGTCGAATCGATCTGCCAGCCCGGTTCTTGGCGGGCGGGTGCGTGGCACGCCTGCGCGGCCACGCGCTCGGTGTTTACCTGCGGTCCGACCCCAGGGATCGCTGTGCAAGAATCATCGCAGCTTCACCCGCCGTACCCACCTCGATTGCCGCGATGCCTGAATTGCCCGAGCCCTCCGGCACCGTCGTCCGCCTCCTCAGGCCGCTGGAGCGGGTGCCGTCCCATGGCGTTTTGGTCGATCACAGCACTGCGGGGCCAGACGCCGGAGCTGCAGACGCCGAAGCTGCAGACGCCCGAGGCAGCGACGCCCAGCGCAAGCGGCCCCGGCCTGGCGAGCGCCGGACCCAGATTTTGCAGACCCTGGCCGCGATGCTGGAGCAACCCGGCGGCGACCGCGTCACCACTGCCGCGCTGGCGGCCAGGCTGGAGGTCAGCGAGGCCGCGCTGTACCGCCATTTCGCCAGCAAGGCGCAAATGTTCGAGGGCCTGATCGAGTTCATCGAAACCACGGTCTTTGGCTTGGTCAACCAGATCACCGAGCGCGAAACCGGTGGCGGCGTGCAGGCCCGGCGCATCGTCGTGATGCTGCTGCAGTTTGGCGAAAAAAACCCCGGCATGGTGCGGCTGATGGTGGGTGACGCCCTGGTGTTCGAGCATGAGCGACTCACCCAGCGCATGAACCAGTTTTTTGACCGGGTCGAAGGCCAGTTGCGGCAATGCCTGCGCTTGTCTGCCGGGTCGGCCGCAGGGTCGGCTGCTGGTTCGGCCGATAGGCCGGCTGGCGGCCCGGTGACGGCAGGGCAGGGCGCTGTCTTGTCGCCGGTGAGTTCGCCCACCGCCGTGGCCAACGCGGTGGCCTCCGGCCTGACCGCCTTGGTGGTCGGCCGCTTGCAGCGCTTTGCCCGCTCGGGTTTTCGGCGCAGCCCGACCGAGCACCTCGATGAGTTGCTGGCGCGGCTGACGGTGTAAGCCGACGCTGGCCCGCCGCTGTCCCGGCACGGGTTGATGGGTGGCTGCATCAGGGCTTGAAAACCCCGGCGTAGCCCGGTCAGAGGAGCCCGATGGCTACACTGCCAGCATGAGTTCCACCCCTCTTGAATCCTTGCTGAACCGTGCCGAGCAACTGCTGCAACGCCTGGCTTTGATGTTGCCGCAAGCCCTGGCCGCGCCCGACTGGGCGGCAGCCGTCGCCTTTCGCTACCGCAAGCGGGGCACCGCCGGCTGGCTGCAGCCGGTGCGCCAGATCGCGCCGATTGCGCTGTCCGACTTGCTGGAGGTGGACGGCCAAAAAGACCGCCTGCTGCGCAACACGGCCCAGTTTGTTGCCGGTCTGCCCGCCAACAACGTGCTGCTCACGGGTGCACGCGGCACCGGCAAAAGCTCGCTGATCAAGGCCTGCCTGAATGAATTTGCGCCGCGTGGTCTGCGCCTGATCGAGGTCGACAAGGCCGACCTGGTGGACCTGCCCGATCTGGTGGACCTGGTGGCCGTGCGGCCCGAGCGCTTCATCGTGTTCTGCGACGACCTCAGCTTCGACGAGGGCGAGCCGGGCTACAAGGCGCTCAAGTCCATCCTCGATGGGTCGGTGGCGCAGGCCTCCGAGAACGTGTTGATCTACGCGACCAGCAACCGCCGCCATCTGTTGCCCGAGTACATGAAGGAGAACCTTAGCTACCAGCACCTCGAGAACGGCGAGGTGCATCCAGGCGAGGTGGTCGAGGAGAAGATTTCGCTGTCGGAGCGCTTCGGCCTGTGGATCAGCTTTTACCCGTTCAGCCAGGACGAGTACCTGGCGATCGTCGCGCAATGGTTGCGCGGTTTCAATGTGCCGCAGGACGCGATCACCGCGGCACGCCAGGAGAGTCTGGTCTGGGCGCTGGAGCGTGGGTCGCGCTCGGGTCGCGTCGCGTTCCAGTTCGCGAAGGACTACAGCGGAAGGCACCACGCGTGAGTACGGATCAGCGCACGCCTGTCGATGTGGCCGTCGGCGTGCTGATCGACGTCCAGGGCAACTTTCTCCTCACCTCCCGCCCCGAAGGCAAGGTCTACGCCGGCTACTGGGAATTTCCGGGCGGCAAGCTCGAGCCGGGCGAGTCGGTCGAGCAGGCCTTGCGCCGTGAGCTGCATGAAGAGCTCGGTATCGAGATCGGCGCCGTCGAGCCCTGGAAGATCGAAGTGATGGACTACCCGCACGCGCGCGTGCGGCTGCACTTCTGCAAGGTGTTCGCCTGGCGCGGCGAGTTCCAGATGCGCGAGCAGCAGACGATGGCATGGCAGAGCCTGCCGGTCGCGGTTTCGCCGGTGCTGCCGGGGACGCTGCCGGTGCTCAAATGGTTCGCGCAGGAGCGGGCTTTCAGCGGCACCACTACACTGGCTCCATGAATTGGCTCGATGCAGTGAAGTGGGACGCGAACGGTCTGGTGCCGGCGATCGCGCAGGAGGTCGGCAGCAACGACGTGCTGATGTTCGCCTTCATGAATCGAGCCGCGCTGGCGAAGACCGTCGAACTCGGTGAGGCCGTGTATTTCAGCCGCTCGCGCGGGCGTCTCTGGCACAAGGGCGAGGAGAGCGGCCACATCCAAAAGGTGCACGAGCTGCGGCTGGATTGCGACAATGATGTGGTGTTGATGAAGGTCGAGCAACTCGGTCACGAACCCGGCATCGCATGCCACACCGGACGGCACTCATGCTTCTTCCAGCTGCTGAAGGACGGAGTGTGGACCCCCATCGAACCGGTCTTGAAAGACCCGGAGACCATCTACAGATGAACGGCAACGACACCTTGGCCAGGCTCGCCGCCGTGATCGAGTCACGCAAGGCGGGTGACCCGGACAAGAGCTATGTGGCGCGTTTGTTTCACAAGGGTGGCGATTCGATCCTGAAGAAGATCGGCGAAGAGGCGACCGAGGTCGTGATGGCCTGCAAGGACGGCGTTCCCGAGAAGATCGTCGGTGAGGTCGCCGATCTGTGGTTTCACTGCATGCTGGCGCTCAATGCGCATGGGCTGGCGCCGGCCGATGTGCTGACCGAGCTGGAGCGGCGCGAAGGGCTCTCGGGTCTGGAAGAATATGCCTCGAGGAAAGCGCAGCAGCGCGAAAAGGAGGACAAATCATGAATGAAATCGTCGACAACAGTGCCGCCAGCAAGTCCACCGAAGAACTCGCGGGCTTGAAGAACATCACGATGGCAGTGTATGCGTTGCAGGCGCTGAGTTTTCTGTGGGGCGTGACGGCCATCGTCGGCATTGTCATCAACTACGTCAAGCGCGACGATGCCAGGGGCACGATCTACGAGAGCCACTTCGACTGGCAGATCCGGACCTTCTGGTGGGGCCTGCTGTGGGGCGTTGTCGGCGTCGCGACGATCTGGCTCGTGGTTGGCTTCTTCGTGCTCTTCGCGGCCTGGGTGTGGGCGATCTACCGGGTCATCAAGGGTTGGCTCAAGCTCAACGAAGGCAAGGTCGTGATGCCTGCATGACGACCGAGGTGTTGCCATGAACCACGACCCGAACTGCATCTTCTGCAAGATCGTCGCCGGCCAGATTCCGAGCCGCAAGGCCTTCGAGGACGACGAACTGCTGGTGTTCCACGACATCGCGCCATGGGCGCCAGTACACGTGCTCATAATCCCCAAGGCGCATGTGGCGACGATGTACGAAGTGACGCAAGACCATGCGCCGCTGCTCGGCCGGATGCTGGCGATGGCGCCCAAGTTGATGCGCGAGCACGGTGTGACCAACGGTTTTCGCACCCTGATCAACACGGGCGAAGACGGCCGACAGGAAGTACAGCACGTTCACATGCATGTCATGGGCGGTCCGCGCCCATGGGCAAAAGGGTAATTGAGAAGCGGTACCCTAGAATTCCTCGCTTGTCGTTTGGAGAACAGTCATGGGTTCATTCAGCATTTGGCACTGGCTTGTTGTGCTGCTGATCGTGGTGCTGGTGTTTGGTACGAAGAAGCTCAAGAACATCGGAACAGACCTCGGTGGCGCGGTGAAGGGCTTCAAGGACGGTGTGCGCGACGGCGGGGCCTCGGCCGCTGGCACCGACGCGGCCACGCCGCCTGGGCAGGTCAACGTGAGCAAGGCGAACGACGCAAACACCGTCGACGTGGAAGCGAAGACCAAGTCCTGACACCCACGTGATCGACTTCGGCTTTGACAAGATCGCGCTGATCGGCGCGGTCGCCTTGATCGTGATCGGCCCCGAGAAGCTGCCTCGGGTGGCTCGCACGGTCGGCCACCTCGTGGGCAAGGCGCAGCGTTACGTCGCCGACGTCAAGGCCGAGGTCAACCGCTCGATCGAGCTCGAAGACCTGAAGAAGATGAAGACCGAGTTCGAAGACGCGGCACGCAACGTGGAGCAGACGGTATCCAACGAGATCCACCAGACCAGCGCGTCGCTCGAAAATGCCTGGAGCGCTGGCGAATTGCCAGCGCACAGCGGCGAGCACGTTGGCTGGTCGCCGGCACCACCCGAGTACAAGCACCCGAGGAAGAACTGGCGCCTCAAGCGCGGCGCCACGCCGCAGTGG
>JANYKR010000198.1 GCA_025358155.1 Betaproteobacteria bacterium
CGCTTGATGTTGTTCTGGTAAGCCGGCAGCGCAACCGCTGCCAGGATGCCGATGATCGCCACGACGATCATCAGTTCGATCAGGGTAAAACCTTTTTGCATGCGCTTCATGAGAATTTCTCCAAAGGAGAGATGGGGCAGAACGGTGAGGGGCAGTACGACGCAAGAACAGTTGCAGTTAGCGTGCCAGGTTTGATTTCTGCCGTTTGGGCCAGAAGTGCGGGCCTTCGTCACGCTTTAGCGCCTGCGGCCGCCAATTTCTGTCACCTTGCCGTCGGGTCAAGTGACGTTTTTTGTCAGCCCTGACGGTTCACGTCACCCATCACTTCAGCCCTGACCTCAGCCATCACGCCAGCGACGCCGGCGCCGATCACCCCAGCGATCAGCTCAGCATCAGCACCTGCCCAGCTACCAGGGCCTGCACCCGGTGCCGGTGGTCCAGCCCGCCAATCTGGCTCATCACCGCGTCCAGCTCGCCGGGCTTGATGTGGGTGATGTAGACCTCGCTGGCTTGGGCGAGATGCTGCAGCTCGCGCCCGAGTGCGGCCGGGTGCAAGTGGCGGCTGACGTGGGCGAGTTGGTGCTCGTCGTCGCGGAAGGCGGTCTCGATCACCAGGTGCGCCACCCGCAGGCTCTGCAAGCGCTGCCACAGCGCCGGGTTGGGGGCCGTGTCGCCGGTAAAGACCCAGGCCCCGGCGCCGGCCTCGCTGCCCAGCACCGCAAAGCCCACTGCGGGCACGGTGTGCAACGCGGGCAGCACTTCGATGCGCCGCTCGCCAAAGGCGAGCACTTGGCCGCAGGCAAACGGCTGCAGCGCCAGGATCGGCCGCTCGGCGCTGGGCAGGCGGGTGAAGTCAGGCCAGATCTGGCCGTTGAAGACATGGGCGCGCAGGGCGTCCAGCGTGGCGGGCAAGCCGTGCACCTGGATCGGCGGGCGGCCGAAGCGCCGGCGCATCACGCTGTCGCACAGCAGCGGCACGCCCAGCACATGGTCGAGGTGCGAATGGCTGAGCAGGATGTGGTCGATACGCGCCAACTCGTCGAGCGTGAGATCGCCCACGCCGGTGCCGGCATCGATCAGCACATCGTCGTCGAGCAAAAAGGCAGTGGTGCGGCAGCCGGCGGCGATGGAGCCGGAACAACCAAGGACGCGGATCTGCATGGCGGGCGTTGCCGTGGGGGCCGGCGTCTTGAGGGTGGCAGTGCAATGGCGGATTGACCGGCGATGGTGCCGGGCGATCGGCGCCGGCACAAGCCGTCAGGCCGCCAATTCCGCACACCTGGGGCCAGCTGCGCGCTGGCGCTGGCGCAGGCGTGACATGCTTCACGCCGCCTTGGGGGGTGGCGGCTCAAGTCTGACGGCGCACAGGACAGCGGGCCAGGCTGTCAACCCGTCATCCGGTTTCAACGGCTGTCGGCGTTTGAATTTGAAACTTCAAGCGCCTGCGGCAGCGCCGCAGCGCGTGGCCCCGCTACGTGTCAAAGCCCGCAGGTCGAAACGACAGGCCGGCTGGCCCGGTCAAACGTGCACAAACTGCATCTGCGTACCCGCCAGCTCGATCAGGTCGCCATTGTTGAGCGGAGCGGTTTCGGTGCTCAGCGGCACGCCGTTGATGCTGGGCCGCTGTGCACCTTCAACGTGGGCCAGCACATAGCCGGTGGGCCGCCGGGTGATCGAGGCCACCTGCACGCCGGGCTTGCCCACGGTGGTCACCACCTTGGTGAGGGTGACAGCCCGCCCCGCAGCCGCACCGCTGAGCACCTTGATCGACGCCGACGGCACGCTGCTGCCAGCGCCCCCCATGCCGCCCAAGGGCATGGACGGGTTGGGCATGGGCGAGGTGTGGTTGTACGGTGTGTGACCGCCAGCACCCGGCCGGATGATCATGGTGCGCTCGTAGTCGCCAGACTCCTCGACCAGGTACTTGATCTTGTACTTGCCGATCTCGACCGTGTCGTTGTGGCTCAGCAGCTGCTTCTTGATGGCCTTGCCGTTGATGTAGGTGCCGTTGGTGCTGTTCAGGTCTTCAATGAACACATCTTGACCCACCATCTGCAACACCGCGTGCTCGCCACTGACGGCAAGGTTGTCGATCACGATGTCGTTGTACGGCCGCCGGCCAAGCGTGGTCTTGTCCTTGGTGATCTGCACGTCCTTGATCACCACACCGTCTAGAGACACCACCAGCTTGCCCATGTTTGCCCTTTTCTCTGTCTTGATCCCTTAAGCGGCTGAGAGAGCTTCGATCATGTCCGCTCCCCACCCCAAAACGCCCCCGCCCGTCGTTGCAAATGCTCAGCCATAGCCTGGGCTATGGCTGAGCTTTGCGCCTAGACCTGGCACCTGCGGGTGCGTTGCTCGGACACGCTCGAATTCCTCTCAGCCTCTGAGTCGGGTCACTGGCAGCAGGCGCCTTGGCCTGCCGCATTGGCGTCAGCGCCCAAACTTCCACCACCGGCGGCCAGCCCCTGCGGGCTCACCCCCTACGCGCACAAGTATCAGCGAAATATTGTCCTTTCCGCCAGCATCGTTGGCGGCAGCTATCAAGGCCTGGCCGGTCGCTGGCAGCGCGTCGTGGGTCTGCAACAAGCGGGCGATCATCGCATCGTCGAGCATGTCGCTCAGGCCGTCCGAGCACAGCAGGTACAAATCACCTGGCTGGGTGTCGTGCACATGGGTCTCCAGCATGACCGTGTCTTCAACACCCACCGCCCGGGTGACCAGGTTCTTGTTGGCTGAAAACGCCGCCTGCTCCGGGGTGATCAGGCCAGCGTCGATTTGCTCTTGCAGCAGCGAGTGGTCGCGGGTGATCTGCACCAGCTCGTCGCCGCGCCAGCGGTAGGCGCGCGAGTCACCGACATGGCCCATGTGCAGCTGCGCCTCGCGCAGCACCGCCACCACCAGGGTGGTGCCCATGCCGGCATAGTGCGGGTTGGCATTGGCAGCGTTGAAGATGGCGCGGTTGGCGTTGTCGACGCAAATCTCCATCGCCCGCCGGACCTCGGCGTCGGAGGCGCGGCCGGCGGCTTCAGTCAGCCAGCGGCCCAGCTCGCTGATGATGAAGTCGGTGACCATGCCGCTGGCCACCTCGCCCGCGTTGTAGCCGCCCATGCCGTCTGCCAGCACGGCCAGGCCGTTGGCCGAGTCAACCGCGACCGAGTCCTCGTTGTTGCTGCGTGCGCGGCCGGTATCGGCGGCATGATAAAACTCGAAGCTCATGCGTTTTGGGCTGACTTTGGCGGTCCTGGGCTGGCGTTGGCGGGTGAAGCAAGAAGTGCAAACAGTGCCAATGGCAGCGAGCTACGCGGACGTGAATGCCGAATTTAAATGCCGATTGTGCCTTGCTGCAGGCGCGGGTTGGGGCCGCTGCGGGCTACAAACGTGGCGCTGCTGCGGGATTGAGCACACGGCCGACCAGCGCAGCGAGCGCAGCCGCGTCGGCGGACCAGGCCGCCAGGTCACTCTGCCGCAATGCGGGGTCTCGCGCCAGCAAGGCCTCGACGGTTTTCACCACCGGCGAAGGCAAGTCTGGCCGTAGCCTGGCCAGCGAAGCCGGCGGCTGCGTTGCAGTGGCGGCCAGCAATTCGCCCAGCGTGTCGGCCTGGTGCGGCCGACGGCCAGCCAGCAGCTCGAACAACACCACGCCCAGCGAATAGGCATCGCTGGCCGGGTTGGCGGCCTGGCCGGCCAGCAGTTCGGGCGCCATGTAACTGGGCGTGCCCAGCGTCACCCCGGTGCGGGTGAGTGTGCTGTCGCCCAACCGCGCGACGCCAAAATCGACCAGCTTGACCTGCCCCGTCTCCAGGTTGACCAGCACGTTGGCGGGTTTGATATCCCGGTGCACGATGCCGCGGGCATGAGCATGGGCCAACGCAGCCGCGACTCTGGCACCGATGTCGAGCACCAGCGGCTCAGGCAGCAGGCGTTGGGCTTGGGTGTAGCGGCCCAGGTCAACCGCGCGCACCCGCTCCATGGCCATCCAGGCGTGGTTGCCGTCCAGGCCGGCATCCTGCACGGCAACGATGTCAGGATGGCGCAATTGACGGCCGAGCGCGGCCTCGCGTTGCAGGCGGGAGAGCCACTCGCTGCGCTGGGCCGGCGCCAGGTCAGCCGGCAAGACGATCAACTTGACGGCCACCGAGCTGCCGGTACGCAGGTCAATCGCCTCGCACACGGTGGCTGTAGCGCTGCGGCCCAAGCGATGCCCCAGCCGGTAGCGGCCGGCCAGCAAGTGCTGCGGTTCGTCAAGGGGATGGACAGGCTCGGCATCGGCGCGCCGGACGGAAAACCAAGCCACTCGACCTCCTGAAACACCGCCTACACGGTAGTCGGACGTGACCTTAGCATGAACTTGGGGTGGCAATGCTTCGCCCGGGTCGGGGCTCGCCACCCGCAGGCTCCAAGGCGCGGCGGTCAGGGCACGGCACGGGTCAGGCCGGCTGAACGGCGGCCTGGCGCCGCTGCAGGTACTTGCCCACCACCACCACCAGCACCGCCCCGAGCGCGCCGGCAGTGTTGACCAGGGTGTGCGACTGGAGCCCGAAACGGGTGGTCACGGCCGGATCGGTCAACACCATCTCACCCGCCAGAAAACCCAGCAAGGCCGCGCCGAGCGTGATGATGACCGGAAACCGCTCCATCACCTTGAGCAGCAGGGTGCTGCCAAAGATGATCAGCGGAATGCTGATGCCCAGGCCCAGCACCAGCAGCAGCGTGTTGCCCTTGGCGGCGGCTGCCACGGCCAGCACGTTGTCCAGGCTCATCACCAGATCGGCGATCAGGATGGTGCGGATGGCGACCATCAACCCGCCGTCGGCCTTGGCGCCGATGTCACCGCCCTCGTCTTCTTCGAGCAGCAACGTGACGCCGATGTAGACCAGCAACAGACCGCCAACGATCTTGAGGAAGGGCCACTTGAGCATCTCCACCGCTATCAGCGTCAGCACGATGCGCATCACGATCGCGGCCGCGCTGCCGTAAAAGATGGCCCTTTTTTGCTGGTGCGCCGGCAGCGTGCGGGCCGCCATCGCAATCACCACCGCGTTGTCGCCCGAGAGCAGGATGTTGGCGAGGATGATCGAGCCGAGCGCGGCCCAGAAAGCAGCTGAGGTGAATTCCATCGGTATCTCCGGGGTGAGGCGGTCTGCAATGTGCTGCTGATCCGGCCTGCGTGCACCCGGCAGAGTTTAAAAAATCACAAGGGCCAGCCGGTCCGTACTTCTACGCAGCCGGGCCCTCGACCGCTGTGTCAAGGCTCAGAGCAGCGCCTTGAGCAAGCGCGCCATCTCGCTCGGGTTGCGGGTGATGGTGAAGCCGCAGGCTTCCATGATCGCCAGTTTGGCGTCGGCCGTGTCGGCGCCGCCGCTGATCAGCGCGCCGGCGTGGCCCATGCGCTTGCCGGCCGGCGCCGTCACACCGGCGATGAAGCCGACGATCGGCTTTTTCATGTGGGCCTTGCACCAGACGGCGGCCTCGGCTTCGTCGGGCCCGCCGATCTCGCCGATCATGATCACCGCGTCGGTGTCGGGGTCGTCGTTGAA
>JANYKR010000211.1 GCA_025358155.1 Betaproteobacteria bacterium
TGGGTCTTGAGCTGCTGCACCACCTGGGCGATCTGGTCGATGTGGCCTCCGCCGGGAGTGGGCCAGGTGCGCCACTGCACGCCGTAGACCGGCCCCAGGTCGCCATCAGGCCGGGCCCATTCGTCCCAGATCGTGCAGCCGTTGTCCTGCAACCATTTGACGTTGCGGTCACCGCGCAAGAACCACAGCAGTTCAATGATCACCGCGCGCAAGAACACCTTCTTGGTGGTGACCAGCGGAAAGCCCTCGCTCAGGTCAAAGCGCATCTGGTGGCCAAACACGCTGCGGGTGCCGGTGCCGGTGCGGTCGCCCTTGGCCACACCCTGGTCAAACACCAAGCGCATCAGGTCTTCGTAGGGGGTGCGGATGGGGCGGCCTGATCTGTGGGTTGGCGAATCGGGTGGGACGTCGGTTGGCACGTCAGTAAGCTCCAAAAAGGGTGTCGAGCGCTGCCCGAACCTCGTCCCGACCGTCGACAAGTCGGGTAACCAGGTGCTGCAACGTGCTGAGGGGCACGGCACCCAGGGTGGCGCAATCGAGCACCACGGCTTGACCCGCTACCGTCAGCAAGGGATTCAGGCCCCTGGCCCGGGGACCGAAGTCTTCGGCGCTGCGCAGCGGGATGACCACGCGGCTGTCGAGGCCGTTGATGTGATCATTCTGGACCTCCAGAAAGTAGGGCGTGTGCGCCTGCTCTGACGCATCAGGGTTGGCAAAAACGTCAAACAGGGCCATCGCTATCGACAACGCCAGCTTCTCCCCGCATGAAGCTGCGGTAGCGGCCCAGGGGCAAGCCCTCACTGGCGATGCGCGCGTTGTAGTGGGCGATGGCGTCCTTGTTTTCGGTGTTCCACTGCGCCCAGTAGCGGCGCCGCACCTCGTCAGCGAGCAAGGTATCGACCGTGGCTGACAGGTTCATGCCCAGTTCACGCGCGGTGTCGAGCATCTTGGCATTCAGGCTCAGATTGACAGGGCGTTTTACAGCGTCCGGCTTGCGCAGCATGGCGGGCTCTCCACAAAATTCATGCGCATGAATTATGCGCGACGCGCTGCCAGTTTGTCCCACTGGCTGGCCTGACGAATCAGCGATGAACGGCGGGATGAACAGCCGAATGAATGACCGAATGCTCGGCCTCAGTGGGCTGCGATTTCCTCGTCCGCCAGCCCAAACTGCATCGCCGCGAGCCGGGCGTAGAGCCCACCGCGCGCCACCAACTCGTCGTGTTTGCCGATGTCGACAATGCGGCCGGCCTCCATCACCACGATGCGGTCGGCGCGTTTGACGGTGGCGAGCCGGTGGGCGATGACCAGCGTGGTGCGCCCGCTCATCGCAGACTCCAGCGCGGCCTGCACCATGCGTTCGCTCTCGGCATCCAGTGCGCTGGTGGCTTCATCCAGCAGCAAGAGTGGCGGGTTTTTCAGCATGGCCCGCGCAATGCTGATGCGCTGGCGCTGGCCGCCGGACAGGCGCACCCCGCGTTCACCCAGAAAGGTGTTGTAGCCTTCGGGCAGGGCGGTGATGAAGTCGTGCGCAAACGCGGCGCGGGCGGCTGCAATCACGTCGGCGTCCGGTGCGTCGGGTTTGCCGTAGCGGATGTTCTCAAGCGCCGAGGTCGAGAAGATCGTGCTGTCCTGCGGCACGATGCCCACGCGGGCGCGCAGTGCAGCGAGCGAAGTTTCGCGCACGGCTACGCCGTCCACCGCTACGCTGCCGTTGTCGGCGTCGTAGAAGCGCAGCAACAGCTGGAATACCGTGCTCTTGCCAGCGCCGCTGGGCCCGACGATGGCCACCGTCTCGCCCGGGGTCACGCTCAGGCTGAAGTCGCGCAGCGAGGCCGAGGTGGGCCGCGACGGGTAGTGAAACGTGACATGCGCCAGGCTCAGCGCCGAGCCGGCGGCGGTGGCCGGCAGCAAACGCGGTGCGGCCGGGTCTTCGACCGGTGACTTTGCTGCCAACAACTCCATCAGCCGCTCGGTCGCTCCGGCGGCGCGCAGCAGGTCGCCGTAGACCTCGGACAGCACTGCAACGCTGCTGACGAAGATGATCACGAACACGACGGTCTGGCCCAGGTGGCCCGCGCTGATGCGCCCGGCCGCCACCGCCTGGGTGCCCTGGTACAAGCCCCAGAGCAATGCGCCAAAGGTGGCGGTGATGATGAAGCCGACCAGCACCGAACGCACCCGGGTGCGCTTGATCGCAACATCGAATGCGGCTTCGGTAGCCGCATCGAAGCGCCGCGCCTCGCGCTGCTCCTGGCCGTAGCTTTGCACCACCGGCACGGCGTTGAGCACCTCGGCGGCAATGGCCGACGAGTCGGCCACCCGGTCCTGGCTGGCGCGGCTGAGCTTGCGCACCCGGCGGCCAAAGTACAGGCTGGGCAGCACCACCAGCACCAGGATGCCGAGCACCTGGGTCATCACGTAAGGGTTGGTGATGACCAGCATCAACATCGCGCCCGTGCCCATCACCGCATTGCGCAAGCCCATGCTGAGTGACGAGCCGACGACGGTCTGCACCAGGGTGGTGTCGGTGGTCAAGCGGCTCAACACCTCGCCCGATGCCGTGGTCTCGAAGAACTCGGGGCTTTGCCGCACAACGTGGGCATAAACCGCGTTGCGCAGGTCGGCGGTGACCCGCTCGCCCAACCAGGTGACGGTGTAGAACCGCAGGGCCGAGAACAAACCCAGCGCCGCGCCCACCCCAAAAAGTGCCAGAAAGTGGCCCCGCAGCGCCATCAGCCGCTCATTCGGGTCGGCCGCGACCACCCCCTGGTCGATCAAGGACTTCAGCGCGATCGGGAACAGCAAAGTGCTGACAGCGGCCAGCGTCAGAAACAACAAGGCCAGCGCAATGCCCAGCCGGTAAGGCCGCAAAAACGGCCGCAAACCCGACAGCGAGCGGGGTGAGGCAGAAGCGGGGCGGTCAGTGGGTTTGGCCATGCGCCAAGTGTAGAGCTTGCTCCGGGATGACCCTTGATTTTACTGGCTTATACAAATATTGTCCGCGCAATGATTGCATAGACAAGTATATTTCGGCCATGTCAACTGACCTTCCCGATGCGCTCCCGCCGCCTGATGCACCCGCCGAGCCGCAGCCGCAGCCCGGCGTCCGCTTCTACAGCGCCGACAACCTGCGCCCGGAGACCAGCGTCGGCTTGTTGATCAAGCGCGTGATGCAGTCGGTGTTGTTGCAGATTGACCGGCGTTTGGTCGAGCACGATCTGACCCACGCCCAGTGGTTGCCGCTGTACCGCCTGGCGCAGGGCGGGTGCGCCACGATGGCCGCGCTGGCACGTGACCAGTCGCTGGACCCGGGCGCGATGACCCGTGCGCTCGACCGGCTGGAGGCCAAGGGCCTGCTGCGCCGCGAGCGCTCGTTGCAAGACCGGCGGGTGGTCAAGCTGGAACTCACCGACGCCGGCCGTGCTGCCTCGGTCCCTGTGCCGGCCGTGCTGGCCGAGGTGTTGAACGCCCACCTGGCCGGTTTTGACGAGACCGAATGGCGGCTGTTGATCGACTTGTTGCAGCGCATGGTGGCCAATGGCGACGCGCTGCGTGACCTTGCCAAGGACGGCGAATGAACCCGACCCCCGGGGCCGTCCTGGTCCGTTTGGCCGTACCGCTCACCGCCGCCATCGCCGTGTTGTCGGCGGTGGTCCTGCTCGGCGCTTGCGCCTCGCCCGGCACCTTGCCCACGCCGCTGGCGATGCGCACGGCGGCGTCGGTCGGACTGCCGGCCGGCACGGCTGGCAACACGACAGTCGACACGACAGTCGACACGACAGCCAGCAAGACAGCCAGCAAGACAGCCAGCAAGACAGCCAGCACGTCGCAAAGCCAGTCAAACAACCCGGCGCCTGAACCCGCCACCGCCTTCCCCGATCCGCAGTGGTGGCGGGAGCTGGGTGACCCGGCGCTCGATGCGCTCATCGAGCGTGCCCTGGCCGACCAGCCCAGCCTGGCCGCCGCCGCCGCCCGGCTGGCCCGCGCCACTGCGGCCGCAGCCGGCACCCAGGCCGCCCAGGGACCGCAAGTCGGCCTGGGGCTGGACATGTCCCGCCAGCGCTACACCGAGCATGGCCTTTACCCGCCGCCGCTGGCCGGCCATGTCTACAACAGCGGCAACCTGCAAGCCAATGGCAGCCTGGAGCTGGACTTTTTTGGCCGGCATGACGCCGCCCTGCAGGCCGCGCTGGGCCAGCAACAGGCGGCGCGGGCCGATTTGCAAGCCGCGCGGGTGCTGCTGGCGGCCAATGTGGCGCACGGCTACGTGGCGCTGGCCCGGCTGGTCAGCCTGCGCGAGATCAGCCAGGCCACCCTGACCCAGCGCCAGGCCGTGCTGGACCTGACGCTTGCGCGGGTGCAGGCCGGCCTCGACACGGTGGTGGCGCAGCGCCAGGCCGAGGGCAGCCTGCCCGACACCCGGGCGCAGATCGTGGCGCTGGACGGCCAGATGGCCTTGCAACGACACCAGTTGGCAGTGCTCACCGGCCAGGCGCCGCAGGCGCTGGCCAGCCTGAGCCCCAGCCTGGCGCCGCTGCACAGCGCGGCGCCGCCCGAGCGTATCGGCGCCGACCTGCTGGGCCGGCGCGCCGACGTGGTGGCCGCACGCTGGCGGGTCGAGGCCTCGTTGCAGGATGTGGCGCTCGCCCGCAGCCAGTTCTATCCCGACATCAACCTGATCGGCTTTGTCGGCCTCAACGCCCTGGGCCTTGACCGCCTGTTCTCGCTGGGCAGCCGCAACCTGGGTGCCGGGCCGGCACTGCGCCTGCCGCTGTTTGATGGCGGCCGGCTGCGTGCCAACCTGCGCGGCCGGGCGGCCGAGGCCGACCTGGCGGTGGCGGCCTACAACGGCGCCGTGCTCGACGCCGCTCGCGAGGTGGCCGACGCCGCCGCCAACTGGGTCTCGGTGGCCCGCCAGCAGGCCGAACAAGCCCGTGCGCTGGCCGCTGCCGAAAGCGCCCACGACGCGGTCGGCCAGCGCTACCGGGCCGGCTTGGGCAACTACCTGGAGGTGCTGAGTGCCGAGACCGCGGTGCTGGCCCAGCGCAGCCAGCGAGCCGACCTGCAGTCGCGCGCGCTCGACAACCAGGTGGCACTGATGCGCGCATTGGGTGGCGGCTGGATTGACGGGCCCGCAGGGGCCTCGGCGCGCTGACCGGCCGCCGTTGATCCGCAGCCCCGCTTCACCCGACCGCCGGCTTTCCTTCTACTGATTCACCCCGCACCCCATCCCGCCATGTCCGACACCCCGCTTGCCCCCACCGCTGCTGCCCCACCGGCCGCCAGCCCCGCCAACCCGGCCCGCCGCAAGGGCCTGACCGTCATCGCCGTGCTGGTCTTGCTCGGCGCTGTGGGCTACGGCATCTACTGGGCGCTGGCGCTCAACCACATCGAGAGCACCGACAACGCCTACGTCCAGGGCAATGTGGTGCAGATCACGCCCCAGGTTTCGGGCACGGTCGTGGCCATCCTGGCCGACGATGCCGACCGGGTCAAAGCCGGCCAGCCCTTGATCCGGCTGGATGCGGCTGACGCCCGGGTGGCGCTCGACCAGACCGAGGCCCAGCTCGCCCAGACCGTGCGCGAGACCCGCACGCTCTACGCCAACAACGCCACCTTCAGCGCCCAGATCGCGCTACGCGAGGCCGAGCTGGCGCGCGCCGTCAGCGAGGTGCAGCGTGCGGCCGATGATGTGAACCGCCGCGCGCCGCTGCTGGCCAGCGGCGCGGTGGGCAAGGAGGAGTTTGCCCATGCCACGGCCCAGCTCACGGCCGGCCGCAGCGCCCAGGCGGCGGCCCAGTCGGCGCTGCTGGCGGCGCGCGAGTCGCTGGCGTCCAACCAGAGCCTGACCGACGGCACACCCCTGGCCCAGCATCCCGGCGTGCAAAAGGCCGCCGCCAGGTTGCGTGAGGCCTACCTGGCGCTGCACCGGGCCGAGCTGCCTGCGCCGCTGGACGGCGTGGTGGCGCGCCGCAGCGTGCAGATCGGCCAGCGGGTGGCAGCCGGCACGCCGCTGATGGCGGTGGTGGCGCTGGACCAACTCTGGGTCGATGCCAACTTCAAGGAGGGCCAGCTCAAGCACCTGCGCCTGGGCCAGCCCGCCACGCTGATCTCGGATGTCTATGGCCAAAAGATCCAGTTCCACGGCCGGGTCAGCGGCCTGGGTGCCGGCACCGGCGCGGCGTTTGCACTGCTGCCGGCGCAAAACGCCACCGGCAACTGGATCAAGGTGGTGCAGCGGGTGCCGGTGCGCATCACGCTGGACCCGAAGGAGCTGGCCGCGCACCCGCTGCGGGTGGGCTTGTCGATGGAGGTCGAGGTTGATGTGGGCGATACCACCGGCAGGATCAACAGCGAGACCGAACGCAGCGCGCCGCTGGCCCAGACAGCGGTGTTTGACGTGCTGGCCGTGGCCGATGCCGAGGTGGCCCGGGTGGTGCGCGCCAACCAGGGTGCGGCGGGCAAAGCAAGGGCTGCACCCACCGCCCCGCACACCGCCCCGCCCACCGCCCCGGCTGCCCACCCGGCGGCCAATTCAGCGGCCAATCCGGCCGCAGCCAAGGCCCGCTGATGGCTGGCCCGGTCCTCCAGGCCGCGCCCCACCCGCCACTGTCCGGCGGTGCCCGGGTGGCCGGCACCATCGCGCTGTCGCTTGCCACGTTCATGAACGTGCTCGACTCGTCGATTGCCAACGTCTCGATCCCGGCGATTGCCGGCAATCTGGGTGTCAGCCCGGGGCAGGGCACCTGGGTGATCACAAGCTTTGGGGTGGCCAACGCCATTGCGCTGCCGCTCACCGGCTGGCTGACGCAACGGTTTGGCGCGGTGCGGTTGTTTGTCGCCAGCGTGCTGCTGTTTGTGCTCAGCTCCTGGCTGTGCGGCCTGGCCACTTCACTGGAGATGCTGGTGGCCGGCCGGGTGCTGCAAGGCCTGGTGGCGGGGCCGATGATCCCGCTGTCACAAACCCTGCTGCTGTCGAGCTACCCCCCCGCGCAGGCAGGCCGGGCGCTGGCCTTCTGGGGTGTGACGACCCTGGTGGCGCCAGTGGTCGGGCCGCTGCTGGGCGGCTGGATCACCGACAACCTGTCCTGGCCCTGGATCTTCTACATCAACATCCCCGTTGGGCTGGGCGCCGCGCTGGCCACCTGGCGGCTGTACCGGCAGCGCGACACCCCCATCCACAAGCTGCCGATCGACCGCGTGGGCTTGGGTCTGCTGGTGCTGTGGGTGGGCTCGTTGCAGCTGATGCTCGACAAAGGCAAGGAGCTGGACTGGTTTGCCTCGCCGGTGATCATCGGCCTGGCCGTGGCGGCGGTGCTGGGGCTGGCGCTGTTTTTGGTCTGGGAGCTGACCGACGCGCACCCGGTGGTGGATTTGCGCTTGTTTGGTCGGCGCAACTTTGCGTTTGGCGTGCTGGCCACCTCGGTCGGCTACGGCCTGTTTTTTGGCAACGTGGTGCTGTTGCCGTTGTGGTTGCAGCAGTGGATGGGCTACACCGCCACCAGTGCCGGCATGGCGTTGGCGCCGGTAGGCCTGTTGGCGATCCTGATCACGCCGCTGGTGGGCAAAAAGGTGGCCGTCTGGGACCCGCGCTGGATGGCGACGGTGGCCTTTTTGATCTTTTTTGGCGTGCTGTGGCTGCGCGCCGGCTTCACGCCGCAAACCGACCTGGCCCACATCATGGTGCCCACCTTGCTGCAGGGCGCGGGCATGGCCTTGTTCTTCATCCCGCTCACCACCGTCAGCCTGTCCGGGCTCAACCCGCAGCGCCTGCCAGCCGCTGCCGGCCTGAGCAACTTTGTGCGCATCACCGCCGGCGCGATGGGCACCTCCATCGTCACCACGCTGTGGGAGAGCCGCGCGGTGATGCACCACGCCCACCTGGTCGAGCGCTTGCAGCAGGGCGACCCGGCTTTGAGCGCTGCACTCGGCGGCCTCACCGGCGCCGGTCTGAGCGACCCTGCAGCCCTGGCCCAGATCACCCGCATGATCGACCAGCAGGCCTACACCCGCGCCGCCGATGACATTTTCCTGGCCTCGGCGGTGATGTTTTTGCTGCTGATCGGCCTGATCTGGCTGACCCAGCGGCCGGCGCGCTTGCGGGCGCCGGGGGCGGGTGCCGCCCCGGCCGACCTCGGGGCTGCGCATTGAGCCCGTGTTGACGTCGATCGCTGGCCCGGCCGGCTGGGGCCGGCAGCCTGGCCCAGGGTGAATCCGGACAGACAGCGGCAGTGGTGTGATAAAAATGACATTCGCCGTGCCAAACCCGTGCCGGGCCAGGCATCGGCACCCTCTGACCGACCCGGCGCTGCCGCGCCTCCGCCTCTTGCCCGCCCCACTGCCTTGCCATGTGTTCCGCTCTCGAGTCGGCCCTCAGGCCCGCACTGTCTGACATGACCAGCACGACCGGCACGACCGGCACGACCGGCACGACCGGCACAGCCAGCCCCGGCTTGCGGCCGGCCGCGGCTGGGAGTGCCCATGCTGGCTGAGCTCAACCCGGTCGGCCCGTTGCTGACGGGCCTGGGTGCCCACGCGGCGGCGTTTTTGTCCTCGGTGTTGGCCTCGCCAGTCCAGATCGCAGCGCACGGGGCTGCCGCGCTGGGCGTCTTGATGGTCGCGGCGGGTGCGGTGGTGCGCACGATGGTGCCGCTGCGCTGGTTGACGGTTGGCAGCAACCTGGGTTTGCTGACCTACGGTGCGCTGCACCCGTCGCCGGTCACGCTGGTGGTGGCCGCGACCTTGCTGCCGATCAACATCTACCGCGCCGTCGAGGTGACTCGGCTGACCCGGCGGGTGCACCGCGCCTCGGCTGCGGCCGACCTGGCCGCGCTGTGGATCCGGCCGCACATGACGGCGCGCCGGCTCAAGGCCGGCCAGGTGCTGTTCAACAAGGGCGATCCCGCCGACCGCTTGCACCTGCTGGCCGACGGCCGGATGGAGTTGTCGGACATCGGCGTGCCGCTGGAGATTGGCCACATCTTTGGCGAGATTGCACTGTTTTCACCCAGTGGCCTGCGCACCCACACCGTGCGCTGCATCAGCGCTTGCACCGTGCTGGAGATCCACGAAACCACGGTGCGGCAGTTGTTCTACCAGTACCCGGCTTTCGGCTTTCACCTGATCGAGCTGCTGGCGGCCAATTTCAGCCGCAACCTGGAGCGGCTGGAGCGCCAGTCTGCGGCCCCCCTTCAGCGCAGCTGAGCGGGTGTGAGCGCGGCTGAGCGGGTGTGGGCGCGGGTGAGCGCGGGTGGGCGCGGGTGAGCACCGGCTTGCGCGCCAGCTCAGTCGCTTGCGCCCGCCACCGGCTCACCCTCGGCGCACCAGCGCAGCATGCCGCCGGCCAGGTTGGCGACCTCGGCAAATCCCGCTTTTTGCAGCAGCACCGTGGCCTGTGCCGAGCGCACACCCGAGCGGCAGACGGTGACGATCGGCCGGCTGCGGTCGAGCTCGGCACTGCGCTGCAGCAAGTCATGCAGCGGCAGCAAAACCGCGCCTGTGATGTGGCCGAGCCCGTTGTTGAACTCGGCCGGCTCGCGCACATCCACGATCTGCAAGCCGCGCTGGCGCTCGGCCAGCGTGGCCGGTGTGATCTCCCAGACCCCGCCAAAGGTCTGCGTCAGCAGCGCCCAGGCCGGCTCGGGCGGGCCTTCACTGCCCGGGGGCGGCCGGCCGCACACCAGGTTGGCCGGCACCGCAATGTCCATCAGCCTGGGATGCGGCAAGCCCAGGTTGTCCATGTAGCCGCTGAAGTCGGCCTCGTTGACCGCGCCGCCGAGCCGGGGGTTGTAGCGCAGCTCCTCGGCCACGCTGGTGACGGTCAGGCCGCGGTAGTCGTGCGCCGGGTACAGCAGGCACGACGGCGGCAGCGACAGGAGCTGCGCTCTGACCGACTGGAACAGCTGGGCCGGGCTGCCTTGCTGAAAATCGGTGCGGCCGCAGCCCCGGATCAGCAAGGCATCGCCGGTGAAGGCCAGGGTCTGGTCGTCGAGCACAAAACTCAGGCAGCCGGCGGTGTGGCCCGGTGTGGCGCGCACGTCGAGCCAGCGCGACCCAAAGGCCACCCGGTCGCCGTGGCGCAGCAGGCGGTCGGCCTGAGTCGCACCGGCGGCGGCGGCCAGCGCGATCTGGCTGCCGCAGGCTTGCTTGAGCCGCCAGGCACCGGTGACATGGTCGGCATGCACATGGGTATCGAGTGTGACGACCAGCCGCAGGCCCAGCTCGCGCAGCAGCGCGGCATCGCGGCGGGCATTCTCGAACACCGGGTCGATCAGCAGCGCCTCAGTCGAGACCGGATCGCCCAGCAGGTAGGAGTAGGTGGACGAGACCGGCTCAAAAAGTTGTCTGAAGATGATCACTGCGGCACTCCGTTTGGCCGGCCGGGAGATTCAACACCCCAGGCTTGTACGCCCCCGGCACACCAGCCCGCTCACAGGTTACCGGCAAACAAGCGGCGGATGAACATGGTCTTGAAGCTGTCGGCCTCGTCCAGGCCCAGCCGCTCCAGGTAGGCGTGCGGCGCGTCCTTGCCGTCCCACAGGCTCCTGACTGCCATCGTCACCAGTTCCACCGGGTGCCGGGTGAGGCGTTTCATGCGCTTGAGGGCGGCCACGATGTGCAGTTCATCAGCGGTCATGTCGGTGCCAAACGGGTAGGCTGGCAGCAGCCCCGCCTGGCTCCAGGGGTGCAGTTTGGCGTCGAGCACGCCCGGAAGGTTTTGGTGGTAACGCTCGGGCAGGGCGTAGTCGGCCGGCAGCTTGCCGTGAGCCTTGGCCTCTTTGATCAGCTGCGGCTGAAAGCGCGAGTCGGCCACCGCGATCAGCCGCCGCACCACCTCGCTGTCGGCCTGGCCGCGCAGGTCGGCCACGCCGTACTCGGTGATCACGATGTCGCGCAAATGGCGCGGGATCGTGACATGGCCGTAGTTCCAGACGATGCTGCTCTTGAGCCCGTCCTTGTTGTCGTGGGTGGCGCGCAGCATCAGGATCGAGCGGGCGTCGGGGATGGCGTGTGCCATCGCCACAAAGTTGTACTGCCCGCCCACACCCGAGACCACCTGGCCAGATTCGAGCGCGTCGCTGGCGGCCGCGCCAAGCAAGGTCACGACCATCGTCGTGTTCATGAACCGGGCTCGGTAGCGCTGTGCCCGCTTCAAGCCGCTGTCGCCGGCATGCTGGCTGTAGAGCTGGTTGATGAAGTCGATGCGCGTCATGTCGATGCGGGCCAGCTCTTGCGGCGGCATGCTGCGCAAGCGCTCGTAGAAGTCATTGGGCCCCAAAAAGAATCCACCGGTCATGAAAATGCCGCCGGACAGGCGCTTGCCCAGCAGCGACGCGCAAACGGCATCGAACTGGGCCTCGCCCACCAAGTCGTTGGCCAGCGCCTTACCCTCGTACATCAGGTGAGCGCCGTCCAGCGTGACGCCGGGCTTGAAGATGCCGAAGCGGGTCAAGAAGTCGACATCGTCTGCCGTCAACGGGCTGTGCACCCTGCCGGCGTCCCACAGCGCTTGCAGCGTCAGCGGGGTGACGGTCTCGTCGGTGATCTCGCCGCAGTTGAGCAGTTGCTGCAGCACGGTGTCGGCAAACACCTCGCGGCGGATGATGCCGGCCTCGATCAGCTTCAAGAAGCCGTTGACGAACATCTCCGAGCAACCGTACAGCCCGCGATCAAAGCGGCCCAGTTCGCGCCGGACAGTCGGGCCGCCCGGGCTGGCGGTACCGTCGCCCAGGCCGTCCGGGCACAGGCCAGTCAGAATGCTGCGGTACTCGACGGCATGACGATCCCGCACGATCAAGGCCTGGGCGATGGCATCGCCGAGCGAGCCGATGCCGATCTGCAGCGTGCCGCCGTCGGCCACCAGGCTGCTGGCATGCAGGCCGATGGCGTAGTCGGCGGTGCTGACCTTGGCGTTGGGTGGGCCAAACAAGCGGTGGCTGGCGGCCGGATCGGTGACGACGATGTCGTAGAGGCCGGGTGAGACCTCGGCGCCGTTGGGCATGAAGGGCATCTGGTGGTTGACCACCGCCACCTTGATGAGCGGCAGGCCCTGGGCCGCAAATTTCTCGAAGATCTCGAAGGCGACGTCCGGGTTGCTGCTCATCGACAGCCGCCAATCCTCGCCCTTGCCGCGCTCGGCCACCGTCTGGGCGATCACGTTCATGCCTTGCAGCAGCATGTCGCGGGCGACAAAGGTGTAGTTGGTCGAGATGTAGTTTTGCTGGGCGGCGTCATTGCCCAGGTAGTCGCCGGTCTTCATGAAGAACTCGCGCACGCTGATGTGGGCTGGCAGGCCAGCGCCACGCCCGTCCTTGACGTAGTCGAGGTCGGGGTAGTCGCCAAACACCCGCTCGACCAGCGGCTCCAGAAAGTGACGCTCCAGGTCGCTCTTGCCGACAGGCTTTTCAAGCGACAGCGCGGTCACGATGGTCAGCCGGCGCGACGGGTTGGCCTTGATGCGCCGGTACAGCGCGTTGACAAAATGATTGGGCTTGCCGATGGCCAGCGGGATGCCGAGCACGATGTCGCCCGGCACGGCTTCGAGCACAGCGTCTACCGCTGCTTCCAGCAAGGGGATGACTCGGGGCATGGGCATGGTCTGACTCCTGGGGGTTGCAGTGCGGCATTTTCAGACCAGTGTCGCGCAGCCGGGGTGTGCCATCCTTGACGCTGAGCAAGCCGCGACGATGCGACCAAACCCGCCGCAAATCGCACGGTCAATTCTTGTTTGGCGCCCCTTGGCGCCCATCTGCACCCCTTGGCAGGCCGGCTTTGTGGTCGAATCTGCAGAACTTTGCAGCCCGAGCCATGACGCCAGAATCCCGTTCCTCCCAACCCAGCCCGGCAGCCGTGGCCGGGGCCGTGCAACGTCAACGGGTCTGGGCCTTGCTGGCTGCTGCCGCCGTGGCGGTGGGCCTGGGCGCGATGCTGGGCCACGGCCTGGCCCAGTCACTGACCAGCGTGTTGCCGCTGGCCTGGCGCGGCGCCAGTGGCGCGCTGGTCGGGGCGGCGGTGGCGGCGTTGCTGGTGCCGGTCAGTGGCTGGGCGGCGATTCGCCTGGTGGCGCCGGCGCTGCCCAAGCGCAGCGCAACCGCTGCCGTCACCAACTTGAAGCTGGCCGCCGCCCAGCCGGCCATCCGGGCGCGGCCGTCGTCCGCTGCGGCAGCGCCCGTTGCGGCAACAGCCGCCACAGCGGACGCCCAGGCCCCGGCGCGTGACGCCCTGACCGGCGCCTACACCCAGCTGCACTTTGTTGCCGCCGCCGACCGCGAGTGGTCGCGCATCCGCCGCCACGGCGAGGACGCGGCCTTGCTGATGGTGGATGTGGACCACTTCAAGCGCTTTAATGACGAGCACAGCACCGCCTGCGGCGATGCGATGCTGGTCGAGATCACCCGTCTGGCCTCGGCCACGCTGCGGCCCTACGACCTGCTGGCGAGGTTTGGCGGCGGCGTGCTGGTGGTCTACCTGCCTCACACCGATTTGCTGGGCGCGCTGGATGTGGCCGAGCGCATCCGCGAGCGGGTCGCGGTGCTGGGCCTGGTCTGGCAGGGCAAACGGGTCCGGGCCACGGTCAGCGTTGGGGTGGCCGGCATCGGCATGGTGCATGCCGGTCTGGACGCGGTGATCGCCGATGCCGGCGGTGCACTGCGCGAGGCCAAGGCCGCCGGCCGCAACTGCGTGCGTGCTGCGCCGATGCCGCCCAAGCGCAACCCCGAGGAGGCGCGCTCGGCGGGCATCTGAAGCCTCAGGCGCCCAACCTGAGCGCCTGGGCGCGGCCGGTCATCTCCAGGTAGCCCAGGCCGAGCCGCGAGCCCCGGCCATCCAGCAGCTCGGCCAGGCCCTCCCAGTAGACTGTGCCGGTGCTGGCGCGGCTGTCGAGTTCTTGGGCGTCCAGCAGTGCGCGCAGCTCGAACTGGCCGGCCGGCGTGCTGATCTGCCACTGCACCGGGTAGCGTGCACCCGTGGTCGGGCTGGCCCAGTGGCGCAGCGGTTTGAACACCACCTCGTCGGGCCCGAAAACCCGTAGCGCAGCGCCTGCCGGCCGGTGGCTGCCACCGGCCCAGAGCACGCTGCCGTCGGCGCGCCGCAGCACAAAAGCGGTCAGTGCACCGCCGTCCGACAGGTTGATGCCGATCCAGTCCCAGCCGGTGGCGCCCGGCGCCAGCAGGGTGTCGCTCCATTCATGGTCCAGCCAGCCTCGGCCGGCCAGCGCCAGGCTCTGGCCGGCGACCGTCAGCCGGGCCTGGACCGCCAGCTGCGGCTGGCTGTAGTACAGGCTGGCCTGGGCTGGGCCCGGGCCCTTGCGCGAGTAGCCGGCCTCGCCCTGCAACAACAACGGCTGGCTGGGCACCAGCGTGACGGCCAGCGTGAAGCCGGCCTCGGGCGCGGCCAGCAGCGATGTGTAGCTGCCGCCGGGCTCGCGCTTCAAGGCCCAGCGGCCGATCACCAGGCCGGTATCGGTGCGGGCGGCATGGGCCTCGGGCAGGCCCTCGTCGCCCGACCAGCGGCTGATGCGCTGGGCATGGTGGTGGCGCTGGCCGGCCACGTCCGTCACGGCGGCGTGGGCGAACAGCAACTGGCGCGGCGCAAACCGGCCCGGCAAGCTCTCGGCCATGCCGGTGCGGCTGCGGAAAAACGTCAGCTGAAACCCCCAAAGCCCGCCGCCTGGCGCCTGCAGCCAGCCGGTGGCATACCACCACTCGGTTCGGGCGCCAGGGTGGGCGCCGTGGTCGCGCGGGAAGCGCAGCGCGCGGTCGGGCGCGATGCGCTCATCGTCCGGCGCCAGGCCGGCCGGCGGCGCCTGGGGTGGCGGTGTCTGCGCCAGACCGTCCACCATCCCGGCCGCAAGCCCGCCCGCCGTCCCGAGCTTGAGCCCGCGCGTCGGTCCGCACACCAGTCCGCACACCAGGCCGCGCCTCAGCCACTGCCGCCGGCCCGGGTTCACCAGTCCTCCTTCACCGCCAGCACCGCCGAGCGGCCGGCGGCGCGGCGCGCGCTCCACAGCGCGGTCAGGCTGCCCGCCGCCAGCACCGCGCCGGCCAGCGCCGCCAGCCGGGGACCGGGCAGCAGCAGCGGCATGGTCCAGTGAAAACTCTGGGGGTTGACCACCTTGACCAGCACCACCGCCATCAACAGCCCCAGCGCCAGGCCGATCAGGCAACCGGCCAGCAACCAGGCAGTGGCCTCGGCGCCGACCAGCGCGATCACCTGGCGCCGCGTCAGCCCGAGGTGGGCGAGCAGGCCAAACTCCTTGCGCCGCGCCAGCACCTGGGCCGACAAGCTGGCCGCCACGCCGACCAGACCCACGGCAATCGCCACCGCCTGCAGGTAGAAGGTGACGGCAAAGCTGCGGTCAAAAATACGCAGCGACAGCGTCCGCAGCGAGGCGGTGCTGGCGATCTCCAGCGGCAAGTCGGGCCCGGCTGCAGCCTGCACGGCGGCCTCGACCTCGGCCGGCGCGGCGCCCGGCGCCAGCCACAGCGCGATGTCGTTGACCCGCGCATCGCCGGTGATGAGGCGGTAATCGGCAGCGTCGATGGCGATGGCGCCGAACTGGCGGGCGTAGTCGCGCCACACGCCGCGCACCCGGGCCGGCACGCCGCTGACTTGCCGGACGGTGCTGGCGGGCTGGGCGGCGCTGGCGGTGGCGGCGGCCGACACCACCGCCAGCGGCAGCGTGATCAGGTCGCCCACCTGCCAGCCGTAAATCGCTGCGGCCGGCTCGCTGACGTACACGCCCAGCTCGGCCGCCTGACCCGGCGCCGGCACGCTGGCCGGTCGCACCGCACCCAGCATCGGCAAGGTGGCGGCCGCATCCGGCCCGAGCGGCCGCGCCAGCAGCGCCACGGTGGGCTGTTGCGGCCGCAGCTGCAAAGCCACCTGGCGAGACGCCACCACCCGCGCCACGCCCGGCAGGCCGGCCACCCGTGCGGCAAAGCCCGGCGGCAAGAAAACCTGGTCGGCGGCGGCGCTGCTGGGGTTGCTGCGGGCGTAGAGATCGGCCGGCAGGGCGGTGTCTAGCCAGTCGACCACTGCGCCGCGAAAACTGCCCACCATCACCGTGATCGCCACCGACAAGGCCAGGCTGGCCACCACGCCCGACACGGTGGCGCTGGCGGTCTGGCGCGCAAAGCGGGCGCGGCGCAGCGCCAGCAGCGCAATCGGCTGGCGCGGCCCGGCGCCAGGCGCCCAGGCCAGCGCGTGCTCCAGCGCCGGGATCAGCGCCTGCACCAGCGCGGGCACCAGCACCACGCCACCGGCGAGCAGCGCGGCCACCGCCGCGTAGGCCGCCAGCGGCAGGCCGGCCACCGGCGGCAACAAGGCCAGCACGCCGCCGCCAGCCAGCAGCGCCAGACCTGGCCAGACCGGCACCCGGCCGGTTGGCTGCCCGCCCAGGCCCTTGAGCGCCAGCGCCGGCGACAGCTTCTCGGCCTGGCGCGCCGGCCACCAGGCGCCCACCACCGACGCCGCCATGCCCAGCACAGCGCAGGCAGCCAGCGCCACCGGCGGCCAGGCCAGGGCAGGCGCGCCGCCGGCAAAGTAGCCGCCGCCCAGGTCGCCGCCCAGCAGGCGCAAGGCCAGCGCAGCCAGGCCCGCACCCGCCGCCAGGCCGATCACGCTGCCGAGTGCGCCGACCACCGCGCTTTCCATCAGCACTAGGCGGCGGCGGTCGACTGCGGCCAGGCCCAGCACGCCCAGCAACGCCAGCGACGGCGTACGCTGCGCCACCGACAGCGAGACCACCGAATACACCAGAAAGCCGCCCACCAGCAGGGCCACCATCGCCAGCACGCCCAGGTTGACCCGGTAGGCGCGCGACAGGTTGGACACCCGCTGCACCGCATCGTCCGCCGAGGCCCAGCGCACGCCTGCTGGCAGCGCTTGCTGGCCGACCAGCTCCCGCTGCCAGGCCGCAGCATCCAGCCCCGGCAACAGCCGCAGGTCAAGCCGGCTGAGGCGCCCGGCACGGTCAAAGCGGGCCTGCGCTGCGGCGATGTCGATCACCACCAGCGGCGCGCCACCCGCGGCCACGCTGCCGGCCACCCACAGCGACTGCCAGCCGGTGGCCGACTGCAGTTGCAGCGGGTCACCGGGCTTGACCGCCAACGCCGCCAGCGCGGCCGGGTTGAGGAATGCGGCGTCGGGGTCCAGAAAGGGCAGCCGACCGCGATCAGGGCTGGTGTCCTGGCCGGCGCCCGTGCCTGCACCGGTACCTGTGCCTGTGCCTGTGCCCGCACTGACAGCTGTGCCTGCACCAGCCTCTACGGCCACCGGGCCCGGCCTGGGCAGCAAGCCGGGCGCGATGGCAGCCACCTTCAGCGCATCGATCCCGACGATACGCAAGGCGCTGCGCGGCGCGCCGGCATCCCGCCGGCCCTGGCTGTCGATCTCCAGCACCGGGCTGACCAGCGCCACCGAGGCATCCAGCACCAGCCGGGCGTAGAGCGCGTCATCAAAGCCGTCGCGGCCGCTGGCCGCCAGCACCGCATCAGGCTGGCCGTTGACGGTGCGGAGTGCTTGAGAAAACTCAGCCAACGCCGAGGCGTTGATCATCTGCACCGAACTGGCCAGCGCCACCCCCAGCGCCACCGCCAGCAGCGCCACCCCGTGCCGCCACGGGTGGTGGCGCCACTCGGCTACGGACAAGGACAACAGGGCGCGCCACATCAG
>JANYKR010000050.1 GCA_025358155.1 Betaproteobacteria bacterium
GTGCTGGGCAGCAACGGCGCCGGCAAATCGACGATCCTCAAGACCATCTCGGGCGTGCTCGACCCGACCCGCGGCACGGTGATGTTCAAAGGCGAGGAGATCACCGCCCGCGACCCGGCCGACATCGTGCGGCGCGGTCTGGTGCATGTGCCCGAGGGGCGCGAGGTGTTTCCGCTGCTGTCGGTCAAGGACAACTTGCTGATGGGCGCCTACACCCGGCACGACCGCGACGGTGTGGCGCGGGACATCGAGCAGGTCTACAGCTACTTTCCGATCCTGCGCGAACGCCACGCCCAGAACGCCGGCCTGCTGTCGGGCGGCCAGCAGCAAATGCTGGCGATCAGCCGGGCGCTGATGGCCCAGCCCGACCTGATCCTGCTCGACGAGCCCAGCCTGGGCTTGAGCCCCAAGCTGACCAAGGAGATCTTCGAGATCGTCGTGCGCATCAACCGCGAGCGCGGCACCACGATGCTGCTGGTAGAGCAGAACGCCAACATGGCGCTCAACGCGGCCGACTACGGCTACGTGCTGGAGAACGGCCGCATCGTGCTGGAAGACCGCTGCGACGTGCTGCGCGAAAAAGACGACATACGCGAGTTTTACCTCGGCATGAAAGAGACCGGCGTGCGCGGTGAGCGCCGCTGGAAGAAGAAAAAGACCTGGCGATGATGCCGCCCCAGCCTATGTTTGCCGGTTTGTTGGAACCTCAATGACTTCGACAACAGATTCTGTCGTCACCCGCCGTCCAGGCTGGGTACCCGAAGCCCTGGGCTTCGACACCGTGCCCAAGATGTTCTGGCAGCGGGCCCAGGAATTGGGGCCCCGGGTGATGATGCGACAAAAGGACCTGGGGCTGTGGCGGGCCTACAGCTGGACCGAGGTTGGCGTGATCGTGGGCGAGATCGGTGCCGGCCTGGTCAGCCTGGGGTTCGAGCCGGGGCAGGTGGTCTCGGTGCTGGCCAACACCCGCCGCGAATGGGTCTGGGCCGACCTGGCCACGCTGAGCATGGGCGGCATCTGCAACGGCATCTACCCGACCGACGCAGCCTCGCAAGTCGAGTACCTGTGCGTGGACTCGGGCAGCGTGTTCCTGTTTGCCGAGGACGACGAACAACTCGACAAGTACCTGGAGGTGCAGGACCGCCTGCCAGCGATCAAGCGGGTGATCGTGTTCGACATGGAAGGCCTGCAGCGGCTCGACGACCCGCGGGTGATCAGCCTGGACGCGTTGCGAGCGCTGGGCCGCGATCACCTCAAGCGCCAGCCCAGCCTGGTGGCCGAGCGTCTGGCCAGCCGCAAGCCGGCCGATGTGGCGGTGCTGGTCTACACCTCGGGCACCACCGGCCGGCCCAAGGGCGCGATGATCACGCACGCCAACATCTGTGCTGCGCTGGCAGCCACGGCCAATTCGCTCTTCGAGGGCCTGCCGATGGGCGGCGAGCGGGTCGCCTTCTTGCCGCTCTGCCACATCGCTGAACGCATGATCGGCGAGTACGTGTCGATCCACCGGCGCTCGACCGTCAACTTCGTCGAGAACCCCGAGACCGTGTTCGACAATCTGCGCGAGGTGCAGCCGCTGGTATTTTTTGCGGTGCCACGGGTTTGGGAGAAGGTGTTTTCGACGGTCGCCATCGCCATCAAGGAGGCCGGCAAACTGCAGCAGCTGGCCTACGGTTGGGCGCTGGGCGAGGGCATCAAGATCGTCGAGCTGGCCGAGGCCGGACAGCGCCCCGGCCTGCTGCTACGCGCCCGCTACGCGGCTGCACGCCTGCTGGTGCTCAACAACGTGCGACGCATGGTGGGCCTGAACCGGGTGCAACTGGCGCTGACCGGCGCCGCGCCGATCTCGCCCGAGCTGATCCGCTGGTACCTGGCGCTTGGCATCCCGCTGCGCGAAGGCTGGGGCATGACCGAGACCACCGGCGGTGGCACCGTGACGCCGCGTGAGGGTGGCCGGCCCGGTAGCATCGGCCTGCCCGGACCGGGGGTCGAGATGCGCATCTCCGAACAGGGCGAGATCCTGGTGCGCGGTGCGGTGGTGTTCAAGGGCTACCTGAACCTGCCTGAGAAGACTGCCGAGACGATTGATGCCGACGGCTGGCTGCACACCGGTGATGTCGGCCGGGTCGACGGCGACGGGTTTTTCTACATCACCGACCGGATGAAGGACATCATCATCACCGCCGGCGGCAAAAACGTGACCCCCAGCGAGTGGGAGAACCAGCTCAAGTTCAGCCCCTACGTGACCGACGCGGTGGTGATTGGCGACAAGCGGGCCTACCTCAGTTGCCTGGTGATGATCGACCAGGACAACATCGAACAGTTTGCGCAAGACCGCGACGTGCAGTTTTCCGACTACAAGAGCCTGTGCCGCGCGCCCGAGGTGATCGCGCTGATCGGCGAGGAGATCGACAAGGTCAACAAGCAGTTTGCCCGGGTCGAGCAGATCAAGCAGTTCCGTTTGATCGAGCAGCGACTGACCGCCGAAGACGAAGAACTGACCCCGACCATGAAGCTCAAGCGCAGCTTGGTCAACCGCAAGTATGCCGACATGATCGAGTCGATGTACGCGGCAAAGGCGGTGGCCTGACTCGCCAGTCCTGTCACCTCGGGCTCTGTGCAGGCAAAGGTATTTGATCAAAATCTGACCTGCGTCATTCAGTGTGCTGCGAAAAGTTGTGCAGCGAAGGGCCACGACGCTGGCCGGCACCCCCGATCCACCTCACCCCATACTCCCCATGTTGAAAAATCTGACCCTGCTGAGCGCTTTGTTGGCCCTCGGCCTGAGCCACGCCCTTGCCCAGACCGCTGCGCCCGCGCCTGCGCCAGCCTGGAAGCAGGGCATGCCGACCGACATGGCCGACTCCAAGCTCGCGCCGCATGCCGCAAAGTTCACCGCCACCGCGGCGGCTGATGTGCAGCTTGACCAGCTCAAGTTGCCGCCTGGTTTCAAGATCGAGGTCTGGTCCGCCGGCACGCCAGGTGTGCGCGCGATGGTGCGCGGTGAAGGAGGCAAGGTCTATGCGGGCACCCGTCCGCTGGGCCGGGTCTACGAGATCACCGACAACGGCCGCGACCGCAGCAGCCGCGTGGTCATCGACAAACTCAACCAGCCCGCGGTGACGATGCACAAGGGTGCGCTCTACGTGATGGCCATCGACAAGGTGCTGCGCTATGACGGCATCGAGTCCAACCCGGGCGTGCAGCCGGTCGACATGACCGCGGCCTTCAAGCTGCCGCCCGAGCAGCACCACAACTGGAAGTACCTGCGTTTTGGGCCGGACGGCAGACTCTACGTGCCCTTTGGCGCGCCTTGCAACATCTGCGAACTGCCAACTGCCGAGTACGCCCAGATCCGGCGTTACAACCCGGACGGCTCGGGCATGGAGGTGATTGCCACCGGCGTGCGCAACACCCAGGGCTTTGACTGGCATCCGGTGACCCAGGAGCTGTGGTTCACCAACCATGGCCGCGACTGGATGGGCAATGACTCGCCGGATGACACGCTGAACCGCCTGAGCAAGGCCGGCCAGTTTTTCGGCTTTCCTTACTGCCATGCCGGCACGATTGCCGACCGCGACATCAAGAAAGACAAGGCTTGCGAAGGCGTCACGGCGCCGGTGCAGTTGATGGGCCCGCACGCCTCGGTGATGGGCTTGCAGTTCTACACCGGCAGCATGTTTCCGGCTGAGTACAAAAACGCAATGTTTATCGCCCGCAAAGGCTCGTGGAACCGCGACCAGAAGAGTGGCTACGACCTGGTCACGGTACGGGCCGATGCCGACGGCAAGAACGCCAGGCTCACGCCCTTCCTGACGGGATTCAAGGACGACGCCGCCAACACCTTCTGGGGCCGCCCGGTCTACACCCTGCAGATGCCCGACGGCGCGATGCTGCTGTCCGACGAGCAGCTGGGGGTGATCTACCGCATCAGCTATGCCAAGGCGTCCTGAACGGGCGCTTGCGGCGGCGCGTTTTTGTGGCGTGCTGGCGTCCGTAGCTCTGGCCTGGTTTGCGAGCGCGGCTCAGGCTCAGAGTGCTGAGCGGCTCGCACAGTGCGCCGTCTGCCATGGTGCCAAAGGCATCTCGGTCAGCCCGCAGATACCGTCGCTGGCGGCGCAGCCCAAGATATTCGTGGAAAACCAGCTGGTGCTGATCCGCGAAGGCTTGCGTGAGGTGCCGTCGATGAAGGGCATGCTCGACGGCGTGCCCGACACCGAGCTGTCGGCGCTGGCCAGCCACTTTCAGGCGCTGCCAGCGCCGGGGCCGGCCACTGGACCGGTCCAGGCCGACCGGTTCCAGCGCGGCAAGGACTTGGCCCGGGTTGCGCTGTGTGGTACCTGCCACCTGCCCGACTACAGCGGCCGGCAGCAGATACCTCGGTTGGCCGGCCAGCACGAGGCCTTTCTGTTCGACACGATGAAGCAGTTCAGAGACCACGCCGGCCCGGGCCGCGACACCATCATGTCCGCCTCGCTGCTGGGCATCAACGATGCCCAGCTCGCTGACCTGGCGCACTACTTCGCCCACTTTCGCTGAGCTGGCGAGCCGGTGGTTGGGTTGGCACGCTGGTTTGATCTGGCGCCTGTCTCGCACCGTCCTGCGCTCGCCTTGACGGCTTGCCGTCGGCCCAGGCCCGGGCAAGGGCATCGCTGCGGCCCCGCCTCAGACGCGCTCGAGAACCGTCACTGCGCACGCCGCTTCGTCGAAACCGATCACGCCGCCGCCGTTTTCCGCCAGGCCGATCCGGGCACCCGGCTGTTGTCGTGCACCGGCCTCGCCGCGCAGTTGCAAGGCCAGTTCATGGATCATCGACAGCCCGGTGGCGCCCACCGGGTGCCCCTTGCTGACCAGCCCGCCCGACAGGTTGATCGGCCGTTCGCCACCCAGCGAGGTGGCACCACTGGCCACAAACGCGCCGCCCTGGCCGATCGGGCAAAAGCCCAGCATCTCGGCCTGGTAGATCTCGCAAAAACTGGTGGCGTCGTGCACCTCGGCCACGTCCACCTGCTGCGGCGTGATGCCGGCCATCGCGTAGGCCCGCTGGGCCGCCAGCTGGCTCAGGCCCGGCTCGTCCAGGCGCCGGTACTTGCCGCCGGTGATCACGCTGGCGCGGATGCGCAGCGCCCGGGCCTGCACCGCCTGGGGCAGGGTCTTGAGGTAAGCCGCCGAGCAAACCAGCGCAGCCGCCGCGCCGTCGCCTATCGGGGCGCACATCGCCCGGGTCAGCGGCCAGCTCACCGGCCGGTCTGCCAGCACCTGCTCGGGTGAGACCTCGAACCGGTACTGCGCCAGCGGGTTCAAGGCGCCCATCGCATGGTTCTTGGACGCGCCTGCAGCGATCTGCGCCACCGTGGTGCCGTGCGCCTTCATGTGCCACGCCGCCTGCATTGCGTAGGTGTCCATGAACAGCGTGCCGCCGCCGTCCTTCGGGTTGAACGGCTTGCCCGCTGCCTCGCCCGCCGCAGCGTAGTAGGCCAGCCACTCCTGCGGGTCGAACTGGTCGATGCCGCCGTCAAAGATCTCTTGGGTTCTGGCGGCGCCGCTGCGCACGCCGGCCGGTGATGTGTGCGGCGTTGTGCCGAAGATGTCGCCGGGCGCATCCTCCGGCACAAAGGTCTTTTCGACCCCGATCGCCAACGACAGCGCGCAGGTGCCCGACAGCACATCCTTCCAGGCACCGTGCAGCGCCATGCTGGCGGTGGCGCAGCCGCCTTCGACGTTGATCATTGGCACCCGCTCCGGGAACAGGCCGTCCCGCACCAGTGGCGTGAAGCAGACCTGGCCGCGGATGTTGCGCTGGCCCCAACTGCCCATGCCGCAATTGCCGAACCAGGCGTTGGCGATGTCAGCGCCGTCGGCCAGACCGGCATCGGCCAGCACCGCCAGATAGGCCTGGCGGGTCAGGTCCTTGAAGCTGGCGCCGGGCTGCTTGCCAAAGCGGGTGCAACTGGTGGCGATGAGGTAAGCGTCTGGCATGCGGTTCTCCTGGTAAACGGTGGGGTCAGCCGAGCTGGATAGGCAAACGCGACACGCCGCGCATCGCCAGCGCGTCTATCCACTCGGGCTCACCGGCCGGACCGGCCACCCGCTCGATACGGGCAAAGCGCTGCACCAGCCTGCCAATGCAGCGCTGGCCTTCCAGCCGGGCCAGCGGCGCGCCCATGCAAAAGTGCAGGCCAAAGCCGAAGGTCAGGTGGCGGTTGGGCGTGCGGCCGATGTCGAGCGCCTGCGGGTCGGTGAACATCCTCGGGTCGCGGTTGGCTGCGTTGGCAAAGCCGAACACCCGGTCGCCGGCCCTCAACTGCCGTCCGTCGATCTGGTGGTCTAGCTTCACGACCCGGGCAATGGCATTGCTGGGCCCGTCGTAGCGCAAAAACTCCTCCACCGCGCTCTCGATCAGCGCCGGGTCGTCGCGCAGCCGCTGCAACTGCGCCGGGTGGTCCAGCAGCGCATGCACCGCGTTGCCCAGCAGGTGGGTGGTGGTCTCGTGACCGGCAAACAGCACCAGCATGCAGGTGGCCACCAGTTCGTCCTCGCTCAACCGGCCTTCGTCGTCGCGCGCGGCGATCATGCGGCTGACAAAGTCCTCGCCCGGCGCGGCACGCCGCTCAGCGATCAGCCTGCGAAAAAAGGCCGCCAATCGCTCGGCACCGCTGCGCGCCCGGGCGTAACGGTCGCCGTCGGCCCGGGCCCCACCGATGAAGGCGCGAAGCTCGTCCGACGCCTCCTTCAACTCGGGGAAGGCGCTGTACGGTATCGCCAGCATGTCCATGATCACGTAGGCCGGCAGGGGTGCCGCCACCTGCTGCGCCCAGTCCACCGGCACGCCGGTGGGCAACTGGTCGAGCAGGTGGTCCACCACCCGGGTGACGGCGCCGTCCAGCGCTTCGAGCGCCTTCAAGTTGAATACCGTGCCCACCAGCCGGCGCAGCCGGGTGTGTTCGGGCGGATCGCGAAACACCATCCACAGCGACATGTAGCGCATCACCTCGACCAGCGTGTCGCGCCGCTCGCCTTGCAACTGGGCATAAAACGGCCGCAGCCGGTCGGGCGACATCGCGTCTGAGAGCATCATCTGGCGCACATCACCGTAGCGGGTCAACACCCAGGCCCGCAGCGACGGGCTCCAGTGCACCGGGTCGTCGTCCTGCAGCTGGGCATACAGCGGGAACGGGTTGCGCCGCACAGTGGGGTCGGCAGGGTCGTAGGCCAGGGTTGTCATGCGGTGGAGGCTATTGCAGCTGGCCGGCGCGGGCAAGCGCTCGCTTGTCCGGATGGGGCGAAACACGGCAGAGTCACGGTGGCGACAGCATCTACCGATTTTCCCGACTGGCGTTCATGCGGCTGCCTGCTAGCCTGCGCACGATGACAAATCCGGCTGCCATGGTCGCCCTCGACGACACCAGCGTCTTGATCCCCGACGTGTTCGAGGTCCACGCCCGTACCCAGCCCGACAAGGAGGCGGTGGTCTGCGGCGCGGTGCGGCGTTGCTGGGGTGAGTTCAATGCCAACATCAACCGGGTGGCCAACGCGCTGGCGCAGCAGGGCATCGGCCCGGGCTGCCAGGTGGCGGTGCTGATGGGCAATGCGGTGGAGATGCTGGAGGTGGTGTTCGGCATCGTCAAGGCCGGCGCCTGCGTGGTGCCGCTCTCAGGCCTGCTGACCGGTGAGCAGTTGGCCACGCTGATCGACGACAGCGACGCGGTGATGTTGTTTGCCACGCCAGACTTCAGCGCCCGGCTGGGCGAGCACCGGGCGGACTGCCCAAAGTTGCGGCCTGATGGTTGCATCTCGGTGTTCCACACGCTGCCGGGCTGGCAACCCTTCGAAACATTCCTCGCCCATCCCAGCAGCCGAGACACCCAAACCCCACTCGCCAACTGCCACGCCAGCCTGCCGTTCAACATCATCTACAGCTCGGGCACCACTGGTCTGCCCAAGGGCATCGTGCAAACCCACCGGGTGCGCACCCACTGGGCGATGTTCACCGCGCTCGAGCAGGGTTTCAACGAGCACAGCCGGGCATTGACCACCACCGCGCTGTACTCCAACGGCACCTGGCTGGTGATGCTGCCGGCGCTGTTTTTGGGGGGTACTTGCGTGGTGATGCCGGCGTTTGATCCGGGCGAGTTCCTCGCGACGGTGCAGCGCGAGCGCATCAGCCACAGTTTCATGGTGCCGGCGCAGTTCTTGATGGTGTTGTCGCACCCCGGCTTCGATGGTTTCGACACCTCGTCGCTGCACAACCTGCTGTGCGCCGGCTCGCCGCTGCGGCGCGACACCAAGCGCGAGGTGCTGCGCCGCTTCGGCAACAAGCTGACCGAGCTGTATGGGTTTTCCGAGGGCTTTGCCGCGATGCTCAAGCCGCACCAGCATGCCGAGCGTTTCGACAGCGTCGGCCGGCCAGCGCTGGGCTTCGAGGCCCGCATCCTGGACGACGCCGGCAATGTGCTGCCACCGGGCGAACTCGGCGAGATCGCCGGTTATGGCGCGGGCATCATGTCGGGCTACCACCGCCGGCCCGAGCAGACGGCGGCCCTGGTCTGGCGCGACGAGCGGGGCCGCAGCTTCATCCGCTCCGGCGACCTGGGCCGGGTCGATGCGCAGGGCTTCATCACCCTGGTCGACCGCAAGAAGGACATGATCATCTCGGGCGGGTTCAACGTGTTCCCGACCGACATCGAGGCGGTGGTCGGACAGCATCAGGACGTGCTCGACGTCACCGTGATCGGTATCCCGCACGACAAATGGGGCGAGACCGTGCTGGCCCTGGTGATCCGCCGGCCTGCCGCCACCACCGATGTCGAGGTGCTGATGGCCTGGGCCAATCAGCGCCTGGCGCGGCACCAGCGGCTGTCGACGCTGGAGTTTCGCGACGATTTTCCGCGCAACGCGTTGGGCAAGGTGCTCAAGCGCCTGCTGCGTGAGCCGTATTGGGCGGCGGCGGGCCGGGTGATGTGATGCAGCCGCGCGCCGGTCACCTGGGCGACTTTGCGGCCCGTGCGGCTTGTCGCATTGCCGCATACCCGCTGGTCCGGGCGGGGCAACTCGGGTAGCGTCTTGTGCGTGCTCGCCGACCCGGTTCGGGCTCTGTTTGCCTTTTTGTTCGTCATCCGCCACCACCGATGCCCCAGCCCTCCCGCAAGACCGTTCTCCAAGCCGCCGGTCGCCAAGCCCAAACCTGGCCCTTGTTGCCCGGCCAGACCTTGCCGATGGCCGACAAACGCAACCGGGTGATGTGGCTCAACAACGACCGGGTCTTCTACGCCGGCCTGCTGGGCGAGGTCAGCGTGCGCACCATGGGCGGCTGGCTGGTTTATGCCTCGCTTGGCGCGCCGATCCGGATTGCCTTGGGCGCTGCTGCAGCGCCCGGCACTGACGACGCCGCCCGCTGGCGCAGCACCGATCTGGCGGTGGTGCCGCCGTACCAGCCGCACAGCGTGGCCTGTGATGCGCGGCTGATCTGCAGCGTCACCATCGAGCCCGAAACCGTGGAGCGTGCCGCCTTGCCGGCCTTCATGCGGCTGCATGTCGGCGCCGTGCCGGCGGGCGATGACGAGGCAGCGGCGGTGCTGCAGCGCCTGCGTGCCGCCCACACCTGGCTGCGTGAGCAGGGCGGCGGCACCGGTTGGTCCACCGCCGATTTTGATGAGCGCTGTTTTGGCCACCCGCTGGCGCCGCGCCGGATCGATGCCCGTATCCACCGGGTGCTCGAGGAAATCCGCAACGACCCGTCCCGCAGCACCACCGCGCAAGACTGCGCGGCGGCGGCTGGCCTGTCGTTTTCTCGGTTTTTGCACTTGTTCAAAGACGAGGTGGGTACACCGTTCCGCAGCCTGCGCACCTGGAAGCGGGCCCGCAGCCTGCTGCACCATGTCACCCGGGGCGCCAACCTGGTGCATGTGGCACTCGACACCGGCTACCCCGATTCCACCCACTTCAGCCACTCGATCCGCCATGTCTACGGCTTGAAGCCACGCGACCTGTTTGCCGGGTCCAGGGCGCTGACGGTGCTGGGCGACAGCCCGGCGGCCCGCGCGGCTGCTCGGGCCGAGGCCTGGCGCTGAGCAATCCGACCGGTCAGCAGCCAAGGTGCGCTGGTTGCGGCCGGTTTGATCAGGCGCATGGATGCTGTAATCGTTGGCGTCTGGCGGGGTTGGTGTTGACCCACGGCAGCCGGCGGCAGCGCTGGCTGCGCATTTAATGGCGCGGCGCTGTCACGCGCCGGTCGGCACCCGGGCGGTTGCGGGCCGTATTTGCCAAGGAGTCTTGCCCCATGACAACCCCTCCCCGTGATCCCACCAAAAGCAAGCGCAGCACCGGCGGGCGGGCCAGCAGCGTGGCCGATGTGCGCGGCGGCCTGAAGCTGGTGGTCGACGGCACCCGCCACATCACCGGCCTGGTCGAAGCGCTGCACGGCCAGATCCTGCGGGCGGCGCCGCCGCTGCGCCTGCGCAGCAGCGTTGAACAGCCCGGCCCGCTCAGCGCTGACGCCCTGCTTGCCCGCGACCAAGATGGCCTGCCGCGCACCCGGGGCTTGACCGGCTTGATCTACCGCACGATCCAGGGCAGCACCCGCCTGGTGGGCGATGGCCTGGACGGCCTGCTTGCGCCTTTTGATGCGGCGCTGGCTGGTCCGCACGAGGCCGGCCCCCGAGACACCGCCCGCCAGGTCGGTCCGGTTGCCCCCAAGCGCGATGCGCTGGTGGCCGCGCTCAACGGTGTGCTGGGTGACCATTTGCTGCGCAGCGGCAACCCGCTCGCCATACCGATGCAGCTGCGCCAGGGCGGCCAGCGCCTGGTGCCAGCCAGCCTGGGCCCAGCCGCACCGGGGCGCATCCTGCTGCTGGTTCACGGCCTGTGCCTGAGCGATGGCGGCTGGCAGCGCAATGGCCATGACCACGGCGCACTGCTGGCCAAGGCGCTGGGCGCAGCGCCGGTCTATGCCTGGTACAACTCGGGCCAGCACATTTCAGACAACGGCCGCGACCTGGCCGAAGCCCTGCAACACCTGCTGCAGGACTGGCCGGTGCAGGTGGAGGACTTGCTGATCGTCGGCCACAGCATGGGTGGGCTGGTGGTGCGCAGTGCGCTGCACCAGGCCGCAGCAGACGGCCAGACCTGGCCGCAACACTTGCGCAAGCTGGTGTTCCTGGGCACCCCACACCACGGCGCGCCGCTGGAGCGCGCCGGCAACTGGCTGCACCGGGTGATGGACATGAGCCCCTACGTCGCACCGTTCACCCGCTTGTCCCGGCTGCGCAGCGAGGGCATCACCGACCTGCGCCACGGCAACCTTCTGCAGTCCGACTGGCAGGGTGCCAGCCGCTTCGACCACCGCGACCTGCGCACACCTGTGCCTTTGCCGCCCGGTGTGGAGGCCTACGCCATCGCCAGCACGGCCGGCGGTGCAGGCAGCGTCGGATCGATGGCTGGCGACGGGCTGGTGATGGTTGACAGCGCGCTCGGCAAGCACAAGCGCTCGGCGCTCGACCTGGGACTGGACAAGTCCCACACCTGGGTGGGCCATGGTATTCACCACCTGGATTTGCTGAGCGACCCCGCGGTCTACCGCCGTTTGCTGGGCTGGCTGCAGCCCTGACGCAGGCCGCGCCGCACCCGCCGGCGACACACGTTGCGGCCCGCAGTGCCGGCACGACCGCCGCGCTGTGGCCCTGCCCAGGTGACATCGGCGGCAGGGCGGCGGCGGTCACAATCGGTGAATGTCTGATGCCCCCACCTCTGATGGCCGGCCCGACAGCGCCATCGCTGCCGATCCCGCTGCCGCTGCCACCGACGCCCGGCCCGATGCACCGTACGGGCTGCGCTACCCCTGCGGCGAGCCGCCCAAGCCCGGCGAGTTCAAGCCGGTCGCCCCTGGCGTGCTGTGGCTGCGCATGCCGCTGCCGTTTTCGCTCAATCACATCAACCTCTGGGCGATTGCTGACGAGGACGACAACGGCCCGGGCTGGGCCATCGTCGACACCGGCACCAAGACGCCCGAGGCCCTGACGGCCTGGCGCACCCTGATCGCCGCTGATGGCCCGCTGGCCGCCACGCCCCAGGGCGCCCGCATCACCCGCATCCTGTGCACCCACATGCACCCCGACCATGTCGGCATGGCGGGCTGGCTGACGCGCAAGTTCCAGTGCCGGCTGTGGATGACCCGGCTGGAGTACCTGACCTGCCGCACCCTGGCCGCCGACACCGGGCGCGAGGCGCCCGAGGACGCGATCCGGTTCTACCAACAAGCCGGCTGGTCCGAAGAGGCACTCGATGTCTACCGCGCCCGCTTCGGCGGCTTTGGCAAGTACCTGCATGCCTTGCCTGACAGCTTCCGCCGGCTCAGCGACGGTGAGCGCTTCGCCATCGGCGCGCACACCTGGCGTGTCATCGTCGGGCGGGGTCACTCGCCCGAGCACGCCTGCCTGCTGTGCGATGACCTGGACCTGCTGATCTCGGGCGATCAGGTGCTGCCGCGCATTTCATCCAACGTCAGCGTCTTTCCGACCGAGCCGGATGCCGATCCGCTGGGCGACTGGCTGGCCTCGCTGGCGCATTTGCGCAGCACCCTGGGCGACCGTTTGCTGGTGCTGCCGGCGCACGGCGAGCCGTTTCACGGCTTGCATGCCAGGCTGGACCGCCTGGCCAGCGGCCATGACCGCGGCTTGACCCGTTTGCGGCGCAGCCTGGCCGACAGCCCGAAGCGCGCCATCGATGTGTTCGGCGCGCTGTTTGCCCGGCCGATCGATGGCAAGGGTGAGTTGCTCGGCATGGCCACCGGCGAGAGCCTGGCCCACATCAACCACCTGGTGGCGCTGGGCGAGGCGGTGAGCGAGACCGGTGCTGACGGCGTTCGGCGTTACCGGCTGAAGGCCCCAAGCTGAGACAGGCGCAACAGGCCGGTGAAGCAGACCACATGCCGCTGTGCGCGCTCAGCGCTTGCGCACTGCCGCCGCAATCTCGCTTGCGCACCGCCGCCGCAATCTCGCTGGCGCGCGCACCGCCACGAGCGCTCAGGGCCGACCGGGCCAGCGAGGTCAGCATCAACCAACGCTTGGGCTTGAGCACGACCCGCACGCGCCTGACGCTGCAAGGCGGGCTGGCACGGGTGCAGTTGCTGCGCAGCCGGGAATCCGGCTCAGGCTCCGGTGGCGCAATCAGCGCCGATGCCGCTGCAGCTGCCGCTGCCGCTGCAGCTGCAGATGCCGATGTCCAAGCCGAAGCCTGTCTCTGATCGGCTACCGCGACACCTGCAGCGTGTCCGAGCGCATCCGTCGCTTGTTGCGGCGCCGACTGGACAGCGAGCTGCCCTCGCTGGCGGCGGTGGGCGACTGGCTGGCGATGACGCCGCAAACCCTGCGCCGGCGCTTGCGCGAAGAGGGCCATGGCTTCCAGGCCTTGAAGGACGGCCTGCGCCGTGACACCGCCATCGCTTGCCTGGCCCAGCTCGAGCTGAGCCTGCTCACCATCGCCAACCGGGTCGGCTTCTCCGAGGCCAGCACCTTCCACCGGGCCTTCAAGAAGTGGACGGGCGTGGCGCCGGGCGAATACCGGCTGACCCGGATCGCTGCGCCAGCGCCCAATCCAACTCCAACCCGAACCTCGCCGGAACCCGCAACCCCGGCCCTGCACAATGCGAGTCTGCCGTGGTTCTTGCCCGAGGGTTCATGAAAAGTGCACTGTTTGTCGACTTCGACAATGTCTACACCCAGTTGCGGCAGGTGCAGCCGGCGGCGGCCGAGCGCTTTGCGCGCCAGCCGATCGAGTGGATTCGCTGGCTGATCGAGTCGCTGGAAATCCCGGACGGCCACAACCCCGAGGCCCGGCGCCGGCTGCTGGTGCGGCGTTGTTACCTCAACCCGAACTGGTACCAGACCTACCGCCACGCCTTTTTGCGCGCCGGGTTCGAGATTGTCGATTGCCCGCCTGTCACCAGCCAGGGCAAGACCAGCACCGACATCCACATGGTGCTCGACATCATCGACCTGCTGCAGCAGCAAGAGACCCGCTACGACGAGTTCATCGTGATGTCAGCCGATGCCGACTTCACCCCGGTGCTGCGCAAGCTGCGGCGCCATGACCGGCGCACCTCGGTGCTGGCCATCGGTTTTCCGTCGGCGGCCTACCAGGCGTCAGCCGACCTGCTGATCGACGAGCGGTTGTTCATCGAGCAGGCATTGGGGCTGACGGCCGAGCCCGCAGAACCCCCCGCGGCCACGCCTGCTGCGGCCGCCCCAGCCGCTCAAGCCGCACCGCCGGCGGTCGCGCCAGCTGCGGCTCAGTTCAGCGCTGCGCCGGTGGGTGGTGCGCCCGCCGCAGAGCCGGACGCTCTGCCTTTGGCCGGTGGCGCGGCTGTGGCGCCCAGCGCACCACTGCATACCCGATCGGCCAGCGATGAAGAACTGGCCCAGATTGCGCGCCGTATCGAGCAGGCGGTGGCGCAGTCGGCGCAGCCGTTGCCGGCTGGCCAGCTCGCCTTGCGCCTGCGTCAGGAGTTTGCGGCGGTGCTGGAGAATTGGAACGGCCATGGCACCTTCAAACCGTTTTTCCGCTCGCTGGGGCTTGACCGGCTGGTCTGGATCACCGGTTCGGGCGGCCGCTTGGCCGACCCGGCGCGTCACAGCATCGACCTGACCGGCGCGGCCCAGCCCGAGGCCCCTGCCGACCGCGAGAGCCGCTGGGCCGGCCAGGAAGCCTTGCTGCCGGTGGCGCGTGATGTCTGCAACCTGACCGGCGCACCCCTGTTGCCACCCTCGGTGGTACGCGCTGTGCTGGACTTGCTGTGCGAGGACCTGGCCTTGCAGCCCTACGAGCCGACGCTGACTGCACGCCGCATCTGCGAGCAGTGCCAGGCCCAACGCGGGCTGGAGGTGGCGATGCGCGACGTGGTGTTCATCCTGCGCGGCATGCAGCTCAATGGCCATGTTTTTGGCCGGGGCCAGGACGATACCCGCACGCTCGCTCAGCGCCTGATCAACCAGGTGCTGTTCTTGTGCGAGCGTGAGCAAATGGTGCTGGACCCGGCCACGGTGGCGCAGATCCGGCAGTGGATAGGCGGCGACCTGGCGGCTTGAGGCGTGGGCAGGTGCCTGGCCTCAGCGCTGCGGCTTGATCCGGTAGACCGCATTGTTGCGGTCGGCGCTGAAGTACACCGAGCCGTCGGCGCCCACCGCCACGCCGGTCGGCACGTAGGGCGGCGGCATGCCGGGGCCACCCGACAGGCCGATCGGCAGCTTGTCGGCAACGGTGCGGCGCTGGTCATTGGCCAGGTCGATCTCGGTCAGCCGGGTGCCGGCCGATTCGGCCACCACCAGCGTGCCCCAGGGCGTGAAGGCCAGGCCCTCGGGCAGCGCCAGGCCACTCGCCACGGTGCGCTTGCTGCCATCGGCCAGGTTGATGCGCACGATGTTGCCGGCGGCCTCGGACACGAACAGGCCGCCGTCCGGGCCCAACACCATCTGCACCGGGCCGGCCAGGCCACTGGTGATCACGCGCCGGGTGTCGTAGTTGGCGCCGCTGGCCTGGGTGATGCTGCCGGTGGCGATCTCGGCCACCAGCACGCTGCCATCGGCCAGCGGCAGGGCGTCGTAGGGCGCCTTCCAGCCGTGGGTCATGATCTCGCTCTTCATCGTGGCGCGGTCGATCACCTGCACCGTGCCGGTAAACCACGAGGCCAGTGCGATCTTGTTGGCCGACAGCCCCAGCGCAAACGGGTATTCCAGCTCGACCCCGGTGCTGTGCATGCGCCGCAGGTCGGTCACTGCGCCGGTGGCGATGTCGATCTGTCGGAAGGCAAACACATCGGTCACGTACAGCGAGCCGCCGTCCACCTTCAGGCCTGCCGGCACCGCCAGCTTGCCGCTGGTGAGGGTGCGCACTGCGCCAGTGTCGGGGTTGACCGCCTGGATCGAGTTGTCGGCCATGTTGGAGACGTAAATGGTGCCGTCGGGCGCAATCGCCAGGTTGTCCAGCGCCGTGGCCAGCTTGGCCACCACAGTCTTGGCGCCGGTGTCGAGCGCCACCTTGGACAGCTCGCCGGCAGCGGTGTCGACGACCCACAGGTTGCCCTTGCCGTCCAGGTTGGCGGCGGCCGGGATGTCGAAGCTGGCGCTGATCACCGACACCGCGCCGTTGGACGGGTCGATCTTGACCACGCTGCGCTTGAACCACAACGGGCCGTAGAGCATGCCGTCAGGCCCGACCTCGAAGCCGTTGAAGCCGCCCAGGTCCTTGGCGATCAGCCGGGGCGGCTTGACACCGGCCACGTCCAGCTCCCAGAGCGCGTCGCCCAGAAAGACCTGCGAGGCGTAGAGCTTGCCGTTGCGGCGGTCAAAGTCCAGCGAGTTCAGGCCCGGCAGGTCCTTGGCCAGCACCCGCATCGGGGCCTGGTCGTTTTCGCGGTAGCGCACCATGCCCATCAGGTAGTTGGTCCAGGCCATCTCGCCCTTGGGGCCGATGGCGATGTCGTCGGCCTGGCCTTCGGGCCCGCCGATCAGGATGCTGGCCGCGCCGGTCTGGCGGTCGACCTGCCACATCGCATTGCCCACCACGCTGCCGGCCAGCAAGCGGCCCTGCTTGTCGACCGCCAGGCCATGCACACCGGTAAAGCTGGACGGCGCCACCAGCGCTTCGGGGGCGGCCCAGCCGGCAGGGCGCGAGGGCGTCATGACACTGCAGGCCGACAGTGCCAGAGCGGCGGCGGCAGTCAGGCAGGGGGTGATCCAGTTGCGCATCGGGTACCTTTGTTGGTTTGTGGATGGGGTCAGTCGGCAGCGCAATTGATCCCGAGGGTGCTGACTGTAGGACCGGGGCAGAGGTCGCGGTGTCGCCAGCTTGACGCGCATCCCTAAGGTGGAACGCCGCGACCTCGCAACCTGCGTGATCGTTTTTGCCCATCACTTTGCGCGGGCTGGCCATGGCTGCGGCGCGCTTGATCAGGCATGCTGTGGGCATGAGTGAACCCTTCAACGCGGTGCCCGTCCCATCGGACGCGCCCAACACCGGCCGCGCCCGTGTCATCCCCTTCCTGGCCATGCTCGGCGCGCGGCTGGTGAGCGAAAACCGCGGCGTGGCGGTGGTGCAGCTCGACCTTCGTCCCGACTTGCTCAACAACCACGGCGGCGGTCACGGCGGTGTGGTGATGAGCTTGCTGGACAGCGCCATGGCCAATGCTGCGTTGAGCAAGATCGACTATGCGCGCGAAGTGGTGACGGTCGACATGCACATCGCTTTCATGGCACCGGGCACCGGCCGGCTGACGGCTACCGGCCGCGCCATCGGCGGCGGGCGCTCGGTGTGTTTTTGCGAGGCCGAGATCCACAACGAGGCCGGCCAGGTCACGGCCAAGGCGATGGGCACGTTTCGCTACCGGGCGGCACAGGTGCCGGGAGGACCGGATGCGGCCGGCGCATCGCTGGCGGGGGAGTGAGCCTGGCCTTCATGGGCGCGGCTCCGACCCCGCTCGTGGTGGCTGCCGCCAGCGTTCTGGCCATGACGGGCGAGCGGTCCTGCCATTGTCAGCAGCCGGCGCTGCGGCGCAAACTGAGGGCGGGACTGGATCTGACAGGGCTCACCTGGGTGGTGTACTGTTGATCAGGCCTGATGAGAACGACGGCCGTCAAATTCGAACCAGCGCCGCAGCCCGCGGCAGCCCGACAAGAGGCAACGCATGAAGCAGCACATCAAACTCTGGCCCTGGTTGGTTTTGGTCAGTGCCACCTGGCTGGCACCCGGCGCGGTGCAGTCCCGCGTCACCCGCATCGTGATCGATGAGGTGGCG
>JANYKR010000218.1 GCA_025358155.1 Betaproteobacteria bacterium
CTTTGCTGCAGCAGTTACCAAAGGCCCCGAAGAAGCTATTGGCATAGCAATCATTTTCCTAAACTGGTCATTTCTACAACTACTTCACCCATCAGCATAAAGCGCACGCAGAGGCCTAACCATTCTACAAGGACTCCCCCGAAGGTCAAGAAGGCTATTCGGTATTCATTTGTATTTCCCTCAAAAGCCGGCTGTTTGGCTGTTTAGTTGGCTTTTCAGAGTTGAATCCTTCGATCACTTGGGCGTGCGAAGTGGGAGATGCGGTGCGACAGAGAACAGACTGCACATCTACAAATGGCCTTGTTGCGCGTGGGTGTTGCGCGGGCCCAGATAAGAACCGCTCAGTTGGGCTCCATTCGCTCCCGAGTTTGGGCTTGATCGCCGCTCATCGGGTTAGCTAGCCAGCCCGGCAGGCGGCACTGCGGCGCGTCGCACCGGGCTTGGAGAGGGCGGGATGGAGGCAACCAGTGTTGCGGGCTTGCTGCTGCTGGCCGTCTTGGTCAGCGGCTACCTGGCGCGGAAGTTGCGCCTGCCGCTGCCGCTGGTGCAGATGGCGCTGGGCGCTTTGATCCACAGCCTGGGCCTGGCCACTGGCGTGCTGGACCCGGCGCTGTTTTTCCTGCTGTTTCTACCGCCACTGTTGTTCATCGACGGCTGGCGCATCCCGCAAGACGCATTGCGCCGCGACGCCGGCACCATCCTGACCCTGGCGCTGGGGCTGGTCCTGGCCACGGTGCTGGGCATGGGCTGGTTCATCCATTGGCTGATCCCGTCGATGCCACTGGCAGTGGCTTTTGCGCTGGCAGGGGTGATCGCGCCCACCGACCCGATCGCCGTCAGTGCCGTGACCGCCCGCCACCCTGTGCCCTCCCGGCTGATGCACTTGCTGCAGGGCGAGGCTCTGCTCAACGACGCCTCTGGCCTGGTGTGCATGCGGTTTGCCGCTGCAGCAGCGCTCACGGGTGCGTTTTCACTGACCGGCGCGCTGCTCAGTTTTGCCTGGGTGGCCGCCGGCGGGCTGCTGATTGGCGCGGGTGTGACCTGGGGCGTGGCCAGGATCGCAGCGCACACCAGCGGACAGGGCACGCAGGGCGGGGGCTCGCAGATCCTGGCCACCCTGCTGCTGCCGTTCGGCGTTTACCTGCTGGCCGAGCGCCTGCACTGCTCAGGCATCCTGGCGGCGGTGGCGGCCGGCCTGACGATGAACCTGACCGATGCCTGGCCCTGGCGCGCAGCCACCCGGCTGCAGCGCACCGCCGTCTGGGACACGGTGCAGCTGGTGACCAACGGCGCCATCTTTGTGCTGCTCGGCCAGCAGCTGCCGGCCCTGCTGGGGGCCACACCCACCACGGTGCTGGTCACCGGCCACACCGACCCCTGGTGGCTGGCCGGCGCCGCCGGCTTGATCGTGCTGGCGCTGGGCGCGCTGCGGTTTGCGTGGGTGGGGCTGTCGTTCTGGCTCGGCGCAGTGGCTACCCGCCGCCGCGGCGAAGACACACCCTTGCACGGCTGGCGTGTGGTGTTGGTCGCGTCGCTGGCCGGTGTGCGGGGCGCCGTCACCCTGGCCGGTGTGCTCACGCTGCCGCTGATGCTGCCCAATGGCGACCCGTTTCCGGCGCGGGACCTGGCCATCCTGCTGGCAGCCGGCGTGATCGTGCTGTCACTGGCGGTGGCCACGCTGTTGCTGCCGCCGGTACTGCGCGGACTGGCCTGGCCAGCGGAGCCACTGCGCGGTTCCGTCGAGCATGCCACCCGCCGCGCGGCGGCCGAGGCGGCGATGCGGGCGCTGGAAGAGGCGCGCCGCCAGCGCAAAAGCGCCGCCGAGCCGGACCCCCAGCTGGACCCACGCTACGACGATGCCGAGGCCCGGTTGCTGGCGATGTACCGGCAACGCATCGCCAGCCATTCGGCAACCGGCCCGGTACTTCGGCTCCAGGAACAGGCCATCGAGCGCGAACTGGGCTTGTTGGGCTTGCGCGCCGAGCGCGCCGAGGCCCGGCGCTACGGCCGCCTGCACGGGCCCGACGAACTGGCCTTGCGCCGGCTCGTGCGCGAGCTGGACTTTCAGGAGGCCCGCCACGGCGTGTGACGCCCCGCAGCGAGGTCGGCCAAGCTCGGCCCGGTGCGCAGCGGGGCCGCAGGCGCGTGTGAAATCAGCCCCCCGCGATCTGCCGGCCAAACGGCTCGGCGTGGACAAGTTGTACCTCGAAGAAGCGATGTTTTCGGCCTGATGCGCGGCGCTGCGCTCCGACATCGCGACGCCCGGCCTGTCAGCGGGCGCCTACAGCGTCTCGGCGCGATGGCTGATAGCCCGCCTGCGGGTTGCCGGCGATGCTCAACGGATGCGCTGTTGACGCACCCCACAGTTCGCTGGGCTGCTGCGGACCCCCGGTCCCGGCCCTGGGGCGCGGCCGAACGCGGCACAGAAAGATCCCATGAACATCCAATTTGGCCTGACGCCGCTGATCTCGTTGCTGGCGGGCATCCTGATTCTGGTGATGCCCCGGCTGCTGAACTTCATTGTCGCGATCTACCTGATCCTGATCGGGCTGGTGGGTCTGTTCGGCCTGGGTTCGATGCACCTCAAATAGCCGATTGGCGGCGCGACGCGGCGCGGGCCGTTGTGGGTCTCAGCCCGCCGCGCCCAGGATCAACTGGGTCTGCGTCACCACCGCGCAGAGCTTGCCATCGGCGTTGCGCAGGCTGGTTTGCCAGACGTGGGTGGTGCGGCCCCGGTGCAGCGCAAGGCTCTCGCCCAGCACGGTGGTGCCCAGCTTGGCGCCGGCGATGAACTTGGTGCTGGAGTCGGTGGTGGTGGTGCGCTGGCCATCGGCCAGGTTGAGCAGCGTGCCCACCGCGCCCAGAGTGTCGGCGAAAGCCATGTACGCGCCGCCGTGCAGGATGCCGCCGCTGGTGCACAGGTCGGGCCGCACCTGCAACTCGGCGCTGACCCGGTCGGGCGCCAGCGAGGTCAGGCGCACACCCATCAGGCCGGGAAACAGGGGTTCGAGCAAGCTTTGCAGGCTGGGCAGGTCGGGCATGTGGTGTCCTTGGCTGGGCGGTGAGCTTGCACGGTAAACCCTGGCTGCAGCACCCGCCACGGCACTTTCACTGAGTCAGGACATCGCCTCAGGCTGATGCAACGCATGAATGGCCTGCATTGACCTGGCGCACCCGCGTCGGCCGGCTATGCTGGCGCGCCCCGAACCCAGGAGCCCGAGTGGAAGCCTTTTTAGTCTCGACCGGCATCGTCGCCTTGGGTGAAATGGGCGACAAGACCCAGCTGCTGGCGCTGCTGCTGGCGGCCAAGTTCCGCAAGCCGGTGCCGATCATTGCCGGCATCTTGGTGGCCACGCTGATCAACCATGCCGCAGCGGGCTGGCTGGGCGGCTGGATTGCCGGGCTGATGGGGCCGCAGTTGCTGCGCTGGGTGATCGGTGGCTCGTTTTTGGCGATGGCGCTGTGGATGCTGGTGCCTGACCGGCTCGACGATGAGGAGGCGGCCGGCGGCGGCCAGCGCTTTGGCATCTTCGGCACCACGGTGATCGCGTTTTTTCTGGCCGAAATGGGCGACAAGACCCAGATCGCCACGGTGGCGCTGGCCGCGCGCTACCCCAACTTGCCGGCCGTGGTGGCCGGCACCACGCTGGGCATGATGCTGGCCAATGTGCCTGCAGTTCTGCTGGGCGACCAGATCGCCAAGAAGCTGTCGATGACGCTGGTGCACGGTGTGGCGGCAGCGATCTTTGCGGTGCTGGGTGTGCTCACCCTGCTCAACGTGGGGCAGATGCTCTGAGCGGCCTGGGCAAGACGGGCCGGCCGCCAGGCTCAGGGCCGCAGCGCCGGTATCTCCACCGCCATGCCCACTGAACGCAAGGCCAGCCAGGCCTCCAGCGCCAGCCACTCTGGCGCGTCCGGCGCAAACGGCTCGGCCCGCACGCCCACCACGCAGCCGCGCAGCCGGCGTTGCAAGCTACCCAGGCCCTGCCACTCCAGCCGGTAGCTGGGGTAGCCGGTGGCATGGGCCTGCGGGATCACCGCGCCGCCCAGGCGCTGGCCGGCCAGCGCGTCGTGGCATTGGCTGCAGGCCAGATTGAGCTGGCCCAGCCGCTGTTGCCACAAGGCCTGGCCCTGCTGGCGCAGCGGCTGCAATCGGGCGTCGGCCGGCGGCGCGAGGGGCAGGCCGCGCGACTGCAGGCCGACAAAGGCCGCCAGCGACAGCAGGTCGGCATGATCAGCCGCCAGCGCGGGCGCTTGCTGGTAGCGCTGGCGGCACTGATTGATGCGCCCGGCCAGGTTGAGCGGCTGGCCGCTGGCGTTGTCCCAGGCCGGGTAGCGGGCTGCCACACCACGCTGGCTCTGGGCCGCCTCGCCGTGGCAGTTGGCGCAGCTCTTGCCGGCCGCGCCAGCCGCGCTGCGCCACAGCGCGGCGCCGTCCTGCACCCACAGCATCGCGGGGTTCTGGCTGTCGTCACGCTGCAAGGCCTGCAGCGCCGGGCTCATGAAGTCCAGCCCCGAGCGGCGCAAGTCGAGCGGGCCCGCCTGGGCGTCTTGCGCGCCGACCGCAGCCGCCCAGATACCCGCTGCCAGCAGGCCCGCACCGGCCTGGCGCAGCAAGTCGATGCCGAACGTCATGCCAAACCTCATGCCGGACCTTGTGCCCGAGCTCATACCAGACTGAGGGCCCGGGTCTCGCTGTGCTGAAAGCCGTTGTCGCCCAGCCACTCGAAGCGCAGGGTGCCGGGCCGCTCGGCCCGGACCCAGAAAGCCAGGTAGGGGTTGGCGGCGATGGCGGGGTAGAGGTCGACGCTGCAAACCGACACACCGTCGAGGCTGCACGCGAAGCGGGTGACCAGGTTACGCGGCACGACGTTGCCATAACCGTCAGCGCGCAGGCCGTTCTCCATCGCATGGCCCAGGGTGGTGCGGACCTCGAAGGGCTCGCCTTTGGCCACGCGCTCGGGCAGGTGGATCAGGGTGCGGACTTTGGGGCTATCGGCCATGGGGGTTCAAGCTTCGATGCAGGCGGCGAGCGTGACCACCACCTCGACCCGGTGTGACCACTGGCTGCCGTCGGCCATTCGCGCCAGCGCCACCAGTTGCTGCGAGGTGGCCAGGCGGATGCGGGTGGCCACCTCGGCCCGGGCGCAGGCCGCGCCCAGCACAAAGCGGACCACGTCGCGCTGCGGGTTGCGTTCGTTGAAGACGACGATCTCGCTGACCCGGTCGGCAGCGCTCATCGCGCTGTCCACCACCACCCTGATCGGCACGGTGTTGCCGTTTTCAACCAGCGGCGCAATGTCCAGCGTGACCCGGCCCTCGCGCACCGGCACACCTGCGGCCCAGTGGTCGATCACCTCCTGCAGCCCTCGGGTCGACACCGCCAGCGCCGGTCGCAGTTGCAGGGCCATCAGCAAGCCACCCGACGCACCCAGCACCTGGCGCCGTGTCGGCCGCAGCACGGCGCCGGCCGAGGCCTGGGCAGCTGCGGGGAGTGCCGGGTCGCGCTTCATTTCAGGCTGGCCAGGTAGGCCACCACGTCGTCGATCTGCTGCGCGCCCAGCAGCGGCTTGCCGCGCTGGGCCGGCACAACGCGCAACAAGCCCTCGGTGCGGCCATAGGCCGGCATCACGCTGTCGGGGTTGAAGCGCTCGGGCGTCAACAGACGGGCCCGCAGCGCTACCGCGTCGTAGCGTGCGCCCACGCCGTGCAGGGGCGGTGCGATCGTGCCTTGCAGGTGCGGGGGCTGGCCGGGCAAGGCGTGGCACAGGCCGCACAAGCCCTGGCTGCGGCTGGCCACGATGGCAGCGCCCCGTGTGACCTGACCCGTGACACCACCTTCGGCGTCACCCGTGGCGTCACCCGCGGCGCTGACCGCAGAACCCGCCGCCAGCAGGCCCGACAGCGCCAGACGGCCCAGCAGCCGGCCCGACAGCGCCAGACTGCCCAGCAGCCGGCCCGACAGCGCCAGACGGTCCAGCAGCCGGCCCTCGTGCACGCGGCCGCCCGACCGGCGGGCCCGCATCTCAGCCCTCATGCCCGCTTCAGGCTCTGCTGCTTGAGGGGCAGGGTGCGGATGCGCTGGCCGGTGGCGGCAAAGATCGCATTGAGCACCGCCGGCGCGGCCACCGCGATGGTCGGCTCGCCCACGCCGCCCCAGAAACCGCCCGAGGGCATCACGATGGTCTCGACCTTGGGCATCTGCGCCATCAGCACCGCCGGGTAGTCATGGAAGTTGCTCTGCTGGATGCGGCCGGCCTCGACCGTGATCTCGCCAAACAGCGCGGCCGACAAACCGTAGGCAAACGAGCCCTCGACCTGGGCCTCAATCTGCTGCGGGTTGACAGCATGGCCGCTGTCGGTGGCGGCGACGATGCGGTGCACCGTCAACTCGCCCGCCGCGCTGACCGACACCTCGGCGCAGGCCGCCACATAGCTGCCAAAGCCCATGATCTGTGCCAGGCCACGGTGCACCGGCTGGCCGTTGATGGGCGCGGCAGTGCTGCCCCAGCCGGCGCGCTGGGCCACCGCGTTGAGCACCGCAAGGTGTTTTGGCGACGCTGCCAGCAACTGCCGGCGCAGCGCCAGCGGGTCTTGCTGGGTGGCATGGGCGATCTCGTCGATGAAGCATTCGAGGTAGATCGCGTTGTGGTTCAGGTTGACGCCGCGCCAGAAGCCCGGGCGAACCGGCGGGTTGCGCATCGCATGGTCGATCAGCAGGTTGGGGATGTTGTAGCCCAAAGCGCCCTCGGCGCCGCCCAGGTTCAGGCCCTGGAACACCACCGGGTCGCGGCCGTTCTGCATGTTCTGCGGAAACAGCCCGGCCAGGATCGACTGGCCCGAGATGCGCATGTGCAGCGCCGTGAGCTGGCCCTTGGCGTCCAGCCCGGCGCGCAGCTTGCACTGGGTGACCGGGTGGTAGAAGCCGTGCTGCATGTCCTCCTCACGGCTCCAGATCAGCTTGACCGGCGTGCCGGGTAGCGCCTTGGCGATGGCCACCGCCTGGCGCACCCAGTCGGTGGCGCCGCGCCGGCCAAAGCCACCCCCGAGATGAATCTTGTAGACCTCGCACTGGGACGGTGGCAGGCCGGCGGCCTCGGCGGCAGCGGCCAGCGCGGCCTCGCCGTTCTGGGTGGGCGTCCAGACCTCGCAGCGCGCGGCCTGACCCGCAGCGGCCGGCGTGAACTTGGCGGTGGCGTTCATCACCTCCATCGTGGCGTGGTTCTGGTAGGGATAGGCGTAAACCGCCTCCAGCGTGCGCGCCGCACCGGCCAGGGCCTCCCTGGCCTGGCCGGCCTGGGCGCCGACGATGGCCTCGGGCGCGTCCAGCCCGGCCTTGAGCATGGCGGCAATGCCGGCGCTGTTGAGCGTGGCGTTGGGGCCCTCGTCCCAATCGATCTTGAGGGCGGCCAGCGCGGTCTTGGCACGCCACCAGGTGTCGGCCACCACCGCCACGGCGCTGTCGCCCACCGGCACCACTGCCCGGACGCCGGGCAGCTTGAGGACGGTGGCGGCATCAAAGCCGCGCACCTTGCCGCCCACCACCGGGCAGTCGGCAATCGCCGCGTTGAGCAAGCCAGGCAGCTTCAGGTCCATGCCGTAGACCTGGGCGCCGGTGGTCTTGGGCGCGGTGTCGAGTCGGGGCAGGGGCTTGCCGGCGAGGGTCCAGTCTTTCGGGTCTTTCAGCACCACGTCGGTGGGTGGCGTGAGCTTGGCGGCGGCGCCGGCCACCTGGCCGTAGCGGACACGCCGGCCGCTCGCCGGGTGGCTGATCACACCGGCGGCGGCAGTGCAGTCGGCCACCGGCACGCCCCAGCCATTGGCCGCGGCCTGCACCAGCATCATGCGGGCAGAGGCACCGCCCTTGCGCACGTACTCGTGCGACTCGCGGATGCCCCGGCTGCCGCCGGTTGAAAAATTGCCCCAGACGCGGTTGCGCGCCAGGTTCTGCCCGGGGGTGGGGTACTCGGTGGTGACCCGGGCCCAGTCGCAGCCCAGCTCTTCGGCCACCAGTTGCGCCAGGCCGGTCAGCGTGCCCTGGCCCATCTCGCTGCGGGCGATGCGGATCACCACGGTGTCGTCGAGCTGCACCACCACCCAGCAGTTGATCTCGGGCGGCAGGCTGCCCTGGGCCTGGGCCGGGTCAGCCGCCAGCGGCGCAAAAAAGCCCAGCATCAAGCCGCCAGCAGGAGCGGCCAGGCTGACGGCGACAGCGCCGCTACCAGCGATGAAGCCCCGGCGGCTCAGCGCGGGGTCGGCGTGGGTGGAGATGGCAGTGCCGGTGGGGACTGCAGCGCGGGCAGTGCGGGCGGCAGAGCGCTTGGCCTTTTGGTTCATGGTGTGCCCCTTCAGCCCGCGCTCGACGATTGGGCCACCAGCGCTATCGCGGCCTGCACCCGGTTGTAGGTACCGCAACTGCAGATGTTGGTGATGGACTCGCGGACCTCGGCCTCGCTGGGCCGGGGCTTGCGCTTGAGCAGCGCGGCCGCCGCCATCAACATGCCCGACTGGCAAAAACCGCACTGCGGCACATCGAGCTTGACCCAGGCTTTTTGCAGCGGGTGCTGACCGTCGGGCGACAAGCCTTCGATGGTGATGATCGGCTCCTCGGCGCCCACCGACGACACCGGCCGCACGCAAGAGCGGGTGGCCACACCGGCAATGTGCACGGTGCAGGCGCCACACTGGGCGATACCGCAGCCGTACTTGGTGCCAGTCAGGCCGAGTTGCTCACGCAACACCCACAGCAGCGGCGTGTCGGGTTCGGCGTCGTGCGACAGCGCGCGACCATTGACGTTGAGCGTGGGCATAAAACGAACTCCTCCAGAATCAATTCAACATCATGCTTGAGGCCGCGCCGGCTGGCATCGGTGAAGTCCTGATGCCGCTGCCGGCCTGGGGTTACTTGGCCGCCAGGCCCAGGCGCCCGATCAGCGCCTTCTCATTGCCAAAGGTGTCGCGCGCCCAAGCCGCGTAGTCGGCGCTGTTTCTGTACCAGACCGGCTGGTTCAGCTGCTCCAGCACCTCCAGGTGCTTGGGGTCGTCCATCGCCTTCTTGAAAGCGTCGTGCAGCGCCTTGACCACCGCCGGGTCCATGCCTTTGGGGCCGGCCAGGCCGTAGGGCGAGTTGCCCACCACGTTGTAGCCCAGCTCGCGGGCGGTCGGCACGTTGGGCCAGCGCTTGGTGCGGGTGTCGCCAAATGTCACCAGCAGCCGCATCTGGCCGGACTCGACAAACTTGTCCCAGCCGGTGGCGTCGCTGGCCGCCATCACATGGCCGCCCAGCAGCGCCTGCATCAGGTCGGCATTGCCCTTGAACGGGATGTGGTTGAGCTGGACCTTCGCCGCGTCGGCCACCTCCTCGATCAGCAAGTGCGGGCTGGTGCCGTTGCCGGTCGAGCCAAAGTCGATCTTGCCGGGCTGCTTGCGCGCCGCGTCCAGGTAGTCGTTGAGGGTCTTGTAGGGCGAGTCGGCGCGCACCACAAAACCGAAGGTGTAGCCGGTGACCCCCAGGATGAAGCTGAAGTCGGTCAGCGGGTTCCAGGCGGTTTTTTGCATGTGCGGGATGCGCAGCATGCCCATCGGGAACTGGGCGATGGTGTAGCCGTCGGGCTTGGCGTTGAGCGCCATGTTGCCCGGGCCGGTGGTGCCGCCGCCGCCGGGCTGGTTCTGGATGATGACCTGCTGGCCCAACTGCTTGCTGGCGATCTCGGCCAGCGCGCGCAGGTGGCGATCGGTGCTGCCGCCGGGCGGCCAGGGCACGATCAGGGTGATCGGCCGCGCAGGCCAGCCGGCGGGCTGGGCCCGGACAGCAGCGGTCAAGGCGGCCAATGCGCTGGCCGCCAGCAGGCGGCGGCGCGACAGGCCTCCGGTGTGGGGCCCGGCGTTGCGATGGGCAAGGTACGGGGCAGGACGGTGGTGGTTCATGGTGAGACTCCGGGGAAGCCGCAGAGTCTACGCAGGCCCGCTCCGGCCGTCTGTCACCCCGGCGGCCACCGACAATACGGGGGTGAACTGCCCAGACACGGTCGCTGTCATCGATTTCGAGACCACCGGCATGAGCCCGGCGATGGGGGCGCGTGCCACCGAGATCGCGGTGGTGCTGGTGCAAGCCGGCCGCATCGTGGACCGCTACGCCAGCCTGATGCGCAGCGGCAGCTGGGTGCCGCCCTTCATCGAGCAGCTCACCGGCATCAGCAACCGCATGTTGGCCAGTGCACCGCCTGCAGCCGAGGTGATGGGCCAGGTGGCCGAGTTCAGCCGAGGCTGCTCGCTGGTGGCGCACAACGCCAGCTTCGACCGGGGCTTCTGGCAGCATGAACTGGCGCTGGCAGGATTGGCCACCACGCCTGATGCCCATGACGCACCTGACTCGCCTAACGCGCCTGCCGCAGCCAGCGCGGCGATCCCGGTCCACCGGCCCACAGCCGCCAGTCCGCCCGAGTTTGGCTGCACCCTGCTGCTGTCACGCCGGCTCTGGCCCGAGGCGCCCAACCACAAGCTGGGCACGCTGGCGCGCTGGCACGGCATCACCGCCACGGGCCGGGCCCACCGCGCGCTGGCCGATGCCGAGATGGCCGCCGAGCTGTGGTTGCGCATCGAGGGCGAGGTGCAGCGCCGGTTTGCCGCCAGCGTGCCCTTCGGTTTGCTGTGCGCGCTGCAGCGCACACCGCGCCTGCAGTTGGCGCGCTGCGTGACCCGGTACTTCGCCGAGGCTTGAGGCCCTGGGCTCAGCGGGGTCGGCGAACCGGCTGGCAAGCCGATTTGCAGGCCTGAGCGGACCCCTAAAATCTACCGTTACGCGCCACTTCCGGGCCCGCACCGCATCCCGCTCCACCGCCTGCCCTGGGCGCGCTCCGCGCACCGCCACGATGACCCACTCTGCCCTGTCCGCCCTGTCGCCCCTGGATGGCCGCTATGCCCCGCGACTGGCTGCATTGCGCCCGCTGATGTCCGAGTTCGGGCTGATGCACCGGCGGGTGCAGGTCGAGGTGGAATGGTTCATCGCGCTCTCGGATGCCGGATTTGCTGAGTTCAAGCCGCTGACCGAGACCTCGCGCGGCTACCTGCGCTCGCTGGTGCTGCGCTTCTCCGAGCCCGATGCCCAGGCCATCAAGGACATCGAGCGCACCACCAACCACGATGTCAAGGCGGTGGAGTACTGGCTCAAGGCCCGCTTCAAGGGCCATGCCGAACTGGAGGCGGCGGGCGAGTTTGTGCACTTTGCCTGCACCAGCGAGGACATCAACAACACCAGCCACGCGCTCATGCTCAAGGCCGCCCGAGAGCAGGTGCTGCTGCCGGCGCTCGACAAGGTGATCGCCAAGCTGCGCCAGATGGCGGTGGCGCTGGCGGACCTGCCGATGCTCAGCCGCACCCACGGCCAGACCGCCAGCCCCACCACCGTGGGCAAGGAGGTGGCCAACGTCGCCGCCCGGCTGGTCACGGCGCGGGCCCGCATCGCCGCCGTTGCGCTGCTGGCCAAGATGAACGGCGCGGTGGGCAACTACAACGCCCACCTCGCCGCCTACCCCGATCACGACTGGCCGGCCTTCTCCCGCTGGGTGGTCGAAGACCGGCTCGGTCTGGTCTTCAACCCCTACACCACCCAGATCGAGCCGCACGACACGATGGCCGAGCTGTTCGACGCGGTCACCCGCTCCAACACCATCCTGATCGACTGGAGCCGCGACGTCTGGGGTTATGTTTCGCTGGGCTACTTCAAGCAGCGGCTCAAGGCCGGCGAGGTCGGCAGCTCGACCATGCCGCACAAGGTCAACCCGATCGATTTCGAGAACGCCGAGGGCAACTTCGGCCTGGCCAGTGCGCTGCTGACGCACCTGAGCCAGAAGCTGCCGGTCAGCCGCTGGCAGCGTGACCTGACCGACAGCACCGTGCTGCGCAACATGGGCGTGGCGCTGGGCTATGCGCTGCTCGGGCTGGACTCGCTGGCACGCGGCCTCGACAAACTGGAGGTCAACGCCAACGCCCTCGCCGCTGACCTCGACAACGCCTGGGAGGTGATGGCCGAAGCGGTGCAGACGGTGATGCGCCGCCACGGCCTGCCCGAGCCCTACGAGCAGCTCAAGGCCTTCACCCGCGGCCAGCCGATGACGCGTGAGCTGATGCAGGGCTTTGTTGCCGCGCTGGCGCTGCCCGATGCCGACAAGGCCCGGCTGCTGCTGATGACACCGGCCAGCTACACCGGGCTGGCGGCGACGCTGGCACGTGGGATTTAACAGAACAAAGGGCTGCACCATGACCTTCACCGACCAGCTCCAAGCCGCCGAGCGACGCGCCGGTTCGATGCTGTGCGTGGGGCTGGACCCGGAGCCGGCCAGGTTCCCCGGCGCCTGGCGCGGCGATGCGTCGCGCATCTTCGAGTTCTGCGCGGCCATCGTCGACGCCACCCACGACCTGGTCAGCGCTTTCAAGCCCCAGATCGCCTACTTTGCGGCGCACCGCGCCGAGGACCAGCTCGAACGGCTGATGGCCCACATCAAGCGGGTGGCGCCCGGCGTCCCGGTGATCCTGGACGCCAAGCGCGGTGACATCGGCGCGACCGCCGCGATGTACGCGGCCGAGGCCTTCGAGCGCTACCAGGCCGACGCGCTGACGCTGTCGCCTTTCATGGGCTTCGATTCGATCGAGCCCTATTTCAAGTACCCCGGCAAGGGCTTGTTCCTGCTCTGCCGCACCAGCAACCCCGGCGGCAGCGACCTGCAGGCGCAGCGTCTGGCGGGCGGCGGCGGGGACGGATCGCCAGGCCCCGGCAGCCCCGCAGCGGCAGCCACGGCCAGCTGCAGCCAGCCCGGCGACCGGCTGTTCGAGCACATCGCCCGGCTGGCCGCTGGCCCCTGGAACCGCAGCGGCCAGCTCGGCCTGGTGGTGGGCGCCACGTTTCCGGCCGAGATTGCCCGGGTGCGGGCGCTGGCCCCCAGCCTGCCACTGCTGATTCCGGGTGTCGGGGCGCAGGGCGGTGACGCCCAGGCCACCGTGCAAGCCGGCTGGCGCGGCAGCCAGGCGCCCGGCGCGGCCCACAGCAGCGGCCCGATCATCGTCAACTCATCGCGTGCCGTGCTGTACGCCTCGGCGGGAGCCGACTTTGCCAGCGCCGCCCGGGCGGTGGCCGACACCACCCGTCGCGCGTTGAACGCGGCACGCTGAGGCAGCGGCCTGCCGGTCAGCGGCTACGGTCAATCGCCGCAATTGGGCCGGCGCGAGGGTGCTTCACAGGTGTAGGGCGCCGTCACTTGCTGCGACACTGCCAGATCGCCGTGGTCACTGCCAACACCCCTGCCTCACCCGAGCTCGACCTGCACGACGCGATGCAGTTCAGCCTGCTGCGGGCCTTTTTCGCCATCACCAGCCTGGTGGCCACACTGGGCGTGGCCTTTGCGCTGCTGTCGGGTGAAGTGCTGCAGCCGGGCGCCCAAGGGGTGCGGGTGGCGGTCAATGCCACACTGGCACTCGGGTTCGGCCTGTGTCTGCGGCTGTCGCGGGAGCGGATTTTCAGCCTGCTGGCACCGCTGGTGCTGCTGACGCCGTGGCTGCTGGCTGCCGTGGGGCTGGCCACCGGCTGGGGCTTGCAAGCACCGGGGCTGGTGTTGCTGAGCCTGCTGGTGCTGCTGGCCAACGCCGTGGGCTCCGCGCGGGTGGGCTGGGCCAGCCTGCTGATGTCGGTGGCCGCCACGCTGGCACTGGGTGCGGCCGAACGCAGCGGCTGGCTGCCGCAGCCCTCGGGTGTACCGCCGTTTGCGTCGCGGCTGGTGGTGCTGTGGGCCGGCATGGCCGCCGGCGCGCTGATGGGTCGCGGCCTGGCCCGGCTGTTGCGTCAGCATCTGCGGGCGGCCGACGCGCGTGAGCAGCGCTTTCGCACGCTGCTGGGCATCGCCACCAGTGCCTACTGGGAGACCGACCCAGCGCTGCGCCTGAGCCACTTGTCCTGGCGCGACGCTGCGGGCCGCTTTGCCCCCTTGCCCGGCCCGATCGGCCATTTGCCCTGGGACGTTCCGGGCCTGCAGTTCGACGAGGACAACATCGACTTGCTGCGGGCCGGGCTGGAGTCCCGCGTCAGCCTGCGAGACATGGCCTTGCGCTGGCAAGGGGCGTCGGGGCAGCCGCGCCATTACCTGGCCAGCGGCGAGCCGCGTTTTGATGCCAAGGGCCATTTCATCGGCTACTGGGGCGTGGCGCGCGATGTCACTGGCGAACTGCGGACCCAGCAGGCGCTGGCGGCGACCGAGGCCGAACAGCGCGCGGCGGCCGAGGCGCTGGCACGTTCGCAGTCGCTGCTGGACCGGGTGGTCACGCTCAGCCCCGACCTCATCACCTTGACCGACCTGCAAAGCGGTCGCTACGTGATGGTCAACGACAGCTTTTGCCGCCTGCTGGGCCACCAGCGGGCCGAGGTCGAGGGCCGCAGCTCGATCGAGCTCGGCATCTGGCACGACCCCGCAGACCGCAAGTCCCTGCTGCAGTCGATCACCGAGAACGGGGCCGTGCAGGACCGCTTGATCCACTTCGTCACCCGATCTGGCCAGGTGCTGGCGCTGCTGATATCGGGCATCCGTTTTGAGAGTGACGGTCAAGACTACCTGTTGCTCAACGGCCGCGATGTGTCGGAGGCCAGCCGGGTGCGCCTGGAGCGCGAGGCGATTCTGGCCAACGCATCGGTCGGCATCGCCTTTACCCGAGACCACCATTTTGTGATGGCCAATGCCCAGTTCGAGCAGATTTACCGCTGGCCGCCCGGCGCGCTGATCGGCCAGCCCAACCGTTTGGCCTGCGCCGACGATGCCGAGTACGAGCGCCTGCTGCACCAGATCGGCCCCGCCCTGCTGCGGGGCGAGGCGGTGGACGTGGAGTTCAACACCCGGCGCCGCGACGGCGATCCGTTTGTGGTGCGGCTGCGCGCCAAGGCCATCGACCCGCAAAACCCGAGCACCAACGGCACGATCTGGATCAGTGAAGACGTGACCCTGGCGCGCCGCGCCGAGCAAGACCTGGCCCGGGCGCGTGACGCGGCCGAAGCTGCCAACCACGCCAAGAGTGCGTTCCTGGCCAACGCCAGCCACGAAATCCGCACGCCCTTGAGCGGTGTGCTCGGGCTGGCGCGGCTGGCCAGTGCGCCCGGCCTGTCGGCGGAGCGCCAGCACCAGCTGCTGAGCCAGATCAGCGACAGCGCCGAGCAGCTCGCCGCCACGCTGACCGACATTCTGGACGTCGCCAAGATCGAAGCCGGCAAGTTGCAGTTGGAGTCTGCGCCCTTCGATCTGCACGCCCTGCTGCACACCCTGGCGCAAGGCTTCGCGTCGCTGGCAGCGAGCCAGGGCTTGGCTTTTGAAGCCCGGATCGACCCGGCGCTGCCGGTCTGGGTGCAAGGTGATGCATTGCGCCTGCGCCAGATCGCGGCCAATTTTCTCAACAATGCGCTCAAGTTCACACCCAACGGCAGGGTCGGGCTGGCGGTGCTGAGCCTGCCCGGCATCGGGCTGCGGCTGGAGGTGCATGACACCGGCCCCGGCATCGCTGCGGCAACCCAGGCACGCCTGTTCGAGCCCTTCACCCAGGCCGATGAGTCCATCACCCGGCGCCATGGCGGCACTGGTCTGGGCTTGTCGATATGCCGTGAACTGGCCCAGTTGATGGGCGGCAGCGTGGGTTTGACCAGTCAACCGGGCCAGGGCAGCTGCTTTTACGCCGAGCTGCCGCTGCAGGCACTGCCAGCACCGGCCCAGCTGCTGGCACCACCGGCCGAAGCCGATGCCCGGCTGCGCGGTGCCCGTGTGCTGCTGGTGGAGGACAACCCGGTCAACATGATCATCGCGGTGGCCGTGCTGGAGCAGTGGGGGGTGCTGGTCACCGAGGCCAGCGCCGGTCCGCAGGCCCTTGCGGCCGTGGCCGAGCGGGCGGCAGCAGGTCAGCGGTTCGATGCCGTGTTGATGGACTTGCAGATGCCGGGCATGAGCGGCTACGAGACCACC